>JBCBWG010000080.1:0-12494 GCA_039817205.1 Pseudomonadota bacterium
CCCGGGCTGGGTTTCAAACCGGACTGCTTCTCACCACGCTCGGCAGTGCGGCCTGCGCGTATCTCGTTGTCAACGAGGCGGCGCTCGGCGACCAATACGGCTACCTTGAGGGCGACGTGCAGTTCTGGGGCGCACTTGTCTTGATCGTCGTCGTGCTTGAGATGGCGCGGCGCGCCATCGGTTGGCCATTGCCAGCCGTCGCAATGGTCATGTTGATCTACGGAGCGTTCGGCCAATTGCTGCCGGGTGAATTCGGACATCCGGGCCTGCCCTTCGGGAGTTACCTCGGCACGCTGGTCGTGGCGGAAGGCGGGCTATGGGGCAGCCTTACCGGCGTCTCAGTCAACGTCGTTGCGCCGTTTGTGATATTCGGTGCCGTCCTGAACGCGGGCGAGGCGGGGCAGGGCTTCATGAACCTTGCGACAGCTGCGGCCGGGCATTTGCGTGCCGGCGCCGCGAAAGTGTCGGTCCTATCGTCCGCTCTGTTTGGATCGATCTCAGGCTCGGCGTCGGCCAACGTAGCATCAACCGGCGCCATCACGTTGCCGACGATGCAGCGGCTTGGCTATCCAAAGCAAATGGCGGCCGCCGTCGAAGCTGTCGCCTCATCTGGTGGGCAGATCATGCCGCCGTTGATGGGCGCTGGGGCCTTCGTGATGGTGACGCTGACTGGCGTCGCCTACACCGACATCATGGCGGCCGCTCTGCTGCCGGCGCTCCTGTTCTTTTTCACGGTTTGGATTGGCATCAACGCGTTTGCCCAGCGGTACCAAATGCAGGCGTTGCCAGCGGATCAGCGACCTGCGTGGCGCACGGTTGCGGTGACGAGTGCGTTCTTCGCGTTGCCGTTCGCCGTTCTGCTTGAGCGGATGTTCAACGGCGGGCTGACACCTCAATACGCAGCTGCCAACGCGATCCTCATTGCAGCGATCCTGCTTCTTTTCGATCACCGTCTCTCACTGTCGCCTGCGCGTACGGCCGATCGCCTCGTGAAAACCTGCACCAACGCCGGTCAACAAATCGCAGTCATCGCAAGCATCATTCTCTGCGCGAGCCTGGTCATCGGGGTGCTCGGACAAACCGGTCTCGGCGTAAAGATCACGTCGCTAATTCTCTCGGCGTCCGGTGGCGAACTGTGGCCGGCGCTGTTGCTAACCGCACTCGCCTGCCTGCTGCTCGGCATGGAGGTGCCAACAACGGCTGCCTACGTCATCTGCATTTCTGTCGCCGGGCCAGCGCTCGAACAGCTCGGGTTGCCAACGTTGCAAGCGCATCTTTTCGTGTTCTGGTTTGCGCTTCTGTCAACGATCACACCACCGGTCTGCGGGCCGGTTTTCATCGCGGCCGGGATGATCGGTGAGAACTGGTTGAAGGTTGCGATCACGGCTATGGCGCTGGGCGTCGGGCTCTACATTGTGCCGCTCGCCATGGTCGCCAATCCAGCGCTCATCGCGCTGTCCGAGACGCCGGTCGCTGCTTTGCTGGCGCTCTTCAAAGTCGCGCTCGGCCTCGCGTTGATCTCGTATGCGCTGATCGCTCCCTGGTCGATCGCGGTTCGGGTTGCGGCTGGCGTCGCTGGTTTTGCGATCATCTTCGTGTCCTCAAGCGTCGTCGGACTGGCAGTGGCCACGTGAGCGTGTTCACAGGCAGCCATTCGGCATTCAGCGGCGCCGTGTCGTTTGCGCGTGTGGAATGGCGCTGGCTTCTCACAGGTCTGCTGCTGGCCTTTGGGTCGAGCTTCGGCCAGACCTATTTCATTTCACTCTCCGGTGCCGAAATCCGCGCGACCTTTGATTTGAGCCACGGCGGTTTCGGCCTCATCTACACCATCGCGACCACGGCGAGCGCGCTCGTTCTTTTGCGCTACGGCGGCATCGTTGATCGATATCCGGTCCGCTGGCTCGCCGTCGTAACGGCTGTGGCGCTTGGGCTCGGATGCCTCGTTATGGCAGCGGCCCAGCACCTTGTGGTTTTAGTCCTTGCACTCTTCCTGTTGCGGCTCTTCGGCCAAGGCATGATGAGCCACATTGCCCTGACCGCGATGGGACGTTGGTATTCGGCCCGTCGCGGACGTGCCGTTGCGGTGGCGACGCTTGGTTTTCCCGTGGGCGAGGCGTTGTGGCCCCTCGTTGTGGTCGGTGTGATCGCAGCGGTTGGTTGGCGCACGTCGTGGGTCATGGCTGCCGCTTTGATGATCTTAGTCGCCGCTCCGCTCTTCTATTGGATCGCGCGCCAAGAGCGGACACCGCTCAATCCTGTTCCAGCCGACGGCGCCGCTGCAACAGACGAAATCTGCGGTCGGTTCCACTGGCGGGCCGAAGATGTCAGGCGCGATTGGTTGTTCGCGGCTCTTCTTCCCGGTGTATTGGCGCCGGCCTTCATGGCGACCGCGGTCTACTTTCACCAAGCCTACATCGCTGAGGTCAAAGGTTGGTCGATTGCGACGATTGCGGCGAGCTATCCGGTCTTTGCGTTTTGCTCCGTTGTTTCCGGCGCCACCGTCGGGTTCCTGGTCGACTGGTTTTCGGCGCGGCGCGTTTTGCCATTTGCGCTACTGCCGCTCGCCGTTGGTCTCGTTACGCTCGCGCTTGGCGACGCGCCGGTCGCCTCACCGCTGGCGTTTGCGTGTTTCGGGTTGAGTGCCGGCTGCGGTGCGACACTTGCCGGGACGCTTTGGGCTGAGCTTTACGGCATCCGGCACCTCGGCGCCGTCCGGGCCATGGTCGTTGCCTTGCAGGTTTTTGCAACCGCCCTCGGACCGAGCATCACCGGCGGCTTTTTCGACTTTGGGGTCAGCGTCGCGGCCGTTCTGATTGCCATGGCCGTCTGGTGTTTGATGGCAAGCGTCGGCTACGTTCTTTGTGCATCAGCGTTGGCGACGCGCGCCAGCGGCGCAGCGCCTCGGAACATCGGCGCGTGCGACATGGAAGGATCTTGAGACATGCTGCTCGGTTGCATTGCAGACGATATCACGGGCGCCACAGACTTGGCCCTCATGCTCGCCAAGAGCGGCATGCGCACCGTCCAAGTGATGGGCGTGCCTGACCCAACGTCCGATGCGTTCGCGACGGTTGCAAGCTTCGATGCCGTCGTCGTCGCGCTGAAATCGCGAACCAATCCGGTCGCTGAGGCCGTCGACTGGAGCGTTCGCAGTTGCGACGCGCTGTTGGCCGGTGGCGCACAGCAAATCTTCTTCAAATATTGCTCGACCTTTGATTCAACGCCCGAAGGCAACATCGGTCCTGTCGCCGACGCTTTGTCAGACAAGCTCGCCTCTGCACTTGCGATCGTCTGTCCCGCTTTTCCAGCCAACGCCCGCTCAATCTATCAAGGGCAGTTGTTTGTCGGCGAGCAGTTGCTTTCGGAAAGCCCGATGAAAGACCATCCGCTGACGCCCATGCGCGATGCGAGCCTCGTCCGCGTTATGGCTGCGCAATCGCAACATGCGGTTGGGCTCGTCCCGTTTCAAACGGTTGCGGCCGGACTCGATGCCGTCCGATCTGCATTCGCGGAGTTGAAAACTTCGGGATATCGGTACGCCGTTACGGACGCGATTGAGAACGCGCATCTGATGACGCTTGGCGCTGCGATCAGAGATCATACGCTGATCACTGGAGGGTCCGGCATCGCGATGGGCCTCGCGCAAAATTTTGAGGCGAGCGGAGCACTAACGCGGACGGCGCCAGCGGAGACGTTCGCCGCTCCAACTGGCGCAACGGCCATCCTCGCTGGCTCGTGCAGTGCCGCAACGCGGAAACAAGTGGCCGTCGCTGAGGCAGCTGGCGTGCCAACATTCAAGGTGGACCCACAAGGCGTCGCCCGTGGCGAGGTGACGTCGCAGTCCGTCCTCGCGTGGGCACAGTCGCAGCTTGGGGCAACGCCGGTGCTGATTTACTCAAGTGACGACCCGGCCAAGGTTGGCGCCATCCAGTCCGAACTCGGGCGAGAGGCCGCGGGCGCGATGGTTGAGCAACTGATGGCAGACACGGCGCGCGCCTTGGTCGATGCGGGCGTAACGCGGATGATTGTTGCCGGCGGTGAAACTTCGGGTGCCGTCGCAGCCGGGCTCGACGTCAGCGCGATCGAGATCGGGCCGGAGATTGATCCCGGTGTGCCGTGGGTCCGGAGCCTCGATGCACGCAAACTGACGCTCGCATTTAAATCCGGAAACTTCGGCGGCGATGATTTCTTTCTGAAATCGTGGTCGCGTCTGAGCGACGCGTGACCCCGCACATGTCAGTCGATCGAAGACAGCGCACTATTCCCAACCGGAGTGACTTCCCATGTTGACGCCGCTGCATGGCATTCGCGTTGTCGAGTTCTGCAATATCGCGGCTGGTCCCTATTGTGGAATGCTGCTCGCCGATATGGGTGCCGATGTCATCAAGGTCGAAAAGCCAGGCGGCGATGACATGCGCGGTTGGCCGCCGCTCACGGATGGCGACAGCGAGAACTTCGCATCGATCAATCGCGGCAAGCGGTCGATTGTCCTCGATCTGAAGTCGGCCCATGACCTCGCCATTGCTAGGCGGCTTTGCGCGCGCGCTGACGTCGTCCTTGAGAACAACCGACCAGGCGTCATGGCGCGGCTTGGTCTCGGCTTTGACGATCTGAAAGCGCTGAACCCGACGATTATTCTCGCGTCCGTCTCAGCGTTTGGCCAAGACGGGCCGCACGCTCAAGACGGCGGCTTTGACCTGACGATCCAGGCGGTCAGCGGGATCATGAGCGTCACCGGTGAGGAGGGCGCACCGCCGGTCAAATGCGGCGTCCCCATCGCCGACTTCGCGACCGGCCTTTATGCGGCTTTCGCGATCGCAACGGCGCTCCGTTCGGTCGCAGCAACAGGCCAAGGTACGCACATCGATATGTCGATGCTCGGTGCATCGCTCGGGATTGCGGCTTTGCAGACGAGTTCCGTTTTTGGTTTCGGGCACGACAGCCCACCGATGGGGTCGCGGCATCCGCGCAATGGCCCCTATCAGGCGTTTGCTGCAGCCGACGGTCATTTTGCGATGGCGGCCGGCAATAACGCACTGTTTGCGAAAGTGTGTGAGGTCGCCAATCTGCCCGAGTTGTTGCACGACAACCGGTTTCAGAACGCGCAGACGCGTTCGGAGCATCAACGCGCGCTAGCAGAGATCCTCGAGAAGGTTTTTGCAAAACGGTCAGCAGCGGACTGGGTGCACGCGTTCAAGTTGGCGGGTGTGCCAGCCGAGCCGATCAATTCGGTGAGCCGTGCCCTTGATCACCCTCAGGTCCGGCACGCGGGCTGGGTTCAAGACCTCGCCTTACCAGGCGGCGCAATGACGAAGACTTTTGGTTCGCCCATTCGATTTGACGGGCAAAGCGCGCCGGTGAAACGTGGGCCACCTGCGCTAGATGGTGATCGAAACTCCATACTATCGGAGCTGTCGGAGCTGTCGGAACTTTCGGCCGAAGACTAGTGTCAACGCGGACCTGTTCGTATGCGCAGAGCGCGCGCGGGGTCTGCGCTGCCATGCACTGGTCAGATCGCCTCCAAGTGGGCAAACACTGAGGCCGTCGAGCGTGGTGCAGCGCTTTACCCTCCGACGACGAGACACACCAGAACGTGAGAGTTGAGCGCTGCCATGTCGATTGACACCGCTGCAGAGACGGACGACTTGACCGACAGCTCGGCTGCTTGGCGACGGCTGGTCGTCTCGGTGATTGTTGCGATGATCGGAGGCGTTGGCCTCTGGTCTACCGTCGTCATTCTCCCCGCGATCGAAGCTGAGTTCAAACTGGATCGTGGCGCGGCCTCGCTGCCTTACACGGCGACGCTCGTGGGCTTCGCACTCGGCGGCATTTTGATGGGTCGCTTCGTCGATCGGATCGGCGTTGCACTGCCGGTTGCATTTGGCGGCATCATGCTGGCCGTCGGCTATATCGGCTCGTCGTTCGCACAAAATTTTTGGCAGTACGTTGCCGCGCAAGCCGTGCTCATCGGCTTTCTCGGATCGTCGGTCAGCTTTGGCCCCTTGGTCGCCGACATCTCGCTTTGGTTTCAGAAACGGCGCGGTATCGCGGTCGCGCTGGTTGCGAGCGGCAACTATTTTGCCGGTGCGTTTTGGCCTCCGCTGATCCAGTGGGGTGTCGAGGAAATCGGATGGCGGCAGACCAATGTGGTTATCGGGCTTGTCTGCGTTGCGTTGATGGTACCGCTGTCACTGCTACTCCGGCGGCGGATCGATACGACGTCTCAAGCCGCGGCGGGGCCTGCGACCGCGACCGCACGGTATCAAATGCCGATGTCAAAGGGTGGGCTCCAGGCGCTTTTGATCCTGGCGGGCATCGCGTGCTGTGTTGCAATGTCGATGCCTCAGGTTCACATCGTCGCCTACTGCGTGGAGCTTGGTTACGGGTCGGGCCCCGGCGCCGAGATGCTCTCGCTCATGCTCGGCTTCGGCATTGTCAGTCGGCTTGCGTCAGGTTTGATTGCCGACAAGATCGGCGGGCTCGCCACGCTGTTGCTCGGCTCAACGCTTCAGTGCATCGCGCTTTTTCTCTACTTGCCCTTCGATGGTCTCGTGCCCCTGTACGTCGTCTCGATTATCTTCGGGCTGTCGCAAGGCGGGATCGTGCCGAGTTACGCGCTCATCGTTCGCGATTACTTTCCCGCGCGTGAGGCGGGCACACGCGTCAGTGTCGTCCTTATGTCGACGGTTTTGGGTATGGCCATCGGCGGTTGGCTGTCGGGTCTGATCTTTGACTGGACGGGCAGCTATCAGGCCGCGTTCTGGCACGGCATTGCCTGGAACGTGCTCAACATGGGTATCGCGGTCTGGCTCTTGACCTCCCGTCGTCCCGCAGAGCCCCCGCGCGCGATGGTGTCGCCCGCCTGACCGGTGCCAGCAAGGCGTTCAATCAATCAGCGCCACGCGGATACGTCGGTTCTGCTTGCCCTTCTTTTCGATCTTCGTCACCGCGACGCCACCAATCTCGTCCGTCGCGCGGACATGCGTCCCACCGCAGGGCTGAAGGTCGACGGCGCCATCCCCGCCGATTGACACCAGACGAATGCGACCGGCGCCGCGTGGGGGCTGCACGCTCATTGTGCGAACGAGACCCGGGTTTGCGTCCAGCTCATCGTCAGTGATCCAGCGCGTCGATACCGGATGGGCTGCCGAAACAAGCTCCGCGAGTTTCGCACTGAGTTCATCTTTGTCGATGGCGCTTGCGTCGGCGATGTCGAAGTCGAGGCGGCTCTCACGGCGGCCGATCTGTCCGCCGGTAACCGGAAACGCGATGAGGCTGCACATCAGGTGCAGCGCCGTATGCATCTTCATGAAGTCGTGGCGCTGGTCGAAATCGAGATGGGCTTCGACTTTAGCGCCGACGGCCGGTTGCGAGGCGCCTTCGGCTGGGACGTGAACGATGGTTGCTCGGTCCGCGTCGTAGACGGTTGTTGCAATCGCCGTGTCTCCGCCGTGAAACGTAAGATGACCAGCGTCGCCCGGTTGGCCCCCCGACGTTGGATAGAAGACGGTGCGATCGAGGACGATGCCGCCGCGATCGTTGATGGCGACGACGGTTGCTTCGCAGCTTTTGAGGTAGGCGTCCTCGCGGAACAGCGTTTCGGTTGTCATGCGTCCGGCACCTCTTCAAAAACAGTGGGAACCGAACGGCCTGGCTCCCCAAGCCATGGTGGGACGGGCAGGCCTTTCGATTTCAAAAATGCGGGGTTGTAGATTTTCGAGGCGTACCGCGTGCCGTAATCGCAAAGGATCGTGACAACGGTGCTTTGAGGGCCAAGCTCTTTCGCGAGCCGTTTGGCGCCCGCAATGTTCACACCCGACGACACACCGAGGCAGAGCCCTTCTTCTTCGACTGCCTTGTAAATGATGTCGAGGGCTTCGGCGTCGTCGATCTGGAACGGGAAATCGACGGGGACGCTCTCAAGGTTTGCGGTGATGCGCCCTTGGCCAATGCCTTCGCTGATCGATGAGCCTTCGGACTTCAGCTCGCCGGTCGTGTAGTAGCTGTAAAGGGCTGCGCCCTTTGGGTCTGCAAGGCCGATCTGCACGTCCTTGCTCATCGCCTTCAAGCCGAACGAGACGCCGCCGAGCGTGCCGCCGGAGCCGACGGCGCAGCAGAAGCCATCGACCTTTCCGTCGGTTTGCACCCAAATTTCAGGCGCCGTTGTTTCGAGGTGCGCTTGCCGGTTGGCGACGTTGTCGAATTGATTGGCCCAGATCGCGCCATTCGGTTCCGATTGCGCGAGTGCCTCGGCCAAGCGCGCAGAATATTTCACGTAGTTATTCGGGTTCCGATAGGGGACAGCCGGCACTTCGACGAGTTCGGCACCAAGCTGCCGGAGTGCGTCTTTCTTTTCTTGCGCCTGGGTCTCGGGGATAACGATGACGGTGCGGTAACCGAGCGCGCGGCCAACGACCGTCAGGCCGATCCCCGTGTTGCCCGCCGTGCCTTCCACAATCGTGCCGCCGGGTTTTAGTCGGCCATCTTTCTCAGCTGCCCTAATGATCCCAAGAGCGGCGCGGTCCTTCACGGATTGGCCGGGGTTCATGAACTCTGCTTTGCCGAGAATAGTTGCGCCGGTCTCTTCCGATGCGCGGCGCAACTTGATGAGCGGTGTCCGTCCCACGGCGTCGGCGATGGTCTCGGCGGTAAACACTTTGGGTCTCCTCGGGCTCTATTGGTGGCGCGACCGTATTGGGTTCGCGGTTCCGTCACAAGAAGTGCGGCTCGACGTGGAAGCGCGGCTTCATCAAACAGCATGCCCCAGTCCGGTACGCCGCTTAACTGGCGATTAACTGCCCTCTGGCACCCTCCATGAGCAACTTGAGGTCCGCAGGCCGCAATACCGAGTGCCTGTTCTTGGAGGAGAGTACCCATGAAATCTGCCCTGAAGGCGACAGTTGCCTCAGCAGTGCTCCTGTCGGCAGCAGGTATGGTCGTTGAGCCTGCACATGCTGGTGGCGCGAAAGACTTTGGCTACAGCGCTCCGCGCGCCGCAGCAGGTCCCTGCTACTTCCGCGGTGACGTTGGCTATGCCGGCTACACCGATCCCGACGTCACCTGGCCAGTTCGGAACCAGGAATTTGATTACGCTGACGCCAACGGTGACGGGTTCGCCGACGGCGACACGAACCAGAACGGTGTGATCGACGCGGACGAAGTCACGTCGCGTTATGAAGGCGACACCGTCAGCAGTGTCTCGTTTGACAACACATGGTTCGGTGAAGTTGGCGTTGGCTGCGGTTCCGGTTCGCGCGGCTTCCGCGCTGAGGCGGTCCTCGGCTTCCGCGGCACGCAGAAGCTCGACGGCGAGCCCTTGATCGTCCAAGAACCGCTTGTCGGCACGCTTGTTCCGACACCGCCAACCCCGATCACGGATGATCCGCTGCACGTCGACCTGCAGTCGTACACGGCAATGGTCAACCTCTACTACGACCTCGGCAAGTTCGGCCGCTTCGTGCCGTACGTCGGTGTCGGCTTGGGTGTTGCCTACCACCGCCTTGGCGAAGTGTCCTTCACCGGCAACCCGGCGTTGAACAATCGGATCGAGGGCAACAACGATCTGGCGTTTGCCTGGTCCTTGATGGCGGGAACCGCCTACCAGATCTCAGACCGTGCGATCCTCGATATCGGTTACCGCTACTCGGATCTCGGCAGCATTGAGTCCGGTCGCGCTGACAATGGTGGTTTTGTGAACCCGGCGGTTCGCATCGACGATATCACGTCGCACGAGATCAAGGTTGGTCTGCGCTATCACTTCGGCTCGACACCTACGCCGATCACCTACGCGCCACTGAAGTAATCGGACGCCAGTTCGCGGTTTCTGATCTCTCAAATTCTCTCGAACACCCAAAAAAAGGGCTGCGCCATTTGGAGCAGCCCTTTTTATCATTGAGCATTTTTCAAGCGCGTTGCGCACGAATTATTATTGATCGCCACGTGCTCGTGGCGAAAGCGGAAGTGGTTCGCTTGTTGTCAAGCTGGTCGGTGAATACCCCGGGATGTAAACCAGATCGGAAGGCGGGCGAACGCCAATCCATGCGAGCAACAGGATTACGGTCGCGACGGGCGCCAGAAAAAGCGAGAGCTGTCCTGCAACGCGCATGAAGCCGGTCCAGAAAATTGCGAACAAAGCGCCAGCTGCGATAATCCACCAGCCACCGTCGGCAGGGCCCCGGGCCGCTGCGAAAAGAAAGCCGATGACGAGTGCGAAGACGCCAATGAGCACGGGCACGAGCGGGCGCTCAGCATGTAGCTCGCCCATCGGCCATTCATTCTGCAGGGCAAAGATCCGATAGGTCGCGAGTGAAAGGCCAAGACCAATGGCAAGGGCTGCAAACACAAACAGAAGGTCAGGCACCATGGTACATCTCCACTCTCAATACGCCCCCGTTCCGAAACCATAACAGACGGTTAACTGAGGCGGAAGATGGGCTGGTTGCCGTTCTGCGGCGCACCTCGGCCGAAATCCAGGTCCGGGTATGTGTGAGGTTAATGCGGCGCTCGCGATGTCGATTTCGAAGGTGGTCGCAACAAGTCAACCAACGGCCCGAGCCTCAACTGCAACGTCAAAGCCGGGCCGCGGTCCCACCTCGAAAAGGGCGCGAGACGAGGGAGCAACAGCACAAGTCAGACAACCTGTCCGCCTATTCGGCAGGGCTTGGTCGGTGTACAGACGCTGCGTCTGGACCGGGAGCCTTGCCAGACCAATCCACGTTGCGCGTTGCGAACATGACGATGGCGATGAGGCTGAAGGCGGCGATCGAGCCAACCAAAAGTGCGTAGTCTTCGAGCCGAAGCAGCAGAAACAGCAGCCCGTAGATGAGCGCGAGCACACCAAACACGATGGCACCCCTACGCGCGGATCGGGTGACGGTTCCGAAGTACGTTCCGATCAGAGTTGTCGTCGCGAACGCTGCCAATCCATAGCCCGCATCAAAGCCGATATGCTCAGCTGTGCCAACGAGCAGTACGTAAAAGATTATCAACGCCAACCCCGCGAACAGATATTGAATCCAGTGCACGCGTTGCCGAGAATGGATTTCAATGACGAAGACGGCGAGAAACGCAATTGCGATGAATCCAAGCGCGTATTTCAAGGCGCGCTGCGCCAAGCTGTAAAACCGAACGGGTTGGAACAATTCAACTCCGAAGGATTGAAATTGACGGAGCTGCGAGAGAGAATTGAGCGCAAGTTCCTGGCCTTGGCCGCGTGCCAATCTGGGGATCTTCCAGTTTGCGGAGAAACCGGTATCGGCGACGTCACGCGCGTCCGGCAAGAACTGTCCGCCGAAACTTGGATGTGGCCAATTCGATTTGATTTTGACGTCTGTCTCGCCACCCGCCGGGACGAATGACAGGCCCTTCGAACCGTTGAGCGCCAAGTCAAACGCGAACGGGAACCCGGCTTTCACCGTCGCCTCTGATACGGGGACGTGAATGCCAGCCGTGCCGCCACCGCTGAGCCCCGAGCCTGCGCGGAACTTTCGATCGCTTCCGCCGATGGAGATCGACGCCGTGGACTTGATCCCGCGGACGTCCGAGATGAGAACGACCAATTCGGCTTCGGCCCACAGGAGCCGGTCCACATTGGCTGCGACACGTTGCCAATCTGGTGGCAGAAACCGACCTGAAATGCCGACCTGGCTGCGATAGACCGGAACGTCAAAAATCCCCCGCGATCGGATCTCTGTCTGGATGTCGCCGGTGACGTTCAGCACTTCGGGCAGGAACGCAACGCGGCCGCGTGTGATCCGCGTTTCCGAGCCGGATTTGGTGGTGACCTGCCGAGAGGTCTCGGTCGGAACGATGAGGTAAGGCCCGCTCACAGTTTGTCGATTGGCCCAGGTCTGGCTAATGCCGGTTGCTGCTTTTTTTGCAAATTGTTCCCGCTCCCAGACAAGCGCGTAGACGAACAGTAGCGGGATCGCGAGAGCCAAGATCAGCGCGAGAACAATAAGGAACTTGAAGGCGGGCGATCGCAAGGTGTCACGCGCAGCATCGACAAATGACATGGGTGGAGGCTCCTGGGCATTCGCTTGGATGTGATGAGATTACTTTGCAATGTAAAGTTTGGGCCTGATTGTGACGGCGATGGGCTGCGTCGTCCGGGCTACCTTCGATTGCTGAGCAGTTCCGCCGAATTCCGCTCAAGCCGCAGCGCTACGGAATTAGTCCACAGCGTTTAGGCCGCCGCGCGCATCGTCAGCGATGGCCGGCCCATGACCCGGTGTGTGCTTCGTGCATCACGATCGAAGAGAATTCATCGGTGTCCGTGCAATATGTCAGCTGGCTTTGCTCATTTCAGCCATTGCAATCGGGACCGAAGCGGTCTCGGATCACCCGATTAAAAGCCTCCGAGAAAGCGTCGTGAAGAGGACCATTTTGATGGCCGATATTACAGCGAATACGGGTCACATGCGTGGCTCACCCGGCGTTGCGCAGGGGGGCGCCACACCAGGCGAGAGCATGTCGCTCGGTTGGCAATGGCCCGG
>JBCBWG010000081.1:0-12408 GCA_039817205.1 Pseudomonadota bacterium
GTCTGCGGTATCGGCAGCTTGGGAACTTGCGGTATCGTTTGCCTCCAAACCACCAGCCGCAATGCGCCAAGCGCGCGCTGCGTTCGTGCGCGCGAACGACACGGATTACCGGCGTGGCGTCGCCGTTGCGGTCGAAGATTTTGTCAACGCAGCGATCCTGCCGGAGGCCCAGGAGGGGCTGCGCGCCTTTCGAGAAAAGCGCAAACCGTCGTGGAAATAGCGGCTCGCTCCGACGCATCCAGGTGGGTAACGCCGCTGCGGAGGTTCAGCCGCTCAGCCGGCCCGCCATGCATCGCCGGCCTGGCGACGGCGTTCGCCGACGACGCACTGTGCCATACGCCAGCCGCGGTAGATCCGAAGGCGGGCGAGGCAAGCGAGTGCGAGCAAGCGCGGCCAAGCACCGGCGATCTTTCGCGTGGTTAAAATCGTTGGCAACTCGGCGAGTGGTGAGAAGGGCATGGCGACCGCCTTTGCGATCCACGTGATCGTTGCAACCCGCCCATCGACTGCCGCCCAATCGTGCGCGATATGGCGATCCCATTTTCGCTGAAGCTCAGCAAAGCTTTCGCGCGCCGGATGGTAGATGATCATCTTATCTACATACCGGGTCCGGATGCCGAGCGCGGTCGCGCGCAACCCCCAGTCTCGATCCTCGGCAACTCCAATACTGGCGAATGAGCCGACCTGCTCATACACGTGTCGCTGCATCGCAAGGTTGCCGGTGCCTGAAAAACCCTGGTCCCGCACGTACGCGTCGTTGCGGTAGGAATAAACGGCTTCAAACGGCTCCACGAATGTCGGCTTGGTGGGCGTGCGAAACTTGACGAGCACCGCGCCGCCGATCGGCTGGTCCGATGTCGCTCGCAGCGCTACTTGGATGGTCGCGAGCCAAGTCGGCTCGGCGATGCAATCGGCATCAATAAAGGCCAGCATGTTCGCAGTCGCCGCTGCAACTCCGGCGTTCCGCGCAGGTCCCGGTCCAGGCGTTGGCGCATCGATCAGCTTGACGCCCGAAAATTCAGCGCAGATTTCCGTCGGTCGATGGTCGGATCCGTTGTCTGCAACGATGATCTCAATGTCGCCATCCACACTGATTTGTCCCGCCAGCGAAGCCAGACAGTCCCGCAATGCGTCTGGCTGATTGAAGTGCGGGATGATGATCGACGTTGTTGGCGATTGCTGCATGCGCTGAAATCCCAAGGTCTGAGCCGAAGGCCTGTCCGTGCTCGAGGCCGGTGGGCGAGACGGAACGGCCGCTGCCGGGAGCAATATCAGAATGAGATTTCCGGTGGCTTAATCGTTGTTGCGACCCTCCCACTAATCTCGATCTCGGCCTCCAGCGGGGTCTCGTCTCTCGCGAACAGCGGGCCAGATCCACCGCGCAACGAGACGATTGACGTTGCGACACGCATGCCTCTTTCAACCCGAAAAACTGCGGTGTAGCGTTTCGCCATGGAACAGCAGAGCACGACGATCCCCGGGCCGAAACAGCCGATGCCGCCGGCCACAGCGCCCCTTTCGCGGCCAGCTTTCGATGACCGTCTTCCCGACGCCGTCGACGTGGCGATCATCGGTGGTGGGATCGCTGGGGTCGCGACCGCCTATTATCTCGCGCGCGCCGGTCAGACCGTCGCCGTTTTTGAGAAAGGGCGGATTGCTGGCGAGCAGTCGAGTCGCAACTGGGGCTGGATCCGCCAACAGGGGCGAGATCTCGCTGAACTCCCGATTATGATGGAGGCCAACCGCCTCTGGCGGAACCTTGCATCCGAAACCGGCGATCCGGCCCTGACCTTTACCGAGTGCGGCGTCGTTTATGTCGCCGAAACCGAACGACACATGGCCAAGCTCGAAGCCTGGAAAGAGAGCGCCTCCGAGTTTCAGCTCGGGACCAAGGTTTTGACACCGGCGGAATTGAAAGAGCGTATTCCGGAACTCGAAGGTGACTTTGCGGGCGGGATCGTCACGCAATCCGACGGCCGGGGCGAACCGTTCGTCGCTGTCCCGGCTCTGGCGCGCGCTGCGGCCCGGCACGGTGCAACGATCCACGAGAACTGCGCCGTCCGCACGGTTGAAACGGCCGCTGGTCGTGTGACCGGCGTTGCCACCGAGCGCGGAACGGTCAAAGCCGATCGCGTTCTGCTTGCTGGTGGCGCTTGGTCGACGGTTCTGGCCGGGAACCAAGGCGTCCGCCTGCCACAACTGGCCGTTCGGGCCACCGTTGCGCGCACGGCGCCGACGTCCGTCAATCTCAAAGGCAACATTGGCCTCTCGAACCTGGACCTCAGGAAACGCGCCGATGGCGGGTACACGCTGGCGGGCGGCACGGCGGTTGATCACTACGTATCGAAATTGTCGTTCAAGCACCTGAAACCGTTCATTCCGATACTCGGCGCTGCCTGGCGTCAGGTCCGTTTACATCCGGGCCCGCCCAAGGATTTTCCGGGAAGCTGGACGGGGCGCGGACGCTGGACCGGTGATGATGAGAGCCCGTTTGAGCGCATGCGCGTTCTTGATCCGACGCCCTCTTCGAGCGCGTTGCGTCGCATCCGCAAGATGGTGCCGAAGCACGTGCCCGCGCTGAAAGATGTGCCAATCGTCCAAACCTGGGCCGGGATGATTGATACGACGCCGGACGCGGTGCCGGTGCTCGGTGAGACGCCTGAGGTCAAAGGATTTTACATCGCAACCGGTCTGAGCGGCCACGGCTTTGGCATTGGCCCTGCCATCGGCCGCATCATGGCCGATCTGATGCAAGGTCGCAGCGCTGGCCACGACCTCGCGCGCTTTCGCCCAACTCGCTTCACCGACGGCAGCAAAATCGACGTCGGCCCCTTCGCTTAAATTGTCTCTGCCAGCGTGTCCGACCAAGCGAGCTGGAACTGGGGCGCGTGACGATTGTCGGCGCCGGGCCTGGTGATCCGGAACGCCTGACGCTCAAGGCACGCCGGGCGCTGCACGATGCGGACGTCGTGATCTACGACCGCCTCGTCTCATCCGACGTCCTCGAGCTTGCGCGGCGCGAGGCGATGACACCGAGACGCTGACCATCGGCGAGTGTGCTGGGCGTGGCTTCGAGGTCGATAAGGTCGTGCCTGTGATCGACCGCGTGATCCGCGCCTATCTCGATCTTCGAAGTAGGGTGGAAGAGCCGTTCTTTCAGACTTACGGGCGCCTAGGTGCGGCGCCCTTCAAAGCTGTACTTTACGAATCCAGGAACAATGACCACGCGGCCTAAACGCAAGGTCGCTGCAAGCGCCATCGTGCGGTTCGAAACGCCAAGACACCAGTGGCGGCTTTCGCACGCCGATCATCACCGACAGTGGATTTTAAAGCGTGGAACCCATGCTGTTCGTGCCGGTTGACGCTTTAGCGCAGTCCAATTCAGCCGAAGGTCCGATTGCCGTTGATGTCCCGGGCGACGTTGATCTCTCCCCGTTGCACAAGCGTTTGGAGCGCATTGCAGTCATCCGCATTGCGTTTCCGAGTCCGGCGGACGGGCGCCGGTTTTCCATCGCGCGGCAGCCGAACGAACATTGGAGACAGTCGATTGCCGAAAAAGATAATGCAACACGAACGGGGTATCGCAAGACGTTGACCTTCAATGCCGCTCAAACAATGCCTGACAGCACGCAGAAGCCTGCGTCGGACGCGACTGCGGGCCAGCCGTCTCGTCCATTGCAGGCCAACATCTACGCCGAAACCGTGACTCAGGTGACGCACTACACCGACACGCTGTTTTCCTTCCGGATGACGCGGCCGCGCAGCTTTCGGTTCCGCTCTGGCGAGTTCGTGATGATTGGGTTGCCGGATTTCGAAAAACCGATCTATCGGGCCTATTCGATCGCTTCGCCTTCGTGGGATGAGGAGTTAGAATTTTATTCGATCAAGGTGCCGGATGGTCCGCTGACCGAGCACCTTCAAAAGATCAGCGTTGGGGATACGGTTCTGATGCGCAAGAAATCGACGGGTACGCTCGTCAATGATGCGCTGATCCCCGGTAAGCGGCTATTTATGTTTTCGACCGGCACTGGGATCGCGCCGTTTGCGAGCTTGATCCGCGATCCAGAGACCTATGAAAAGTTCGATCAGGTCATCCTGACGCAGACCTGCCGACAAGTCGCTGAGCTCTCATATGGCAACGCCACGGTTGCGCTTGCAAAGAACGACCCGCTGGTTGGTGAAGAGGTCTCGCAGCAGCTCACGCACCGCGCTTTGACCACGCGCGAAGAGAGCCCGTACATGGGTCGCATCACGCATCTGATTGAAAGCGGCAAGTTGTTTGCGGACCTTGGTATCTCGCCGCTCGATCCTGAGACGGATCGCGCGATGATTTGCGGTTCGATGGAGATGGTGCAGGACACCAAGACCTTGCTCGAAGGCCTGGGCGCTCGCGAAGGATCGAACGCCAACCCTGGTGCTTTTGTTCTGGAACGCGCGTTTGTCGATTAGGATCGCGCGCCAGATCCTGTCAGTCTCGTGGATAGACAAATCCGTCTCGCAAAGCAAAACAGGCTTCGATGATCTGACCGGTGTTCGTGTTGTGAATTCGGACTGTGGCATTTGACGTCGCATCATCGATACGGACCAAGCCTTCGTCGACGGCAAACGGCCCGATTTCCGATGACATGTTCCCGCAGTTGCCACGGAAGTCGACGACATCGTTAGCGATGCCAACCTGAGCAAATGTGTAGCCGACATCCGCATCCGGCCGCGTCGATGGCCCAATCACGCATACCTTTGAAAGTGACGAGAGGCCGCCGCCCATGCCATCGAGTTGGCGACCGTTCGGATCCGGGGAGCCCATGACCGAACGAAAGATCGCGGGCCATGTGTCAGGATCGCGCGGAACGTCCGTGGATTTGAAGATTACCGCCTTTGATGTACCGCCGCGGTAGAAGGCAGCCGGTATCTTTCGCTGATTGGCCACCGTGATGCGCCTTGCTTAACCGAACGCACCTTTGACTTGCTTGAAGAGTGGCATCAGAACAAAAGTCACGACGGGGATCAGCAGAAGGCCGATAAATAGCCCGAGCACGCCATCAAGGAACGCGGTTGTGAACCAATTCACAAAGCCGCTCGCGGTTGGAACCGCGCCTTTGGCGGACACAGCGACGGCCTTGATTGCTTCGTAGATTTCGGGTGACCCCATTTCCTTCAAGCTATGGACGATGATCGAGCCGCCGACCCAAAGCATCGCCGCCGTACCAATCGTCGCGATCACGACCAACACGGTTGGCATGCCTTTGACGATACCACGTCCGATGGCACGCGTGACGCCGAGGTGGCCGGTCTGGCTCATGCGCAGACCGACGTCATCCGCTTTCACGATTAGCGCGACCGCGCCGTAGACAATCGCAGTGATCACGACGCCAACCGCGCCAAGGACGATGGCATCGATGATGATGCCGCGTGTCTCTATCGCCGACAGCGTAATCGCCATGATCTCGGCCGACAGAATGAAATCCGTTTTGATCGCGCCAGCCACGCGCTCGCGCTCCAGGTGCGCCGCATCCATGGTGGTCGGCTTGACGGCTTTCTTGTCCTCGTGATGTGGCAAGACGACGTGCGCGATCTTCTCGGCCCCTTCGAAGCAGAGGTACGCACCGCCAAGCATCAGGAGTGGCGGGAGCAGCCAAGGCGCAAATGCGCTGAGTAGCAGTGCGGCGGGAAGCAGAATGACGATCTTATTGAACAGCGAGGCGCGCGCGATTTGCCAGACGATTGGCAACTCGCGAGCGGCAGGCAGACCTTGAACGTACTTAGGTGTCACCGCTGCATCGTCGATCACGACGCCGACGGCTTTTGATCCGGCTTTCGTCGCCTGGGCAGCAATATCATCAACCTGCGTCGCCGCAAGTTTCGCAAGGGCTGCAATATCGTCGAGAAGCGCGAGAAGTCCGGTCATGTGTCGATCGCCTGGTTCGAGTGTCACGCCGTCGGTCTGACCGCGTGCTCTGGCGCAACGTGATATCAAAGTTCTGGCGATTGAAAACCGGCAGCAAGATATGAGAGACGTGCCGACCAGATAACATCTGGGTCCGTGGGTGGTTCCGCTTAGAACTCCTGGCGTCTAAAACGTCGTCACCCGGCTCGAACAGTGATTGCGCGGGACGTCGAGCGTCGGCACCTTTGGCCTGTTATGTTGTCAGCGTGCGCGTTTCGTTTGGTCGGAGTTCAAAGTGATGGCGCTTTATCGACGGTTTGTTGCGCCCGTTTTTTGGGGATTGATCGCAGCCACGCTCTACTGGGTGTGTAACGCCTACAAGTTGAACGATCTCGGAATCGAGGTCAGCGAATACTACGGCGAGCAGTTTTTCGCGGTTCTCGCGACGCTCTATGCGATCATCACCGCGCTGGTCCTCGTTAAGGGGCTCGAGAGTTTCACGGCACTCGAAGCCGCCATTCACAAGGAAGCGATGAAGATCCGATCGCTCAACGCCTACCTGATGTATTTCACGAGCGCGGCGCAGCCGGCGGGTGACAGCCACGTCATCGAAATTCGCCGGCAGCTGATCGCCTATGCCACCAACGTGCTCGATCAACGGAGCGCCAGCCAGTCGAGCAAGAACGATCGTGTCATTGATACTTGTGTCCGAGAGACCGCCGGGCTCGTTGTCGCCGATGAGAACGATCGCGCGGCGCTCACGGAAATCATGCACGGCTTCGACGCATTGCGGACGCTCAGAGCCAATCGGGTGAATGTCTCCCAAGAGCGCATCCCCGATTACATGATCGTCATGCTCGCCTTTATGACCATCACGATCATTATTCCCTTCTACCTCCATCAGGTTGAGGGGCTCTCGTTCAACTACTACGCCGTCTTCGTCCTCGCGACCTTTGGAAGTTTCATCTTCTTCCTCTTGAACGATATCAATCGCCCTTACGAAGGATTGTGGACGATCAACTTCGAGCCGTTCGTTGTCGCACGTGAGGAAATCGCCGAAACGTTCGCCCAGGACTTGCCCGAGGACGTGCCCGAGGACGTGCCCCAGGACGTGCCAGAAGGTTCATCTGACGGACGGGCGCGAGAGGGAGCGGCTTCAAAGATAAGCGATGGCCCGACGAAAGAGACCGCATGACCGATCATCCAACGACGGCCGGCTGGCGCGCATATCCCCGCTACCCCGATCCGCTCATCAAGACCCTCGACGCGCGTTTTGAAGGCCTGGTGCCATGGAACGCCGCCGTCGAGCGATTGGCGACGGGTACGAGATGGGGCGAGGGGCCGGTCTGGTTCGGTGACGGGCGCTATCTTCTTTGGAGCGATATTCCGAACGACCGCATCCTCAAGTGGGAGGAGGAAACCGGAACGGTCACACCGTTTCGCCGTCCTTCCAATATGGCGAACGGCAATACGCGAGACCGCCAAGGCCGCTTGATCACATGCGAGCACGTTGGCCGCCGCGTCACGCGGACGGAGTACGATGGAAGCATTACGGTTTTGGCCGACAGCTACGAGGGCAAGCCGCTGAACTCGCCGAACGATGTGGTCGTCAAAAGCGACGGCACCGTCTGGTTCACCGATCCGCCGTTCGGCGCCAACTCAAATTATGAGGGGAACAAGGTTCCGGTTGAACTCGGGCAAAATGTTTACCGCCTCGATCCGACCGCGGGTCAACTGACGGTGGTGGCCGACGATATTCTCGGACCAAATGGCCTCGCATTCTCACCTGACGAAAGTGTTCTCTACGTTGTCGAGTCCCGTGGCCAGCCGCACCGGAAAATCCTGGCCTACGACATGGAGCCGGATGGCGCGACGATCACCGGCAAACGCGTTCTGATTGATGCGGGACCGAGTGGGACGCCCGACGGATTTCGTGTCGATGAAGCTGGCAATCTCTGGTGTGGTTGGGGCCTTGGCACGGCGGAACTCGATGGCGTCCGCATCTTCTCACCGAATGGAACAGCGATCGGCCACATTTCGTTGCCGGAGCGCTGCGCCAACGTCTGCTTCGGTGGGCCGCGCCGAAACCGGTTGTTCATGGCCGCGGCCCAATCGCTCTATGCCGTCTACACCAACGTGCAAGGTGTCCGCGGCGGGTAACGACGACGCGAGCGAGCGATCGGGCGCGCACCTGCGTCGGGCTACACCGTCAAGCTGTAGACCCCGCCGATCAGCATTGCGCCTATGAGGCCGAGGATCGCGTAGGCGAGAAAAACGCGGAACTTCACCAGCGAATAGACGGCGGCCATCGCCGGGATACAGCTGACTGAGCCCGACATAATGAAGGCCATTGCCGCACCCGGGCTCATGCCTTGCTCGACGAGACCGCTGACGAGCGGGATAGCGGCATACCCGTTGAGGTAAGCCGGCAACCCGATGAGTGCACCGATGATGACGGGCATGGGGCCCGGACCGCCGACGTACTGCGTGATCGATTCCGCTGGCACGTAGGCGATGAGCAATCCTTCGAGCATGTAGGCGAGCGCAAGCCATTTGAAGAGGAAGACGAAGCTTTCGATCGCCTCAAACCGGAAAACTTCGCGGCGATCGGCTTCGTGCCAAAACGCCCAAACCGGCTTGCCACGTTCATCGAGGCCGGGCGCCGCTTTGCAGCAACCGCTGGACGGGCGCGGTTTGGCCGGATCGGCGAAAACTGGCGACTTCGAAAACGCTTTGACAACGAAGCCCGCCATCAAGCCGATCATGACCGCACCGATCGTCTTGGCGATCGCAAAATGCCAGCCAAGAGCCCCCGCCGTAATCACGAATTGCGCTGGGTCCATCAGCGGCGATGAAAGCCAGAACGCCATGATCGCGGCGATGGGAACACCAGCTGCAAGAAGGCCTGCAACGAACGGAATGACTTCACATGAGCAGAACGGGGCCAGGCCGCCAAACAGCGCCGCAAACACGATCATGCGGTTCTCGCGACCCTTGAAGGCGTCTGCGATCACGCGTTCGGCGCCCGACGCCTTGAGGTATGCGATCAAAAGAACGGCAAAGACGATGTACGGCAGCGTGTGAGCGAGTGCGCCAATGGCTTTCGTGAGGACAGGTTCCAGCTGTGCCGGGTCGAGAATTGCCAACGCAATTGGGATGGCAATGACAAGCATCCAGATTGATTTCAGTCTGGCAAGAAGGCTGTTGATCGTAAAAGCCTCGCCGAGGCGCTTCAGAACGAGTTCCGTCATTTTGATGCTCCCGCGCGAAATTTGGGGCTGACGCTTGGCGCTGTCCTGCCGATTGCTGTGTTGGTTTGACTGGCACGATCAGCGCCGCCTGGCGCATCCTGGCAGCACTCATCCATCAAAAAACCAGCGAGTGCCTCGAGGTGGTCGTAGGCCGCGCGGTTGAGGATGACGCGACCTTTCTTGCGTTGCTCAATGAGGTCGGCCGCCGCCAGAAATTTCAAATGGTGCGTAAGCGTTGATGCCGGCATATCAACGCGCGCTTGAATATCTCCGACGCTGAGGCCTCCAGCGCCCGCTCGGACAAGCGTTAAGAGGACCGCCAGTCGCGGCTCTGATCCGATCGCCGCAAAGCCACGGGCAGCTTGTTCGAGATCAAGACTTTGACCGCAGTCCGGAAGTGAACAGGCTTTTGCCATGGTGCGCTCCAATATTCGATAAACCTAGAAATATCGAAATTGAGGCGGATGTCAACGGCAGGGCGATAGCAGATGGGTGCTGTTGTTTACGCGTCACTCCTCGCGAAACGCTCGGAACTTCTCTCGTTACTCCTTGCGAAACGCTCGGAACTTCTCCGGTCACTCCTCGCGAAACGCTCGGAACTTCTCTCGTTACTCCTCGCGAAACGCTCGGAACATGGCATCCGTGAGCGGCCGCAGAAAATAGCTGAGGATCGAGCGCGCTTCCGTGGTGATGAAGACCTCCGCTGGCATGCCTGGCAGCAAACGCTGGCCGCCGATCTGGCGGAGCTCTTGCGGCGAGATCTCAATTTCGGCCGTGTAGAACGAGCTGCCCTGGTCCGGTGTGATCTCGGCCGGGGACACCCGGGTCACAGCGCCCGTTAGGCGTGGCGTGACCCGCGCGTTGAACGTCGGAAAACGGATACCAGCCGTCTGCCCGCTTTGAACGCTATCGATGTCCTGCGGATTAATGCGCGCCTCGACGATCATCCGCTCGGTTTGCGGAATGATCTGCAAGATGGGGCGCGCCGGTGTGATGACGCCACCCGTCGTATTGACGGCAAGCGCATGGACGCGACCATCCTGTGGCGCGCGGATGACCTCGCGGTCGACTTTGGCACGGAGCGCCTTCTCCTGCTCGCGGAGTTCGTTGAGTGCATTCTGCACTTGCCGCAACTCGTCGATCACACCCTCAAGCAACGTCTTGCGCCGCTGGGCCAAATTGAGATGGCTCTCAGACAGCGATCCTTCGGCTCGCGCGAGCTCACCGGCGAGGCGGCCCATTTCGCCCTCAAGCCGCGCGGCATCGCGCTCCAACGTCGAAAGCCGCTGCTGGTTCGCGTACCCCTTCTTGAATAGGGACCGCACCGCGGCGAGATCCTTTCTCATGAGATCGCGCTCTTGCGCGCGCGCGTTCCGCTGAGCCGTCAAACCGCGCAGCTGGGCCGAGACCTGGTCAATCCGGCGATTGAGAACGGAAAGCTCTCCGGTCCGTGTTGCCATGCGCGCGCGAAATAAAGCGCGTTGTGTGGCGATCGTCTTGGCAATGCCTCCGGTCGTCGAGACGGAGGCAGGGATCGAGAAGTCGTTACGCCCGTCGCGTTCGGCCTCAAGCCGCGCCCGTTGGACAAGCAGTCCGCCAATCCGCTCCGTGATGACGCCGAGTTCTGCTTTGTCGCCGGTCTTGTCGAGCCGGATCAGCACGTCTCCCGCCGCGACCCGATCGCCGTTGCGAACGAGGATTTCTGCGACGATGCCACCGTCGAGATGCTGCACGGTTTTGTAATTCGATTCGACCGTCACAACGCCGGTCGCGATCACCGCGCCATTGATCGACAAAAGCGTGCCAAAGCCAAACAGCCCGATCATCAAAATCGCGAGCGTCCGCATGCCGACGGCGACCCACGCGTCGCTCCCAGCCCAACCATCCGGCCCACTTTTCGCCGAGAACAATCCCGCGATGTCACGCAACATGGCTTGTACTTCCTCGTTTGAACGCGTCCTACCTCGGACCCTGTCGGCGATCAGTCGCAGCGCTCACTGGGCTTTCGGGGAGGCCTTTCTGGAGTTGGGCCAAAACCTCCTCGCGCGGTCCAAAGGCCCGCTGAATGCCCTTGTCGAGATAGAGCAGCGTGTCCGCCTTACCGATGGCTTGAACCCGGTGTGAGACCAGAACAATCGTTTGACCGCGCTCGCGCATCCCATCGACGGCGGCTGCGAGCGCCGTGTCGCCGGCCCGGTCGAGGTTCGAGTTCGGCTCATCCAAGACGACGAGCACCGGATCGGAATAGAGCGCGCGCGCAAGCGCAATGCGTTGGCGTTGCCCGGCTGACAGGTGGGCGCCGAAATCGCCAAGTTCGGTTTCGTAACCATCGGGCAGCGACAGGATGAGGTCATGGGCATGGGCGCGCTTGGCCGCTGTAACAACGGCTGCGTCCGGCGCGTTCTCTTCAAACCGAGCAATGTTGTCACGAACGGTTCCAGCGAACAGCTCAACCGTTTGCGGCAGATAGCCGACGTGGCGACCAAGATTATCCGGGCCCCACTGTTCGAGCGTCGCGCCATCAAGGCGAACTTGTCCCGCAGCCGGTGGCCAGAGGCCGACGATGGCACGCGAAAGGGTCGACTTGCCCGATGCCGATGGCCCAATCACCGCGAGCATCTGACCGGGGTTCACCTGGAAGTTGACGCTCGCCAAAACGAGTTTGCGGGATTCCGGTGTGGCAACGCGCAGGTTTTCGACGCTCAAAAGGCCTTTCGGCGCTGGCAGCTCTGTCCGGCTTTGCGGCTCCGGCACCTTCTTCAAAAGCTCATCGATTTTCGAGAAGCTGTCTGCGGCTCGCAGCATGCCGCGCCACTGGCCGAGCGCCTGCTCGACGGGCGCAAGCGCGCGACCGAATATAATTGTTGCCGCCACGATCGTGCCGGCGCTGATCTCGTTGTTGAGCGCCAGGGCCGCCCCAACGCCAAGCATCATCGACTGGAAAGCAAGCCGAAGCGTCTTGGTTGTGGCCGTAACCGACCCCAGCCGGTCCGCCGCCATCCCTTGCCAGGCCATCGCTTCACCGTTGGTCGCCTGCCAGCGTTTGCGATACGCGTCGACCATGCCCATGGCGGCGATGACCTCGGCGTTGCGCTGACCGACCTCTGCCAAATCCATGCTCTCGCCGGTCCGTTTTTGCGCTTCCATGAGCGGGCCGCGGCTGGACCGTTCGCTCATGTAGGCGAGGGCGAGCAGGATGGCTGCGCCAACCGTTGCGGCCAGGCCCAGAACCGGGTGCAGAGCAAAGATGATCAACAGGTAGATCGGCGTCCA
>JBCBWG010000082.1:0-12222 GCA_039817205.1 Pseudomonadota bacterium
AAAGGACGCTTCGGCAGCACGGTCGAAAACGTGCCGTCCCGCAATGGCAACGTCATGCGCAAGGTGATCGGCGTCTGCAAAAGCGACCGGGGCGTTCGCACGACGACGACAACGATCATGCGGAAACCGGCGGGCCTCCTGATCGACTTCTCAATCGTTGAGTTCGTTGGTGGGAACCAACGTCCGCGCGCTGAGCGTCGTCAAGAGCGCTCGCAGCCCGCAGGCGGCGCATTTGGCACGGATCGTCGTCCTGCCAAGAGCATCAGCGCATACGATTAAACCCGAAGGGTCATTGGCCGCGCGGCGCGGTGCCCTCATCAGAGGCGCCACGCCGCCCATTCCATTCGCGAACGATCGCCGTCATGGCATCAAGCCCGTCCGTCAGTAGGGCCGGTCCAGGTTGTAAAATGATCGGCGATTTAATCTCGTGCAGGGCGTTCGCTTGAACGGCTGGAATACTGCCGAACCCTGGTCGGCTCGCAACTTTTTCAGGGCGGAATTTTTTCCCGCACCACGACCCGATGATGATGTCAGGCTTGGCCGCAATCACAGTCTCTGGCTGAACGATCCGATCTCGCGCAGCCTTCTGTTTGGCGAGGTCGGCAAAGATATCGTCACCGCCAGCAATTTGGATGAGCTCAGAGACATATCCGATACCTGAGATCATGGGCTCATCCCATTCCTCGAAATAGACCTTGGGCCGCGACTTGATTTTTGAAGTTGCGTCGCGCGCGTCATCGAGGCGCCCGCACAATTGTTCGACGAGTTCCGCACCTTTTTCCGGCACACCCACGAGCGCAGCGGTCAAGCCGATCATGTCGAAAATGCCCGGTATCGTGCGCTGGTTAAAGGCGTGGACCGCCACGCCTGCCCGAATGAGTTCCGCGACGATGTCAGCTTGGAGATCCGAAAAGGTCAGCACGAGATCCGGCTCAAGCGCCAGGATCTTCGGCATGTCGGCACTGATAAAGGCGGCAACGCGCGGCTTTTCTTTCCGGACACGGGGCGGCCGCACCGCATAACCGGAAACGCCAACAATCCGGTCTTCTTCGCCCAAGAGATAGAGCGTCTCAACCGTTTCCTCTGTCAGGCAGACAATGCGATTTGGCGGATAACTCATGGTCTCACTCTGTTTGATTGATCGCGGCAAAACCGCTGGCCGTCGTTCAGTCCTCGATGCGTGCCACCGCACCGTCGGTGACCTCAAAGAACGTGGCCCGGCCTTGCAGCGCTGAAAACTGAGCGTGGTCGGTGCCGGTCATCCAGGCCTGACTGCCCAGTGATAGGATTTCGTCGAACAAGGCAGCGCGGCGATCAGCATCGAGATGTGCCGCAATCTCATCGAGCAACAGGATCGGTGCGCCACCTGACGCGCGGCGCGCCAGCAAGTCGGCATGAGCAAGCACCAAACCGACGAGCAAAGCCTTCTGCTCACCGGTCGAGCACAGCTTCGCTGGCATTGCTTTCGGACCATGCTGCACCTGCAAGTCGGCGCGGTGCGGCCCTTCCAGCGTCCGACGCGCGGCCTGATCCCTCGGCCGCGCCCGTGCGAGGCGCTCGCGATAGTCATCCTCGACATCGGACGCTGGCGTTCCGACCAAGGCCTCCTCAAGTGACCCCGTCAACGCAATCTCAGCCCATGGGAATGCCGATGGGCCAAACTCATCGCGCCTCCTGAGGATCGTCGCCGACAGCTGCTGGACCAAAGCGACACGTGCAGCTGAAATCGCAACACCGGTTTCCGCCAACTGCTCCTCAAGACCTCCAAACTCCGCCGGCGATCTCGCGCCAGCATCCAGCAGTTTGTTCCGCTGACGCATCGCACGCTCAAAGCGATTGGCGCGCGTGCCGTGTTCGGCGTCAAAACAGAGCACCAAACGATCGAGAAACCGGCGCCGATCCGACGTCCCGCCCGTGAATACTCCGTCGAGCGCAGGTGTTAGCCAGGTCATCTCAACATAATCGGCGAGAACCGCGGCCGAACGCTGAGGCTCGCCATCGATCCGGACCAATCGGCTTGCGCCCGACGCAGCAGGCGCTAGTCCGGTCCCGATGATAACGGGATCGTCGCCCGCATGAAGACGCGCCGAGATCGCCCAACCGGGCGGCGCTGGTGCGGGCGCAGAGGATGCCACGCGTGACATATCGGCGAACGCCGCCCGGCGAAGACCGCGCCCCGGCGAGATCAACGAAACGGCTTCGAGGATATTGGTTTTCCCAGCTCCGTTGTGCCCAACGAGGACGACGGGAGACGCTTCGGCTTCCAGCTTGGCGTGGGTGTAATTGCGAAAACTCGTGAGCGAGAGCTGCTCAATCCACGTTTTGGGTTCGGCCATTGGCACGCATTCGCCCATCAGAAAAAGCGCTTGGCCGACGACCGCTAAACGCGCATCGGCATTAGGACGTAAAGCGCGTGATCGTCCTCGCCGTCGGCAACCATCGTCGGTGCGGATGCGTCCGCGAGCTTGAAGCTCGCCGTGTCACTCTCGAGTTGACCCGCGATATCGAGCAGATATTTGGCGTTGAAACCGATCTCGAGCGCATCGGCACCGTAGTCGGCTTCCAACTCTTCTGTCGCGCTTCCGCCTTCAGGGTTGTTCACCGACAAGATCAGCTTGCCGCTCGACAGGCTGAGCTTGACCGCGCGACCGCGCTCGCTCGCAATTGTCGAAACCCGATCGACGGCCGAAATGAACTCCGCGTTCGACACCC
This sequence comes from Pseudomonadota bacterium, assembly GCA_039817205.1. GTDB lineage: Bacteria > Pseudomonadota > Alphaproteobacteria > Rhizobiales > Hyphomicrobiaceae > JBCBWG01. Next base: position 2,713 of record JBCBWG010000082.1, read on the forward strand.
GCAGCTCTTTGTCATTTCCTTCAGGGATCACGCGGGCATAATCCGGGAACGTGCCGTCGATCAGCTTGGAGGTGAGCGTGACACCGCCAATCTCGAACCGCACTTTCATCTCCGAGACGCCGACACGGACCTCCGCCGCACCGTCATCGAGCAACCGGTGGAGTTCCTGTACGGTCTTGCGCGGGATAATCACGCCGGGCATTTCAGCGGCGCCATCCGGTTGCGTCAGCTCCACCTGGGCCAAGCGGTGACCGTCCGTGGCGACGGCGCGCAACATTGCGCCAGCCTCGGTCGCAACCGTGTGGAGATAGATCCCGTTCAGGTAATAGCGCGTCTCTTCGGTCGAGATCGCGAAACGGGTTTTCTCGATGAGCCGCTTAAGATCGTGGGCTGCTATCGAAAACTCGTGCGTCATTTCTCCGGCGGCGAGATCGGGAAAGTCGTCGGCCGGAAGCGCAGGCAACGCAAACCGTGATGAACCGGACGTCACAGACACGCGCTCGCGATCTGGCTCGCGAGCCAGGGACACCTGCGCGCCATCCGGCAGCTTCCGCGCGATGTCATGGATCATGTGTGCCGGAACCGTGATCGCGCCCTGCTGCGACACGTCAGCGGTCGCCGTCTCGATGACTTCCCGCTCAAGATCCGTTGCCTTCAGCTCAAGCCCGTTGTTGCCAGCGACGACAAGAACGTTTGATAGGATAGGGATCGTCGTGCGGCGTTCGACAACGCTCGTGACGTGGCTGAGGGCTTTCAGGAGCTCACCACGTTCAATCACCAGCTGCATGTGCACGACCCTTAGGTTCTTATGAGCGGCTCGGGATATGGCCAGAGCGATCAACCGCCTCGATTCGCTCGGCCCCGTAATTTCGCCGTGCATCCAGGCGTTTGCAAGAGACAGTTGTGCATCAAACGGGGATCAAGGCGATGAGATGGCAGGCACGCACGACGAAAACCGGTGATCGACTCGGCCATGCCGCAGCGCGTGACCTGATGCTCATCTCGACCACGGTGCTGCGCACACGGAAGAGAAAACCACAGTCGTGAGACCACGGAGAGGCTCACCGTGCGGATCTCGCCAAACATAGCATGGTGCAGCATATTGAAGAAGACAGCGCAGCACACGCGTCGCGTGTGGCGCTGTCTCCCACCCCGCAATTTTCTCCGCCGCTTTTTATGCTGTCGCAGAGAAAACCGTTTGGCGCATCGCCCTCTGATACGCCAAACGGAAAGCGCTTACCCTCGCTCGGGGTGTAACTAGATGTTCGCGTGACATTCAGGTAGATCTACTCTTACATAAATCCACAGGAGTTTATTTGAAAGACTTTCTGGAGATCAGAAAGATTTGATCGATCTGACCTCCAGCCCGCTAAGCGACCGAATTAGTGCGAAAGAAGACGTTTCAAGTCGTCTATTTCTTCTTTCAATCGCGGGCTTTTCGAAAGTTGATCGTCAATTTTTCGAATGGCGTGGAGCACGGTCGTATGGTCTCTGTTTCCAAAACGACGACCAATCTCGGGTAGCGATCTCGCCGTCATTTGTTTGGCAAGGTACATGCCGATTTGACGTGGCCAAACCACCGAGCGGTGACGCCGCTGCGAGAGAATGTCGCCTCGCGATACCCCAAAGTGGCGCGAGACAACCTTTAGAATTTCTTCGATCCGAATGCGCCGTGGCTCCATGCCATGCATCAGATCGCGAATGACCGTCTCGGCAATCTCAAGAGTGATCGGCACACGCATGCACTGCCAGTGTGCGTGCAAACGTGTCGTGGCTCCTTCCAACTCACGGCCACTTTCTGTGAGCCGATCTGCCAGAAGATCGATGACCTCGCGACTGATTTGGAACGACGGATCTGTCAGGCGCTTCTCTTCAACGCGACGCTCCAGGATTTGGCGACGCAGTTCGTAGTCAGGCGAGCCAACCTCAACGACCAGACCACCCTGCAGACGCGACCGCATCCGATCATTGAGACGGTCGACCGACGACGGCGGTTTCGAGGCGGCAACGACAAGCTGCTTGTTGCTGTCGAGGAGCGCGTTGATGATGTGGTCGAATTCCTGCTCGGTGGCCTGGCCCTGAAGAAACTCGAGGTCGTCGATCAGGAGCATGTCGACCGCGCGGAAGCGATCCTTGAACTGCAGTGCATTCTTGGCCTGCAGCGCCTCAACGAACTCGTAGCGGAACCGTTCGGCCGTCAGATAAAGGAACTGGGCCTTCGGGTACCGGCGGCGAACTTCCCATGAGATCGCATGCAGCAAGTGGGTCTTGCCGTTGCCGACGCCGGCGTGGAGGAAAAGCGGATTGAACCCGCGCGCCTCATTGAAGATCGTCTCGGCGACCTGCTCGGCGGCTGCGTGCGCCATCCGGTTTGCCGGACCAACCACAAACGTCTCGAATGTCAGGCGCGGGTCCAACGGAGAACCCGTAAAACCGGCGGCCTGCGTGCGGCCCTGCATTGCCAGTTGCTCGTGGATCGGATTGACACGAGCTGCGGCTGGCTCCTCGTCCTGACCACCCGCGTCACGGGCCGGTGCTGGCTCGGCTGGTTGAAGGACAGCCACGCCCGGCTGACGTTGCTCCATAACGACGTTCTCGACCATTTTGAACTCGCTGCGGCAGCACTCGAGCAGGTCATCGGTGTAGTGCGTCTCAATCCAACGCCGCAGGAACTTAATCGGCACGGAGGCGTAAATGGATTTTCCCGCGATGCGGTCGACATTCAGTGTATTAAACCAGCTGTTATAGACTTCGTCGCCAACGCGAGCGCGCAGCATCGTCTTAATACGACTTGCTTCAATGTCCGTGACGTCGCGGTCCGCACCTGCGACTTCAACGTGCGACGGCTGCTTTTCGGCAGCAAAAGGCGCTTCCGCTTCTGAAAAACCACCTGCGCGCGATGGGCCGAAGTTGTTTTGATTGTCATGTGGCATGCGATTACCCCCGCATTTGAATGTCGCCTGCCCAGCACCGCACGCTCGGAAATGAATTCGCGCGTAAAGGTTCGCTGAGATCAACTCAGCGGCGCGACTGTCCGGCGATGCAGAATGAGACAGGAATAAACTGAGAACCAGACGGCTGCCCATCGGATGCGCAGACGTGGTTGGAACCCTACGAAAAGACCCTGGTTTTAGGCACGGCCTAGCCGGATGCGTTTCGTCCGCTGGAAGGGCCCGAATAGGTCACTCGGCCCTCACGTTCGTCGGCTGGATCATAAGCAACGCTGCCCACACAGCGTGCATCCCCATCGAGCATTGTCATGTGTACCCCCGCACAATCGTTCGTTTACGCTCTACTTTTCACCTCGTTGAGACGGAGCTTTCCTATTGCCGGGCCAGACCCAGCGCCACGTCGCTCAAACAGATTTGGATACGCTACCCTTGCACCCAGGGAAGGTTCGCCGCCTTCCAGCCAATTTGCCGACCGCGTTGCCGCTCATGGTTGAGCGGCCCCTCAAAGCCGTCCGACAGATTGAAGCATCTCGTGTACCCGTGCGCCGCCATCAACCGTGCTGCGTCTCTACTCCGTGATCCGGATCTGCAGAGAAACAAAATGTTGGTCTCGGACTGCGCCCCACGCTCATCAAGTAGCCCCGTCAAGGTCTGGGCGAACGCCGCGTTCACCTGCCCGTCAGGGAAGGACTGCCACTCAAGAAAAATGGGTTGGTTGCTCACCCCGCCAAGATCCGGAACGCCAACGAAGGTCCACTCCGCCGTTGTTCGGACATCGACAAGGATTGCTGAGGGATCCGATTGCAGCTTGGACCACGCCTCGCCGCATTCAATCTCTCCTACACCAGATGCTGGTGCCATTCCCGCTCTTTGCCCTCCTTGGTACGGCCAATTGCGATCCCGGGCTTCGCCTCCCGTCGTCGCCGACCACGCCAAACTCCACACATTGACCAAACAGACCCGCCGCTACGCTGAGTATGTGATCTCATGTGTCCCGGTGGACAACTCGCTATCGCCAACAATCGGCTAACAGCGCCTCTCATGTCATCCCCCGGTGGGGTCATACAGCACAGCCAAGATCGGTACACAAGCACGTCCAACGCGAAACGTATGCGCGTCAAAGCTGTGGCCGAACTCGGCACAAAACAGGATCAATTCTCAAAAATTTTTTGAGCTCATGCCGCTTTAATTGCTGTTTTTGCTTCATGTTTTGAATGTTTGAAAACTGACGCTTCGTGTCGTGATTGCAGTTCGAAAGCTGGGGATCAATTTGCGATTTTGCGATTGCATCCGATAAGACTCGGCCGATTACCAACAGCGCAATCGCAGATCAGAAGGTTAGGTTTTGCTGAGATTCCAACGCGTTGTTCTCAACTGCCCCAGCCCTTACCGCCAAGTGTCTATGTAACCGTTTGGTGACAAATTTGCTCATGCACCGAGCGCCTCTGCAATCAGCGCATCGGCCGCGTCCCTCAGGAGAGCATCGGCCGACGCCCCGTAGACGGGTTCCTTCCCAATTTCGAGCAGAATGGGCACGGAAAGCGGCGAAATGCGATCCAGAGGGACGTGCCTGATGCGGCCGTTGATGCGCTTAAGGAAGCCCGCTAGTCGCGCCACGTCGAGCAATCCCGAGGCTGCATCCTGCCACGTTGCCTCCAGCAGGATGTGCCCGGGATCGTGCCGCCGGAGCACGTCGTAGATGAGGTCGGACGAGACCGTCATTTGGCGACCGGTTTTTTCCTTGCCCGGATGGCGGCGCGCAACGAGGCCCGCGATCGCCGCGCACATGCGAAACGTCCGCTTCATAAGCGTTGATTCCGCGAGCCATGCCTCAAGATCGTCGCCCAGCATATCTTCATCGAAGAGGCCTTCGAGGGTCAGCCGACCGCTCTCTATGAACGCGTTCAAATCCGCTGCGCACCAAATCGAGAGGCCGTAATCGTTGGCGACAAATCCGAGCGGCATCGCACCGGCACGCTCCATGCGCCGCGTGAGCAGCATGCCGAGCGTCTGATGAGCGAGCCGACCCTCAAACGGATAGGCAACGAGGTAGGAGCGCTGCGAACGCGGAAACGTCTCGACCAGGACCTCGTCCGGCGTCGGCGTCACGGAGCGTTCCTGTTGTAGCGCAAGCCATTCGGCGACCGGCGTTGGCAGGTTTTTCCAATAGCCCGGATCAGAGAGCATGCCACGCACACGCTCGGCGAGATGCGTCGAGAGCGGGAATTTACCGCCGGGATAGGACGGGATTGCCGGATCGGTGGCGGCCGCGCGCGAGACGAAGACGTCCGTCTCGCGCAATCCTTCGAACCTCAATACTTCACCGCCGAAAACGAACGTGTCTCCGAATTTCAACTCGCCTGCGAACCATTCGTCGATCTCGCCCATAACCCGTCCGCCCACGAGAGCCCGCTGCTCGCCAGGCTTTGGCGCCGCGCGGGCGCGCACGAGACGCACCTTCAGCATGGGCGACTGAACGATCGTGCCAATGTTCAGCCGGTGCTGTTGCGCGAGGCTTGGATGCGACAGGCGCAGGCGTCCATCGTCTGTCGGGCGCAGGCGCGCATACCGCTCATAGGCACGGAGCGCATAACCGCCGGTTGCGACGAAATCGATCACTCGGTCGAATTGATCACGCGTCAGCTGCGTGTAGGGCGCTGCCGTCCGCACCTCATCGAACACATCGTCGGGATCAATCGGGGCGGAGCACGCCAACCCCATCACGTGCTGCGCAAGCACGTCGAGCGAACCCGCCCGGTTGAGCACCGTGTCCTGCGCCCCGGCGCGGGCTGCGTCCAGCGCCGCGCGACACTCAAGGACCTCAAATCGATTTGACGGGACCAAGATGGCTTTCGACGGCTCATCCAGCCGGTGGTTGGCACGTCCAATCCGCTGCGTCAGACGGCTCGCTCCTTTCGGCGCGCCAATGTGAATGACGAGATCGACGTCGCCCCAGTCGATTCCGAGATCAAGCGTCGACGTTGCAACCACAGCGCGCAGTTGACCTGCCGCCATCGCCGCCTCAACCCTGCGTCTTTGCCCCGCATCCAGCGAACCGTGATGGAGCGCGATCGGCAGGTTGTCGTCGTTGATCCGCCAAAGCTCTTGGAACACCTGCTCGGCTTGGCTGCGGGTGTTGACGAACACAAGCGACAGCAAGTGATCGCCGATCGCTCGATAAACACGCTGCATCGCATAGCGCGCGGTATGCCCCGACCAGGGTAGCGGTTCGTCACCTTCAAGGATTGTCAGGTTTGGCTGCGGTCCACCCTTCAGTTCGACAAGGGCGCTCAGATTGATGCGATCGTCGGGCGCATCCTGGGGCACAACAAACGCCCGAAGCTCGCTTGGCCGGGCGACCGTCGCCGACAGTCCGGTCACCACCAGATCCGGCGCGATTTTTCGAAGTCGCGCAATGTCGAGCGCGAGCAGGTCGCCACGCTTGGACGCAACCAACGCGTGTAGCTCATCGAGGATCAGAAACTTCAAGTCGCCGAACAAGACCGCCGCATCCTCATGGGAAAGGAGCAAGGCGAGCTGCTCAGGCGTCGTCAGCATGATGTCCGGCGGCGTTTTCCGCTGGCGTTGACGCTTGGCAACCGACGTATCGCCGCTTCGGGTTTCGACTTTCACATCGAGCGCCATCTCTTCAACGGGCGTATCCAGGTTGCGCGCGATGTCGACCGCGAGAGCCTTCAATGGTGAAATGTAAAGCGTGTGTAGTTTGGGACGGCGGGTGGCCGACCCCGGACCAGCAGGAGCGTCGCGGCCGTCTAAGCCACTGCGTTCCGCTTGGACCCGGCTGCCGACCAAGTCGACGAGGCTCGGAAGAAAACCGGCAAGCGTTTTACCAGCCCCCGTCGGCGCAATCAGCAAGCTTGACCGACGCGCCGCGCCAAGGCCCAGGAGCGCTATCTGATGGGGGCGGGGCGCCCAGCCACGTGTCTCGAACCAGTTCAAGAACGGCTCCGGCAGCGCAACCGCCTCAACAGGGTCCGATATGCGAAGCGTTGGACCGCTGCGTGCGCCTCGCTGAGACACGCGCTTTGGTTTGGCCGCGCCCTTTTTCGGTGCCGCGCTTGACGGTCTCGATTTCGCAGCTGCGGTTGATTGAGACTGCCGAGCTTTCGTTGCAGCCGAACCTTTGTCGGACGCAGCGGTCTTATCCAGCCGGATGCCTGTCATCGACCGTTTGATCGCTGCTTCCGATTGGCTCGTCGGACGCCAGCGCTCTTTTTGACTGGCCACCTTCCTCGCATCGGAGCCGGTCGCATCTTCCGATTGTTCTGGGATTTTCTTCGCCGCCTTGCGCGGCGCATTCTTCGCTTTGCTCTTGGACGGCCTGCTCGATTTTTTTGCCGGTGCTTTCATAGCTCGTAGTCTACACACTTGACTCTGAATTGGCTTGTGGCCGCCGCGATCTGCTACACCCTGCGTGATTAAGCGTTGGCCCGAAAACGCGATGAGAGCTGGAACTTAAACAAACACATCGGAGGGCGAGGACATGGCCGAGGACATGGCCAAAGGCTATTGGATCGCGATGATCGACATCGTGAATGCTGAAAAATACAGCGAGTACACCTCAAAGAACGGTGCTGTGTTTGCCGAGTACGGGGCGGCGTTCGTTGTGCGCGGCGGGCAAAACGAGGCGCGCGCAGGACACGGGTTTCAGCGCCATGTGGTCTTGGAGTTCGAAAGCTACGAGCGGGCCAAAGCCTGCTATGACAGTGCAGCGTATCAGGCGATTGTGCCGATCCGCGACGCCGGGGCAAAGGTGACGCTCGCGATCGTCGAAGGCCACGCGTGAGCCAGACGTTAGTCGCCGCCAGCCACCGGACAAAAACAGATCAGAGACTGAGATGAGAGAGACGCCTCAGCCGACCGCCTATCGGCCTTGTGTTGGCATCATGGTTTTTAATGCGGAAGGCCACGTTTGGGTCGGCCGCCGGGTCGCCATGCCGGGCGATTCCGAAGGGCAGGGGACTTGGTGGCAAATGCCGCAAGGTGGCATTGATGCCGGCGAAGATCCGGAAACAGCCGCGCTCCGCGAACTCGAGGAAGAGACCGGACTGACCGGCGTGACGATGCTTGGTCAAACGGCCGACTGGCTCACGTACGACCTCCCCGATCATCTCGTGGGCGTGGCGTGGAAAGGGACCTATCGCGGACAAAAACAGATGTGGTTTGCGGTTCGCTATTCCGGTCCCGACGATGCGGTCGTGATCGATCCACCGCCAGGGAGCGCACACGAGAAAGAGTTCGACGCCTGGCGCTGGATGTCGATCGACGAGCTCGAAGCAGCCGTCGTCCCGTTCAAGCGCGACGTCTACCGCCAAGCCATCGCCGAACTCCGCCGGTACGCTGCTCCATTGATTTGAGCCAGCAAAGAAAGCGGCCGACAGAGACCATCGACCGCTTGGCATATTCTGACTGGAAGCGCCGCGCGCCTTACTGAGCCGGCAAGGCTGACTGAGCTTGTTTGACGATCGCACCGAAGGCTGCTGCGTCGCGCACTGCGATGTCTGCGAGGACTTTGCGGTCCACCTCCACGCCGGCCTTGTTCAAGCCATCGATCAAACGGCCGTAGGTCAGACCGTGCTCGCGGGCTGCCGCGTTAATGCGCTGGATCCAGAGCGAGCGGAACGTGCGCTTGCGCCGTTTGCGGTCGCGGTAGGCGTACTGATTGGCCTTATCGACCGCAGCTTTCGCGGTCCGGATCGTGTTCTTACGCCGACCGTAGAACCCTTTGGCTTTGGCCAGGACTTTTTTGTGTTTGGCGTGAGCGGTCACACCGCGTTTGACGCGTGCCATTTGGCAGGCTCCTCAAGATGTCGAATGGATTGGCTTGACGGCCGAGGACCCGAGCCCTCAGCCAACACCGCGTCAGCGGTTGTACGGCATGTATTTCTTGACGATTTTCGCGTCCTGGTCGGACAGCACCATCATCCCGCGGGCGTTGCGAATGAACTTCGCCGTCCGCTTGATCATGCCGTGACGCTTGCCCATCGCGAGCGATTTAACCTTGCCATTCGCCGTCATCTTAAAGCGCTTTTTCGCGCTCGCTTTCGTCTTCATTTTGGGCATTTCGCTGAGATCCTTGGATGCGCCAACCCATCGGAACCTGTTCAACAGGTTCGTGTACTTGGCTGATTTTGAGCATAAGAGCCGCCACGGCATGCCCCGCCGGGCGGCTGGAAGACGCGCCTTATAGGCGCGGAGGCGAAGTCTGGCAATATCGCAAGCCGGACAAAATAAGCCGATTTCTGACGTGACGCCTCAGATTATCTTCGCAACTGAGCAACCTCACCGCGCTGTCGAAACGTGCATCGACACGTCGCGACTACTTCGGTGCCAGAACCATGATCATCTGGCGGCCCTCAGAGCGCGGCTCGAGCTCGACCTTCGCAATCTCTTCCGTCTCGGATTTGACCCGCTTGAGGACTTCCATGCCCAGATATTGGTGGGCCATCTCACGTCCACGGAACCGGAGCGTCACCTTCACCTGGTCGCCCTCGTCGAAGAACCGCTTCATCGCGCGCATTTTCACGTCGTAGTCGTG
>JBCBWG010000083.1:0-12206 GCA_039817205.1 Pseudomonadota bacterium
CGCTGTTCCCGTCGCAACCGCGGTTGCGGCTGCCAGCGCCGAGACGAAGCGACCGCTCCCGGCGTTCTTTATCCGCAAGCAGGCGAAGGACCATGGCACTCAAGGTCTTGTTGAAGGTCTGGTGAAGGGCACATCGGTCGAAGGCGCACGCGTCGTCGTCCTGGAAGATGTGACAACGACTGGTGGATCGGCAATGAAGGCGATCGAGATTTTGAAGTCTGAAGGTGCGATTGTCGATTGTGTCGTCACAATTGTCGATCGGCAAGAGGGGGCGGCAGAAGCGTTTGCCGACGCTCGCATCCCATTCGAGCCAGTGCTCTCACGCACCGACTTCCTCTAAATCATGGGTGCAGCAGCGGCAGCCCCGAAGTGACTTGCCTCACTCGGCCGCCTGCCGCAACGCGGGCGCCGCCTCGAGCACATCGTTATCGACGTGCGTTTCGAACTTCTCGAAATTTTCTCGGAACATTGCGACGAGCGCCGCGGCCTGCGCGTCATAGGCCGCCGTATCTGACCACGTCTTCCGTGGCTCCAGCATGTTCTTGTCGACACCATCGACCTCCACCGGCACTTGAAAGCCGAACATGGGATCGATGCGCATCTCAACTTGATTGAGCTGGCCGGAGAGCGCCGCGTTGAGAAGTGCGCGGGTCGCGCGAATGGGCATGCGATGCCCAACGCCGTATTTGCCGCCGGTCCAACCGGTGTTGACCAGCCAGCAATCAACGCCGTGTAGCGCGATGAGCTGGCGGAGGAGATTGCCGTAAACGCTTGGATGTCGCGGCATGAAAGGCGCACCGAAACAGGTCGAAAACGTCGCCTGCGGCTCGTTCCCCATGCCCTTCTCTGTACCAGCGACCTTGGCCGTGTAGCCGGACAGGAAATGATACATCGCCTGACTTGGTGTGAGCTTTGCGATCGGCGGGAGCACGCCAAACGCGTCGGCACACAACATGACGATGTTTTTGGGGTGGTCGGAGCGTCCGGTCTCAGAGGCGTTCGGGATTGCATCGAGTGGATAGGCTGACCGTGTATTTTCGGTCAGCGAACCGTCGTCGAAGTCAGGCGTTCGTTTCGCTGTGAGGACGACGTTTTCGAGAACCGTGCCAAACGTGTTCGAAGCCGCGAAAATCTCCGGCTCGGCTTCACGGGAGAGCCGGATTGTCTTGGCGTAGCAGCCACCTTCGAAATTGAAGATGCCGTTGGGCGACCAACCGTGTTCATCGTCGCCAAGGAGCGTTCGGCTGGCGTGCGCCGACAACGTCGTTTTGCCCGTACCCGACAACCCGAAGAAGACAGCAGCGCCGTCAGCATCCGACGTGTTCGCCGAACAGTGCATCGGCATCACGCCAGCCTCGGGCATTTTGAAGTTCAGGTAGCCGAAAACTGATTTCTTCGTCTCGCCCGCGTATTCCGTGCCACCGATGAGCACGAGCCGTCGCGAGAAGTCACATGCGATAACCGTGTCGGAGCGGCAGCCGTGGCGCGCAGGATCAGCCTTGAAGCTTGGCAGATTGACCACGGTGAATTCGGGCTCAAAACCTTCAAGCTCTTCGGTCTTCGGTCGGCGCAGTAGGTACCGAATAAAGAGCGCATGCCATGCGAACTCTGTGAAAATCCGACTGCGCAGGCGGTACTGCGGATCGGCACCGGCATAGAGTTCCTGCACATGGAGATCGAGCCCCGCCGCGTGTGCCTGGAAGTCTTCGAGCAGCGCTGTGAAGTGCTCGGGCGTGATGCTCTTATTGTTCTCCCACCAGACGGCCGTCTCAGTCGTCTCATCCCGAACGATGAATTTATCCTGGGCCGACCGCCCCGTATGCACGCCGGTTGTCACCGACAGCGCCCCGCCATCGCTCAACCGTCCCTCGTTCTGACGAATGGCAAGCTCCATCAATTCAACACGTGTTGCGTTCTGTGTGATGGATTTTGGCAGCGAGAGCGGAAAAACTTCGGATGACATTGATGGATTGGCCTGGAGGTTCCGGAGCGGCAGGCGCTGGCTTGCACAAGCGTCGCGTCCGTTGGTGAGTGTTTCGGTTCGGATATGCGCCAGGTTCGCCCCAGACATACACGGACTTTGAGCCAGTACGTTGGGGCGCGTGTGATAGCCGGACCGTAGCTGCGTCAATCTTTCTTGCCGAGTCAACGGTTGTCGGATCGTGTTTTCACATCTGCCTTCGTCCGACGCGTTTGAATTCCAGAAAGCCCGTTTCGGTGTTCAGACGGCGTTCAATTTGTCCGCAATAGTCTTAACCATGGCGCAGCAACCGAGTTCGGCCGCTGCGCCGTCGCGAGATTGCCGCTGGTGCCCCGTTGAGAACAAAGTATCAACAGGTCGGTGTCGCGCGGCAGGCTTCGCTTAGAAGAGCCCAACCGCTTGAAAAACGGGCAAAAACCTGACTGGCTCACCGCCGAGCTTGTCAAATCTACCTTCGCTGGTCTTCAACTGGGGTGCCAAGCGAAGGTCCGTGCCACATTTCATGCACGTCAGCTGCTTAGGCGTACCTGGCTGCGGCCGTCGTGCGGGATCGAGGGATACGACGCATGAAAGAGAAATCGACGATCGCGCTGGTCGATGATGAGCGCAACATCCTCTCCTCATTGAGCTTGGCGCTTGAAGCGGAAGGGTTCCGAGTTCGGACATTTTCAGACGGGGCCGAGGCCTTGGACGGATTGTCAGAACAGAACGCCGATCTCGGCGTATTCGATATTAAGATGCCACGCATGGACGGCATGGAGCTTCTCCGCCGCATCCGACAAAGCTCGGATATGCCCGTGATTTTCTTGACGTCGAAAGACGAAGAGATCGACGAGCTCTTTGGCTTGAAGATGGGCGCGGACGACTACATCGCCAAGCCATTTTCCCATCGCCTCGTCGTCGAACGCGTCAAAGCCGTGCTGCGGCGTGCTCAGGCGAGAGAAGGGGCGATGACGCCAGCCGAGGCCTCCCGGGTGCTTGAGCGGGGTCAGCTTCGGCTCGATCCGGAGCGACATACCTGCCACTGGGATGAAAAGCCGGTGACGTTGACCGTCACAGAGTTTCTCATTCTGCATGCGCTGGCAGCTCGTCCAGGCGTCGTGAAAACCCGCGATGCGCTGATGGATGCTGCGTACGACGATCAGGTCTACGTCGATGACAGGACAATCGATAGCCACATCAAGCGGTTGCGGAAGAAATTCAAACAGGTCGACGACAACTTCGACGTCATTGAGACTCTGTATGGCGTCGGCTATCGCTTCAAAGAAGCTTAAGGACTGCGCGCAAGCCGCGGGCTCGCAAGGGCTCCTCGGCTTGCTCACTGTCGCGCTTGACGGACAGGCTAAGTCGAACGGGTCGGTCGCCCTTACCATCGCGCAAAAGCGGTCAGGACGACCGAGCGCCCCGATAGCTCCATGAGGCGAACCGAATGGCGATCTGGGACACACGACGCGACGAAGGTCGGTCGGTCGAGCCGCTCCGCAACAAAGTGCGCGACGCACGCCATTCGGTCAAAGCCGTGTGCCGCGCGATGCTTGCCCGTCTGAAAACGGCCTTCGCCCCGGTCCTTCGGTTTTCCGCTCCAGCATTTCAATGGGTCCGCCCGGCTGGTGCGGCCATTGCGCAGGGCCCAATTGGCCGTGCGGTATCGAAAAGCATTCGGCGCCGCATCGTGATCGGCAACATGCTGGCGCTGTCTGTTCTCCTGATTGGCTGGACGGCACTCTCGCAACAAAATACCTGGCTCATCGATGCCAAACGAGACGCGCTTGAGACCCAGGGCCGTATCATGGCGGCTGCCATTGCACAGAGCTCTGAGCCAACAGGTGGTCGGCAGGCAATATTCCGTTTCGATCCGGATCTGATGGGCCGTGATACGGCGCGTCTGTCGGATCTCAAATCGGGCAGCGACCTCGATTTCAAAATTCGCCCGGAGGACGCAGCCCCGGTCGTCGCGCGATTAATCGAGGGGACTGCGACGCGCGTTCGGATTTTCGTGCCGGATGGGACGCCGATTGTGGACTCGGCAAGATTTATTCAATCAGACGGCCGCATGGCCGACGGATCGAACGAAACAAACAGTCCCCTCACCAAGCCGAAGAATTTCTGGACGCGTCTGCTCAAATTTCGCCTCCAGTCGGACCTTCCCGTCTATCAGGATATTGAAGGGATCAACGGCCGCTCATTTCCCGAAGTCACGCGGAGCCTGAAACAGGGCAAAGTGTTTTCGATGCTTCTGATGGCCGATGATGGGGATCAGATCGTTGCCGTCAGCGCCCCTGTCATTCGCGCTGGCAAGGTCAACGGCGTTTTAATGCTGTCGACAAAGCCCGGGGACATCGATGCTCTGCTGTTCAGCGAGCGTCTCCGCCTCTTGCTGTTTACGGCCATTGCCCTGATTGCGATGTACGTCGCCTCAAAGTGGCTTGGCCGAACCGTTGGCGAACCGATCGAGCAGCTGTCAGCAGCCGCCGAAGACGTGAGCGCTGACATCAACGCAAGCGACAGGCTCCCCTCATTCGGGCATCGGACGGATGAAATTGGCCAGCTCTCGCGATCATTTGAAAAGATGACGACGACGCTTCGAAACCGTCTTGAGACGAGCGAACGGTTCGCAGCCGACGTGGCGCACGAGCTTAAAAATCCTTTGACGGCTGCTCGTGCCATGGCCGAGACCCTGCCGCTCGCGCGGACTGAAGAAAAACGAGATGAGATCATTGCTGAGATCAGCAAAGAACTCGGGCGGCTCGACCGTTTGATCTCCGATGTCTCCAATGCGCAGAGGCTGGATGCTGAGCTTTTGCTTCAGGAAGCCCAGTCGATTTCACTTGTGAAAATCACGAACGAGATCGTCCAAATCTTCGACGACATTTTCGACACCCCGAAGCACGGGAACGTGTCTGTCGCGTTCCACTCGAAAATTCCAGACGGCGGCGGGATCGTGCGCGGCCACGACATCAGTCTTGGTCAGGTGATTACAAACCTGATCGATAATGCCGGGTCGTTTTCACCTTCAGACGGCACGATCGATGTTTGTCTCACCGAGGTCGGCAATGTGCTCCGGCTGACCGTCGAGGACGAAGGCCCGGGCATCGATCCAGAGCAGAGCGACAAGATCTTCAAACGGTTTTATACGTGGCGTCCGACACAGCATTCGAGCCGCGGGTCAAATTCGGGCCTCGGACTGTCGATCGCGCAGGAGATCGTCCACGCTCATAACGGGCGGATTACGGTTGAGAACCGGACCGATCGGAGCGGCGCACGCTTTACGATCGAATTGCCAGTTGCCGTACAAAGTCCAGCGCATCGGTCGTCACCTCGGTCCGACGCGATGCGGTCCAAATTGCGCGTCGGCCGTCGCGTGAAGCGAGATGAAAGCCCCAAGCGCGATGACGAAGTCCGGATCTGATGCCGCAGCGGACCGTTCATCTGGGCTTGGGCCGGAACCGCTTGGTTCTGGCAGCTACGTCCACGCAACAGCGATTGCGCTCGGGGAGGCGGCCACCCTGGTCGTCGGCCCGCCGGGCAGCGGCAAGTCGCGGCTCGCACTACAGTGCTTGTCACTGACCGTCGGTGCGGGCTGGTCGATCCAACCGCGTCTCATCGCCGACGATCAGGTGATCGTCTTGACCGGCCCGGGCCGGTCACAACCCGTCGTCAAATGCCCTGAGCCAATCGCGGGGCGCTTGGAAGTTCGGGGATACGGCATCGTCACACTCTCAGAAGGACCGATCGCGCCCGCACGCCTCGTTCTCGTTGGAGATCTTGATCGTCCACGCGATGATCGCATGCCAGATCCGCTCCCCGTGAGCACCATTTGCGGCCATCTGATGCCCACGATCAGCTTGTCAGCCGATGATCCGGCAAGCCCGCACCGCCTGCTTGCGGCCCTTGCAGATTGCGCCCGAAACGCTGGCCTTTCGGTTCAAGCTTAGGTTCCGGCCCAGGTCTGCCTCGCGCGCATGCAGAGACGTCGCAGGACTCTGTTGCTCTGTAAAACATGACTGCGGAAAGCTTGTCTCGTCTCCGGTCACCAGGTTGACCTCTGATGACCGCTCGTGTCGTATCGCAGTGCACCAAAGGGCTGGGACGCACGGCTCAGATCCTTGGTTTGGGGGCCGAGATCGGCGTTGAGCGTTGGGCACTCAGGGCGTTGTGCACGTAGGGCGTTGAAGCCTGAGCGTTCGTGGCCAGGACTCCGTGCCCAAAGCTTCGTGCCCTGAACGCTGGCCGGGAGTGTGGCGACGTTGAACCGGGAACATCGAATGATTGGTCTGGTTATCGTGACACACGGCTCGCTGGCTGCTGAATTTCGTTCAGCTCTCGAGCACGTCGTCGGGCCGCAAGACCAGTTCGAGACGGTCAACATCGGGCCGGACGACAACCTTGAAGCCTGCCGATCTGACATTCTCGCAAAAGTCCGGTCCGTGGATACCGGCAACGGTGTGGTGATCCTGACCGACATGTTCGGCGGAACCCCGTCAAACCTCGCGATTTCGGTCATCGACGATACCGGCGCTGAGGTGATTGCCGGCGTTAACCTGCCCCTCCTGGTCAAGCTCGCGGGTGAGCGTCAGTCCCGTCCGCTGGCAGACGCCGTCAACACGGCGAAGGACGCCGGGCGGAAATACATCACCGTTGCGAGCCAAGTCTTACACGGTACCGACTGACAGCGCCCACGGCTCCAGGAGTAATCGCTGGCTTCGTCTCGCTGTATGGCTTTGAGCCTCTTGCAAACCCGTAACAGCCTGAGACACTCCGCGACCTGGGCCTCAGGCGCGATGACATCGAGTGACGACGACGGAGACAGCTTTGACGACCAAAATGCAGCGCACTGTTGAGATCCGCAACGTCAAAGGCTTACACGCGCGCGCGTCGGCAAAATTCGTAAAGTGTGCAGAGCAATTTGATGCAGACGTCACGGTCACCCGCGAAGACATGTCAGTCAGCGCAACATCCATCATGGGATTAATGATGCTGACAGCTGGTCCAGGTGTTTCTCTGTTGCTTGAAGCAACTGGCCCGGACGCCAAAGCGGCCCTTGCAGCACTTGAGGATTTGGTAGAACGCGGGTTTGAAGAAGAGTGCGTCGATCCAATGTCTAAAATTTTTAAACAATAGCTCTGCTGTTATCATTGCTCGCGTAACGAAAAGAATTCAGCAATAGAAAAATCTCAAATGCAAATACAGTTTGAGCGAGTCACCCCGCCAAGGATGACCCGCCCAAACCGGTCCAGGTTACTTCGGTCTACCCGATTACTCGGAGAGACGCAGCGTTGAGATCTTCAATCCGATGTCGCGGAATGCTACCCGAAGAGCGTTGCCATCTTCCGCGTTGTAGAAGTGCTCGTCCGAGGATGCACAGTACGACATCACGTCGTAGGCACCGCCCGAGTCCCCAACCTCAAACCCAACCGCATAGACCTCGATCTTCTTTGCTTTCATCGCATCGCAAAGCTCGCGGGCCTGGGTCGCTGAGTCCACACCATTCTTGTGCGAGTTGAACACACCGTCGGTCATCAGGACTGCGATCTTCTTCAGCTTTGGCACCTCGTAGGACGAATCGCCAATCGTGACCGTGTTGGTCTGATCGAGATGCGCATACGGGTCAGCATCTGCATCAAGGCGGTTTGGCCACAAGCGGTTGAAGTTCGGCGAAAGCGTGTACCAGGACCAAGCAACACCAAGGTGACCAGCCGTCCAGCCATCAGTCGTCAGCGAGTCGATGTGCGCCTTTAGAGCATCCTTGTCATTCGACAGCGGCATGATGGTCTGGCGCGTTTTGCATGTGCCACCACCGAGATAGCCACGCAGGCGTTTCCGGTTGTTGGTCCAGTCATCGCGGTACATGAACGTATTATCGACGCGTTCAGCAACGCAGGTCCGCTGATTACCGGTGCCGGACGGGTCCTCCTTCGTGACCCGCCGGTAATAGTCGCTGCCCACGTTCACATACTCGGAGAACGGAGCGAGTGCGACGCGCGAGCTGTACTCGGACTGGTCATCCCAAACGACGATGTCGATCAGATCTTTCGCTGCAACCTTGAGATCTTCGATCTTGCGGCACGGGTAGCACATCGACCCGGTCACATCCATCATGATCGAGATTTCGATGTTCGTGCCCGCGTTGCCGTCGGCTGCGAGAATGGCTTTCGACGTCGCCGTAACTGGCAGCTCCCGGATGCCGAGGATCGACAAGAACGGCGTATTGACGGCTGAGTCCGAGACGGACACGACCAGGGTTCCATTCTCTTCAACCGTGAACTGGACATCCTCGCGAGACAGCCGGCCCGGCTTGTTCTCATCGAAGTACGTCCGCGCGGTGGCGATCGCTTCATCAAGCGTCGCACCGTTCATCTGCATGGTCCGGCCGGCCGCCAGAACGGCAGCGTCCATGGCCTGAAGCGTCGCATCGCGGGTCGCGAGCCAACGGCCGGTATCGATCGCGCCGCCAACGATCCCGAAAACAATTGGAGTTAGCATCGCAAAGATTGCTGCGACGGTACCCGATTTCTCTTCCGCAAAGCGTTGCAAGAAAAGTCTTGGCTTCTTTGGGCGATCCCCGACATCGGGCGATGGGGGGCCTTTGGGACATGCCAACGAATGGCATGCTTGCTGCACGATACGCATTACTGCCTCCTGGACTAGAGCAGAATGACAATTGCGCGCAGCGAATTTCCAAAAGGTAAATCGAATAGTTTCGGTTTGAACGACCTTTATAGAAATATTATTTTTTCAATCCAATTCGACTTAAAAAAGTAAGCTGCTGGAAATTATTCAAACCTCAGAACGCCGTTCGAACATCTCTCAGCAGACGCAACATCACACATCATCGAGTTGAGCCGCCCACAGACGTTTTTGCCGGATGGGACATCACGACATAAAGATGTCTTTATATCCTACTTGCGCTCGCTTGTCCGCCTGCGTATAGCGACGCTGTGGTTGGCAGCGTTTAAGCGGCCTGATCACCGGCCGACGTTCGGCGTGGCGTGAACTTATGCGGACAGCCAAGGTTTTCCACGACGCCGGATGATCGCAGCCACAACCTCTGACCCCGCAACTGACGACAGGCGCGATCGCGCAAACCGTCAGATTGGGTCACGGGCGGAAAAGGGGCACGCCGAGACGTGCCGCAAAATGAAACGCGTAGCTGACCGATTGTGAGACACTGATGGCAAAACCGAACGATTATGCGATCGCCGACATCTCCCTCGCCGACTTTGGCCGGAAGGAACTTGAGATCGCGGAGACAGAGATGCCGGGCCTGATGGCATGCCGCGAGGAATTCGGCGATAGCAAGCCACTGACGGGCGCCCGGATCACCGGTTCGCTCCATATGACCATTCAGACCGGCGTTTTGATCGAGACGCTGACGACCCTTGGCGCCGAAGTCCGTTGGGCCTCATGCAATATCTTCTCGACCCAGGACCACGCAGCCGCGGCGATTGCCGCAACTGGCGTCCCCGTCTACGCGATCAAAGGCGAAAGCCTTGAAGACTATTGGACGTACACGGACGCGATTTTCCAATGGCCGGACGGTGAGCCGACCAACATGATCCTCGACGATGGTGGTGATGCCACCATGTATATCCTCACCGGCGCACGCGTTGAAGAAGGCGAAACTGATCTTCTCAACAATCCGACGTCGGAAGAAGAAGAGTACTTCTTCGCCCAAATCAAAAAGCGGGTCGCTGAAACCCCAGGTTGGTTCGTCAAGCAACGCGCCGCGATCCAGGGCGTGACCGAAGAGACGACAACGGGCGTCAACCGACTGTATCAGTTGATGGAAAAGGGCCACCTTCCATTTCCAGCGATCAACGTGAACGACAGCGTCACCAAGTCGAAGTTCGACAACAAGTACGGCTGCAAAGAGAGCCTCGTCGACGGCATCCGTCGCGGAACAGACGTGATGATGGCCGGTAAGGTCGCAGTCGTCTGTGGATATGGCGACGTCGGTAAGGGATCAGCGGCCTCGCTGGCCGGCGCCGGCGCCCGCGTCCTCGTGACGGAAATCGACCCCATCTGCGCTCTGCAGGCGGCGATGG
The DNA here is from genome assembly GCA_039817205.1 of Pseudomonadota bacterium. Classification (GTDB taxonomy): domain Bacteria; phylum Pseudomonadota; class Alphaproteobacteria; order Rhizobiales; family Hyphomicrobiaceae; genus JBCBWG01. The sequence continues at coordinate 10,027 of JBCBWG010000083.1, forward strand.
ACGGTTTTGAAGTTGTGACGCTTGAGGAGGCCGCTCCGCGGGCCGATATCGTCATCACGGCGACCGGCAACAAAGACGTCGTGACCGTTGATCACATGCGCCAGTTCAAGGACATGGCGATCGTCGGCAACATTGGTCACTTCGACAATGAGATCCAGGTCGCCGCGCTCAAAAACATGAAGTGGTCGAACGTGAAGCCTCAGGTCGACATGATCGAGTTCCCTGGCGGCAAGCGGATGATTCTTTTGTCTGAGGGGCGCCTGTTAAACCTCGGCAACGCCACCGGCCACCCGAGCTTTGTGATGTCGGCGAGCTTCACCAATCAGGTGCTTGGGCAGATCGAACTTTTCACCCGCGGTTCTGAATACAAGAACCAGGTGTATGTGCTGCCCAAACACTTGGATGAGAAGGTCGCCCGCCTTCACCTTGAAAAGCTTGGCGTTAATCTCACCGAGATGTCGGCGGATCAATCAAGCTACCTTGGCATCGACAGCGCAGGACCGTTCAAACCAGAGCACTACCGCTACTAAAGCGAGCGTGGCTCGAACTGGCGACCATCCTGCAAGATCATATGAAGCGGCCGTGGCACCTCTGCCCGGCCGCTTTTCATTCTGGCGGCCCGCGCCGCCTCCGCACTGGTGCTCTGGTGGGCCAGACCGCATAGTCTACGGGCGATTCGAGTTGGCCTGTCCGTGCGATGGCGCCCGACGCTTCGCAAAACACCAGACGTCCATCCGATCATTTGTTCAGCGTTTCACCGTTCTCAGTCGGGTTGCAACCGCACCGACCGCCCGAGGAACCCATGACGCTGAAGCCGCAATTGAGATCCGATGAAACCCGCCGCGAGTTACTCGCACTTTTACTGGCGGGCCTCGCTTGCGTGACCGTCTTGGTCCTCAGCATCGTCGAGACACAGGGCACACCGGGCACAAATCCAGGTGGCACTCCTGCCGCATCGGGTTCATCGTTGCTGTTGCTGCTTGTCCTGATCACCGGCGCTGCATGCGCAACGGGCACACTCGCCTTCGTCATCACCGGGCGCGCGCGCAGAAGCGAACGCGAAAAGGCCCTTGAAGCAACCGACCTTCGCCGACAACTCATCATGTCGGAGGCTGTCTTCAAGGCGGAACCTCAGATCCTCATTTTCTGGGAACACGACAGCGGGCTTCGGGTCGTCAATCAATCCTTGAGCACGGTCGCAGGCGTTCCCCAGGATCGCGAAGGGCTTTTGAGCTTCGGCACATGGCTTGATGCGCGGTCCGTTCATGAACTGAAAGTGGCACTCGACGCGCTGTTTGAGGACGGGCGCGCATTCAACCTGTTTCTAAAGACGGCCGAAGGCGGCGATTTGGAAGCCGACGGGCGCGCCGCCGGTAGCCGCGCCGTTCTGCGGTTTCGCGATGTGGCGGGCTACAAACACGACCTCGTGCACCTGATCGAGCGCCACCGGCGGATGGCTGGCGACATCGAGACATCGCGGAATTTGCTGAACACGCTGCCCATGCCGGTCTGGCTGCGCGACGACCGCGGCCGGATTGGATGGGTCAATGACGCCTATATCGCAGCTGTCGAAGCCGCCGACGAAGCCGAAGTGACCGGACGGCAGATCGAACTTCTTGAAACCCGCCAGCGCAACGACCTTGCAGCCGATCTCGCCAAATCAGAAATGGTGCGCAAGCGCATGCCGATCATCGTCGGTGGTGAGCGCAAAGCGCACGAAGTGGTCGCCGTCCCAACGGATGGCAGTCAGGCCTTCGTCGCAATCGATGTCGCCGAGCTGGAGAACAAACAGGGCGAACTTGACCGTCAACTCCACGCCAACGACCGGACGCTTGATCGCGTCTCAACCGCCGTTGCGATCTTCAACAGCCAGCAGCAACTTACGTTCTTCAATATTGCGTACAGCCGCCTGTGGCAGCTCGATCCGAATTGGCTGGAGCGCGGCCCGACCCACAGCGAAGTGCTCGACCGACTGCGCGAGCTTTCGCGACTGCCTCAGGTTGCCGACTACCGCGTGTGGAAGCAGGCGCTTGTTTCGTCGTCGGCGAAAAAGCGAGACGTTGAAGACCTCTGGTATCTGCCAGACGGACGGATGATCGAAGTCCTGAGTGAACGCCGCCCAGATGGTGGCGTGGCGTTCCTGTACGAGGACAAATCGGAAAAACTTGCTCTCGAAAGCC
>JBCBWG010000084.1:0-12183 GCA_039817205.1 Pseudomonadota bacterium
CCAGCGATCGCCGTTCGCGAGCAGACGTTCTTTGTTGTAGTACAACTCTTCTCGCGTCTCGGTCGCGAACTCAAAGTTCGGACCTTCAACAATCGCGTCGACCGGACAGGCTTCCTGGCACAAGCCGCAGTAAATGCATTTGACCATGTCGATGTCGTAGCGGGTCGTCCGGCGCGTGCCATCGTTGCGCCGCGGACCGGCTTCGATGGTGATGGCTTGAGCTGGGCAAATAGCCTCGCAAAGCTTGCACGCGATGCAACGCTCTTCGCCGTTTGGATAGCGTCTGAGCGCATGCTCTCCGCGAAACCGCGGCGAGATAGGCCCCTTCTCGAACGGATAGTTCAGGGTCTTCTTCGGACGGAAGAGATACTTCATCGTCAGGAAGAACGCCGAGACGAACTCCGTCAGGAAGAGCTGCTTGATTGGAGTGGCTGCATTCATGTTCTGATCTCAGAAGAAGACTTCGATGACGTGCGGCAGTTCTCTCGTCGCTTTCCGATCAACCGTTTCAGCGGCCATGACAATAAAACCTCCGCCTAAGTTCCGATCTGTCGCACCGCCTTAGGTGAAGAAATACCAGCCGATGAGGTGGCCGAGGACGGGGTAAAATATGAGATCGCCGTAGGCTAACGCCCGGTAAATGGGATGCTTCCGGCCCGATTGCTCCTCCATGACGTCGACGAAAATGCTGGAGAAGAAAAAGAAGCTGACGGCTCCAACGGCACCACCGATTATCGCGCCGATCAGACCTGGGTCGATGCCAACAGTATCGCTCACGTCTCATCAAACCTGCATTGGAAACGGCACGCGCACCATTCGCGGGCCCCTTGATAGATCGTGCGAGACCCGCGTCAACTCGCGAAGATCAATGGTCCGAGCGCGTAGCCAAGGACTGGAAACACACCGAGGTCGACGAGCGCTACAACGCGGAGGATGCGCGCAACGCCGCCACCATCGCCTCGCCTACTATTGCCGGGCCTACCATCGTCTGGCCGACCATAGCTGGACCGACCATAGCTTCGTTTGCCGCCCTCAACATGATCTGCCGCATACCTGAGCGCGATGAAGTTGACGATGCCGAAGAGCAATCCGGCAACACCCCCTGCCATCGCTGGGCTCAGACCAAACATGACGCAGCCTCACGCACCGTAGACATTCATGTATTGCAGGATGCCGGCAACGATGACGACCATGATCAGCGACAGCGGCAGAAACACCTTCCAACCGAGCCGCATCAATTGATCGTAGCGATACCGAGGCACCATGGCCTTGACCATCGCAAACATGAAGAACACGAAAATGATCTTGAGGAGGAACCAGAGATAGCCTGGGATCCAGTTGAGTGGTGCGACGTCGAGCGGGGGGAGCCAGCCGCCCATGAAGAGAAGCGCTGTCAGAGCGCACATCATGGTGATCGCGACGTACTCTCCGAGCATGAAAAGCAGGTAGGGCGTCGACGAATATTCAACCATGAAGCCTGCTACGAGTTCGGATTCCGCCTCAGGCAGATCGAATGGCGGCCGGTTGGTCTCGGCCAGCGCCGAAATGAAGAACACAACAAACATTGGGAACAGAACGATCCAGTGCCAATCCAGGATCGAGGCTGGTGCGCCAAGGGCTGTGCCGAGGCCATCGCGCTGCGCATTGACGATGTCGGTCAAGTTCAGCGAGCCGACGAGCAAGATGACCGTGACAATCACCAGCCCGATCGAGACCTCGTAGGACACCATTTGTGCCGCCGAGCGAAGCGCGCCCATGAACGGATACTTCGAGTTCGATGCCCATCCGCCCATAATCACGCCGTAGACGCCGAGCGACGACAGCGCGAGCACATAGAGAACGCCGACGTTTAGGTCGGAAATGACCCAGCGGCCCCATTCGCTTTCGTTGACCGGGATGACGGCCCAAGCAGCAAGCGCGAGCACGGCTGTCAGAACCGGCGCCATCAGAAAGACCGGCTTGTCGGCACCGGATGGGATGATCGGCTCTTTAAGTGCGAACTTTAAGAAGTCGGCAAACGACTGGAGCAGACCAAACGGGCCGACGACGTTTGGACCTTTCCGCATTTGCACGCCGGCCCAGACCTTCCGGTCCATCAGCAACAGGTACGCGATGATCAGCAGCAAGGCGACGAGCAGTCCCAAGCTCTGAGCCAGCATCAAGCCGAGCTGATACAGGAAGCCGAGCCATTCATCGCTGATGGGCAGCCAGCGTTTTTCCATTGATGGGAGTTCCTATTCTGCGGCTTCGCGTGCGGGCGTTGCGGTTTTCATGGCGGAAAGCTCGGCCATGATTTTCGACGAACGCGCGATCGGGTTGGTGAGATAAAAATCGGCAACTGGCGAGACGAGATCCCGGTGCGGGATCGTTTCGCCTGCACGCCGGGCCAGGGTGTCCACGCCATCGGTCGCGGCAGCAATGCGGGCACCGATGCGGGCAAGTGGCGATGCGGTTTTGTACATCGCAGCGCGCAGTCCGCTGATCGTATCGTAACCAAGCGTCTGTCCGGCCCGCTCCGACAGCGCCCTCAAGATCGTCCAATCCTCGCGCGCGTCACCCGGCGGGAACACCGACATTGCGGCCAACTGGGCGCGGCCTTCGGTGTTGACGTAGGTCGCGCTTTTCTCGGTGTAGGCGGCGCCCGGCAGGATCACGTCGGCGCGATGGGCGCCCCGATCGCCGTGCGTCCCTTGGTAGATCACGAACGGACCATCCGCGATATCGACCTCGTCTGCGCCGAGGTTAAAGACAACGTCCGCGCCGCCCGCTGCGATAGCTGCGAAGTCCTTGCCGCCGTCACCCGGAACGAAGCCCAGATCGAGTGCGGCAGTCCGCGCAGCTGCGGTCTGCAAAACAGCAAAGCCGTTCCAGTCCTCGCGGATCACACCGAGCGATTTCGCAGCTTTCGCGGTGGCAGCCATCAGCGCGTCCGCGTTTGGTCCGGCGTAAATGGCCGGGCCGACGATCATCAGCGGGAATTCGCTTTTCGCCTTCGCGTGATTGACGAACGGCTCGAGCGCCGACGCGTTCGTCCCCAAATGTTGGTAATTATACCCATAATCGAGGGCCTCGCCGATGACTGCGATCGGCAACCCGGTTTGCCGCCAGCGGTTGCGAATGCGGCCGTTCAGGACCGCGGCTTCGACGCGTGGATTGGCGCCGACGAGCAGGATGGCGTCAGCCTGATCTATGCCTGCGATCCCCGGATTGAAGATGTAAGATGACCGGCCGATTGATGGGTCGAAAACCTCGCCAGCCTGGCGGCAGTCAAGGTTTGTCACGCCGAGCCTCGTCATAAGGTCCTTGAGCGCGAAAATTTCTTCCGCACCGGCGAGATCGCCGACGAGGGCGCCAACACGGTCCGGGCCTGTTTGCGTCAGACGATCGGCGACGACGCCCAGCGCTTCGCTCCAAGTTGCCGGTTGCAGTCGGCCCTCTCTGCGCACGTACGGCCGATCGAGCCGTTGCGTCTTCAGGCCGTCCCAGACGTGGCGTGTTTTGTCTGAGATCCATTCCTCGTTCACATCATCGCTGTTGCGCGGCAGGATGCGCATGACTTCGCGACCCCGAGCATCCGCGCGGACGGCTGACCCGACCGCATCCATCACATCGACGGTCTCGGTTTTCCGAAGTTCCCATGGCCGTGCTGTGTGCGCCCAGGGACGGTGAGTGAGCGCGCCCACCGGACACAGATCCACGACGTTGGCGGAGAGCTCCGACATCATGCCGTTCTCGAGGTAAGTCGTGATCTCCATGTCCTCGCCGCGGCCGATAGCGCCAAGCTCTTCGACGCCGGCAACCTCGGTCATGAAGCGAACGCAACGCGTGCACTGGATGCACCGCGTCATGTGCGTCTTGATGAGCGGCCCGAGATATTTCTCTTCAACCGCCCGTTTGTTCTCTGAATAACGCGATCCGCCAACGCCAAATGCCATGGCCTGGTCCTGCAAATCGCATTCGCCGCCCTGGTCGCAGATGGGACAGTCGAGCGGATGGTTGATCAGCAGGAATTCCATGACGCCTTCGCGCGCCTTCTTCACCATCGGCGTGCGCGTGTTGACGATGTTTGGCGTGCCGTCCCGGGTCGGGCGGAGGTCATTGACGCCCATTGCGCAAGAGGCAACGGGTTTTGGCATCCCGTCGACCTCGACGAGGCACATCCGGCAGTTGCCCGCGATCGAAAGGCGTTCGTGATAGCAAAACCGCGGGATTTCCACGCCCGCCTGCTCGCACGCTTGAAGGAGCGTCAGTCCGTCTTCGACTTCGACCTCTTGGCCGTCGATGATCAGTTGCTTCGCCATCAGATCCTCTTGCTGCGGACGCCGCCTCTCTGACAACAGGCGCGCGCAATGGCATCGTCTTGCGCCACCGGTAACGCAAATCGCAACGCGTTGAATAGCGGGCGGTTCGGCGCGCTGGCACCCCGCTTTGGTCTGAGACGCAAGGCGATGGAGGTGACGCATGACGGTTGCGAGTGCGCTCAGTTTGAGCGCGCACTGAGAGTTGTTGTTGTCGTTGCTTGGCAGACCCGTGCCCGTCTCGTCAGCGCTTGGCTGGCGTGGGGGCGGCGCTGGATCGGCTTGGGTGGCACACGGTGGACGAGACGACAGGCGAGCTACTGAAGATGATGCGCGCTTCTGGACTGCCTGCATTCATCGTCGGTCTTGTCATTGTGCTGCTGTTACGACGGCTGATCGAGCACCGCTCGTCCATTTGGGTATTGTTTGCCATTCGCCCGATGGCCGTCGCGGTTCGGTGTGGCCATCCAGCCTCGGTCTGCGTGGGTCGAATTGTCCGCCCAACGTTCTGTGATGCGCGGATCGCGTCAGTGTACGTCGTCGTGGTTGCTTGGGGGCAGGACCGACATGCTGCGATGCCCGAGCCATGGGCGTCACCGCAATTATGATCTGTGATCAGTCGTTACGGTTGTTAGTGGGCCCGTAAGGGTCGGGGCGCTGCACCGCAACAAAAGACCTAATGACGTCAACCCGCAAACAACTAAAACCGGCACCATGACCATAGGCCTCTCACAGTACCTGACCGTCGCGGCGATGCTGTTCACGATCGGCATGCTCGGCATCTTCCTCAACCGGAAGAACGTGATCGTCATTCTGATGTCGGTCGAGCTGATGCTCCTCGCCGTCAACATCAACCTCGTCGCTTTCTCAACCTTCTCCGGCGATCTCGTCGGGCAGGTGTTCGCGATGATGGTGCTGACCGTTGCCGCCGCCGAAGCCGCCATCGGGCTCGCGATCATCGTCGTCTACTTCCGCAACCGCGGCTCCATCGCCGTCGAAGACGTGAATATGATGAAGGGGTGAGGGCGCTGCCCTTGCGAGTAGGAAGTGGCGATTAGAGAGCGCTGACATGATTTACCAATCCATCGTCTTTCTGCCGCTTCTCGGAGCGTTGCTTGCCGTTCCGGTGGGGCGCGCCATGGGGGATCGGGCGGCTGAGGTTTTGACGACGGCGCTGTTGTTGGCGGCAGCGGCACTCTCTTGGGTCGTCTTTGTCGATGTCGGCTTTGGTGGTGCAACGATCAAAGTGCCGCTGATGCGGTGGATCCAGTCCGGCACGCTCGACGTTTCCTGGTCGCTGCGGATCGACACGCTGACGGCTGTGATGCTCGTCGTCGTCACAACCGTCTCGTCGCTCGTCCACCTCTATTCGATTGGGTACATGAGCGAGGATCCGGCGCGGTCACGGTTCTTTGCCTATCTCTCGCTTTTCACCTTCGCCATGCTGATGCTGGTGACGTCCGACAACCTTGTCCAGATGTTCTTCGGCTGGGAAGGCGTTGGCCTCGCGAGTTATCTGCTGATCGGCTTTTTCTATAAAAAGAAGTCGGCAAACAACGCCGCGATGAAAGCGTTTATCGTCAACCGCGTCGGCGACTTCGGTTACGCGCTCGGCATCTTTGCCTGCTTCGTTGTCTTCGGCTCGGTTCAGTTCGACACGATCTTTGCCGCAGCGCCTGATGCCGTCGGCAAAAGGATGGAGTTTGCGGGCTACCAGATCGACATCATGACGCTGATCTGCCTGCTCTTGTTCATGGGCGCGATGGGTAAGTCCGCTCAGTTCCTCCTTCACACGTGGTTGCCTGACGCGATGGAGGGGCCGACGCCGGTCTCAGCACTCATTCACGCAGCGACCATGGTGACAGCTGGTGTCTTCTTGGTCGCCCGCATGTCGCCGCTGTTCGAGTTGGCGCCAACTGCGCTTGCCTTCGTCACGGCCATCGGTGCGTTGACGGCGTTCTTTGCAGCAACGGTCGGCCTTGTTCAGAACGACATCAAGCGCGTCATCGCCTACTCGACCTGTTCGCAGCTCGGCTACATGTTCGTTGCCTGCGGCGTTGGGGCCTACGGCGTTGCAATCTTCCACTTGTTCACGCACGCGTTCTTCAAAGCACTGCTATTCCTAGGTGCCGGCTCGGTGATCCACGCGATGCATCACGAGCAGGATATGCGGAATATGGGTGGGCTCGCGCCGAAAATCCGCGTGACCTGGGTGATGATGCTGATCGGGACGCTGGCATTGACGGGCGTCGGCATTCCGCACGTGATTGGGTTCGCCGGGTTCTACTCGAAAGACGCGATCATCGAGGCGGCTTATGCCAAGCACCTTGTTTATGACTACGCCTTCTGGACGCTTGTGATCGCTGCGTTCATGACATCGTTCTATTCGTGGCGTCTGATGTTCCTGACGTTTCACGGCAAGACGCGTGCTGAGCCCGAGACCTTCAAGCATGCGCACGAGAGCCCGATCGTCATGTTGATCCCGCTGTTCGTGTTGTCGGCTGGAGCCATAGCCGCCGGATACTTTTTCAAGAAATCGTTCCTGTCCGAACCGGCTGAAAAGTTCTGGAACAAGTCGATCTTTGCCGCTGACGGCAACACCATCATCGATGCGATGCACCACGTTCCCGAGTGGGTCTACTGGTCACCGTTCACGGCCATGCTGTTGGGCTTTGCGCTCGCCTATGTTTTCTACATCGCAGTGCCGACGCTGCCGGCTGCCACTGCACGGACCTTCCGGCCCATCTACTTGTTCTTCCTCAATAAGTGGTACGTCGACGAGCTTTACGATTTCCTGTTCGTGCGCCCGGCGAAAGCTGTCGGTCGATCGCTCTGGAAGACCGGCGACGGGCGCATCATTGACGGGCTGGGCCCGGACGGGATCTCGGCCCGCGTCCTCGGGATCACCGGCCGCGTCATCAAGTTCCAGACCGGCTATGTGTACCACTATGCCTTCGTGATGCTGATCGGGGTCGCACTCCTCATCACGTGGATGATGCGCAACGCGATGGTGCTCAACTGATGAATTTCGATCTCACCAACGCACCGATCCTATCGGTTGTCACGTTCCTGCCGCTCGTCGGCGTGCTGTTTATTGCGTTTTTGCCGCAAGAGGCTGTCCGCAACGCCCGGTGGGCTGCGCTCTTCACCACCGTCTTCACGTTCGCAGCATCGATCCCGATCCTGACCAACTTCGACGCGAGCAGTGCCGAGTTTCAATTCGTCGAAGAATTTGCCTGGTTCGGGCCCATCAAGTACAAGCTCGGCGTCGACGGCATTTCGATGTTGTTCGTCATTCTGACGACGTTCCTGATGCCGCTATGCATTCTGGCAAGTTGGGAGAGCGTCCAGAACCGCGTCAAAGAATACATGATCGCGTTTCTGTTGCTTGAAACTCTGATGATCGGCGTGTTCTGCGCGCTCGACCTGTTCCTGTTTTACTTGTTCTTCGAAGCTGGCCTCATTCCGATGTTCATCATCATCGGGGTCTGGGGTGGCGCACGCCGCGTCTATGCGAGCTTCAAGTTCTTCATCTACACGCTGCTCGGCTCCGTGCTGATGTTGCTCGCGATGATGTACGTCTACTGGACGACCAACACGACTGACATCACGCAAATCATCAAGATGAGCGCTGAGAACCCGAAGTTGTTCTCAGCCGACGTGCAGTGGTGGCTCTGGCTCGCGTTTTTTGCATCGTTCGCGGTCAAGATGCCGATGTGGCCGGTCCACACATGGCTGCCCGATGCGCACGTGGAAGCGCCAACCGCCGGGTCTGTCATTCTTGCTGGCATCCTTCTTAAGATGGGCGGCTACGGCTTCCTGCGGTTCTCGCTGCCGATGTTCCCGATCGCGAGTGTTGACCTCGCACCGCTGGTGTTCACGCTCTCGGTTGTCGCGATCATTTACACATCGCTCGTGGCGCTCGCCCAGGAAGACATCAAAAAGCTCATTGCCTATTCGTCCGTTGCTCACATGGGCTTCGTGACGATGGGGATCTTCACGTTTACGCAGCAAGGGCTCGATGGTGCGATCTTCCAGATGCTGAGCCACGGCTTGGTGTCTGCTGCGCTCTTTCTCTGTGTCGGCGTCATCTACGACCGGATGCACACGCGTGAGATTGCAGCCTACGGCGGGCTTGCGACGCGCATGCCGATCTATGCGGCCTGCTTTATGGTTTTCACGATGGCCAACGTCGGCCTTCCAGGCACGAGCGGTTTCGTCGGCGAATTCCTGACGTTGCTCAGCGCTTTTGAAGCCAATACGTGGGTCGCGATTTTCGCGACAACGGGCGTGATCCTGTCAGCAGCCTACGCGCTCTATCTCTACGCTCGCGTTGTCTATGGCGAGCTTGAGAAGCCGTCGCTCAAGGCGATCAAGGACATGAACACGCGCGAGATCGCGGTTATCGTACCGCTGGTCATCCTCGTCATCTTCTTTGGCTTTTACCCGGCGCCAGTCCTGGATGTGACGTCGGCATCGGTTGAGAACCTTGTGACAAACTTCAACGCCGCTGTGAAAGCAGCCGAGGCTGCGAGTGCGACGGCCGTTGCTGCGAACTGAGGGTGAAACGAGGCCGAGACGGTTGCGATTAACGCTTCTCGTTTTTGGCAAGGCGACAGAACAGCGAAGAGCTTCGGGCTCATCAAATAGCGATCACGATTGATCTCAGAGATACCTATGACCGAATTTGCTGATTACGCCCCAATCCTGCCTGAGCTGATCATCGCCGTTGGCGCGATGGCGCTTCTGATGGTCGGCGTATTTCAGACTTCGGGTGAACTCGCCGCGCGCCAGGTCTCGTGGCTCGCGATCGCCGTGCTCGTGGCAGCCGGTGCTGCCATCGTCATGGTGGTGCCGGAGAAGGCGGCGCTCTTCGATGGCGCCTTCGTCACAGATGGTTTCGCCAAGTTTATGAAGCTGCTCGTCCTCGGTGGGGCTGCGGTCGCGATCCTGTTATCCATGGACGAGTTCCCGCGCTTAAACATCATGCAGTTCGAGTACCCGGTCCTCGTCTTGCTCGCGACAGTCGGCATGCTGTTGATGGTGTCGGCTGGCGACCTGATTGCGCTCTACATTGGCCTCGAGCTGTCATCGCTTGCGCTCTACGTGGCCGCAGCCTTCCGTCGGGATGACGTCAAAGCAAGTGAAGCCGGGCTCAAGTACTTCGTCCTCGGGGCGCTGTCGTCCGGCATGCTGCTCTACGGCGCATCGCTGATTTACGGCTACACGGGCTCAGTCAATTTCGGCGTGATCGCAAACGCCGCGCGCGGGCCGGAAGCGGCCCAGAACCTCTGGCTGATCTTCGGCCTCGTGTTCTTGCTCGTCGGGCTCGCGTTTAAGATCTCGGCCGTGCCGTTCCACATGTGGACGCCGGACGTCTACGAAGGGTCGGCCACATCGGTGACAGCGTTTTTCGCAGCGGCGCCGAAGATTGCGGCGATGGCCCTGCTCGTGCGCGCCATGCTCGGTGCGTTTCCAGACATTGGGCCGCAATGGCAGCAGATCATCATCTTCATATCGATCGCCTCAATGCTGCTCGGCGCGTTCGCAGCCATCGGCCAGACCAACATCAAGCGTTTGATGGCCTATTCATCGATCGCCAACATCGGGTTTGCGCTTGTTGGGCTCGCGGCGAACACGGAGCAGGGCACGCAAGGCGTCCTTGTTTATATGGCGATCTACCTTGTGATGACGCTCGGCACGTTCGCCTGCATTCTCGCAATGCGGCGCGCGGAAGGCCCTGTTGAAGACATCGAGGAACTGGCTGGTCTCTCGCAAACCAACTTGCCGATGGCCGCAGCGCTCGCGATCCTGATGTTTTCGCTCGCCGGCATCCCACCGCTCGCAGGTTTCTTTGCGAAGTACTACGTCTTCACCGCCGCCATTCAGGCCGGGCTCTACCCGCTCGCCATCATCGGCGTTCTCGCAAGCGTCGTCGGCGTCTTCTATTACCTCAACATCATCTCGAAGATGTTCTTTGCCGAGCCTAAAGCCGCTTTCGATCCGATCCCGGCCAACACGTATATGGTCATGTCAATCTCGGCTCTTCTTATGCTCGTTGGCTTTCTAGGGCTTGGGCCCTTCACCGACGCGGCCTTGGCTGCTGCGAAATCGTTCGGGGTCTGACGTGGCGCCGAAAACTGAGCCCGCGCCGATCATCTGGCACGGGGAACTCGCTTCGACGAACAGCCACGCGATGGCGCTGGCAGCGCGGGGTGAGGCTGGCCCCGTTTGGATTGCGGCGCGCCGACAAACGGCTGGGCGGGGACGATCCGGTCGATCCTGGGAAGTGGACGAGGGTAACCTCGCAGCAAGCCTCATCTTTACGCCGTCCGCTCCGCCGAGCGATCTCGCCCAGCTTTCTTTCGTCGCCGGCGTCGCCGCTTTCGATGCGATTGCGGACGTCATGAGCAACCGCGACGGCGAGACTTCGGCCAACCAGCTCAAGTCGGGCATGCAGCTGAAGTGGCCGAACGATATTCTCATCGATGGTGCCAAGGTTGCCGGTCTGCTCGTTGAGACGACAATGGTCGGTCGTGAAATGCGTGCGATCATCGGTGTTGGGATCAACGTCGTGTCGGCGCCAGTTTTCACCGACCGTGAAACGACAGCGCTCCAGGTGCTTGTTCCGGCCTCTGCTCAGACGAAGGGCGCGCCGATCAGCGCTGAGATCGTTCTTGACAAACTGTCGCGGCACATCGCGCGTGAACTCGAGACCTGGGCGAACGGAGACGGGTTTTCCAAAGTTCGAGAGGCGTGGCTTGCGCGCGGGCTGCCGATTGGCGCCGCAATGCGTGTGCACACGGGCAATGCCCAACGTTCGGGCACTTTTGCCGGTTTGGATGCCGATGGCGCGTTGCTCATTCGCGAACCTACAGGTAGCGTACTCCGCTTAACATATGGCGATGTCACGGTGAATCGCGCGGGGTGATAGCGACCGACACCCCGTGTCCGTCGCATTGACCGAAGACCTTAGGAGTATGCATGGGCGACCAAAGCCCCTCGCAAGCCGCGAACGGGGACGACGAGGTCGTGTTCGTTCCACTTGGTGGAATTGGCGAGATTGGAATGAACGTCTACCTGTATGGCGTCGGCCCGGCGGATGCGCGCCAGTGGCTGATGATCGATCTCGGGTTGACGTTTCCGGGCGCCGAGGCGCCGGGCGTCGATGTTGTCCTGCCGGACCTGTCCTTCATCGCAAGCGAGAGAAACCAGCTCGTCGGCATCCTCATTACTCATGCGCACGAAGACCACATTGGTGCAGTGATCGATATGTGGCCGCAACTCGAGGCGCCAGTTTTTGGCACCCCGTTCACGTTGGGCATGCTGCGGGCCAAGATCGGCGAATTCGGTGGCAAGAAGACGCCCGAACTCCGCGAGATCCCACTTGGCAGCCGCCAGAAGATCGGGCCGTTCGACATCGAGCTCGTCGACATGTCGCACTCGATCCCTGAGACTTCGGCAGTTGCGATCCGGACGCCGCACGGGATCGTCCTGCACTCGGCTGATTGGAAGCTCGATCCTGATCCGTACATCGGACGCACGACCGACGCTGAGAAGCTTAAGGCGCTGGGTCAAGAAGGCGTGCTGACGCTTATCTGCGATTCGACCAACGCAATGCGCCCAGGCCGAAGCCCGTCGGAAGCCGAGATCGCCGCCTCACTGGTCGAGATTGTGAAGGCCGCACCGCGCCGCGTGGCCGTGACAACGTTTTCGTCAAACGTCGCACGCATCAAGGCGGTCTATGATGCAGCCCAGGCCGCAGGCCGGAAATTTGTCGTGGCCGGTCGTGCGCTGCACCGCGTCATCCAGGTCGGCATCGATGCGGGCTACCTACCCGAAGATTTCACCTACTTCGACCAGGATGCCGCCAAACGCATGCCAG
>JBCBWG010000085.1:0-12157 GCA_039817205.1 Pseudomonadota bacterium
CGCGCATCCCATTGTCATCACAATGGTCGCCGGATCCATTTTGATGACGCGCACACCATGTTCGAGCGCCGACGTCGGATCGCCACCGAGAATGTCTGGAAGGGCCAGCCGGTCATCGAAAAACGCGAGTTGAAATTTCGCGTCCTCCAGCGCGCGCGCAATCCTCACGTAATAGTCTGGCGTGAGGAAATCGGTGGTCGATGCCGGATGACGCCATGAGCCCGGGTAATTCGTACAGTTTTGCGCTTGGAGGAAGCCAACGAGCACCATTTGATCGCGCGACTGTTCCATGGTCAGGCTACTCCTCAAATGACACCAACGGACTTGATCGTGCCTGAGGTTGCATTCGTGCGCAATTCAGCTCGCAGCCAACCAGTTGGCCCGGCGCAAATCTCGGATGATTTCGCGCGCTGCGTTATGGCCGGGCGCCCCGGTCACGCCGCCACCTGGATGCGCGCCAGACCCACACAAATAAAGCCGATCGAGTGGCATCCGGTAGTCGGAATGTCCGAGAACCGGCCGCGTTGCAAACAGTTGGTCGAGACCGAGCTGCCCGTGGAAGATGTCCCCGTCAACAAGCCCAAAACGGGTCTCAAGATCCAGCGGCGACAACACCTGCCGCGCAATCACGCTTGCCGGAAGGTTCGGCGCGTGGCGCCCTAACGTCTCGATCACGACGTCGGCGAAACGTTCCTTTTCGGCCGGAGAGGACCAGCTCCGGCCATTGGGCAAATGCGGCTGCACATGTTGCACAAAGAGGCTGGCCACGTGCTGGCCGGGCGGTGCCAGCGTGTCATCCAGCGTCGACGGGATCAGCATCTCAACCACCGGCGCGTGCGACCACCCATCACGCCGCGCATCGAAGTAAGCGGTTTCAAGATACTCGAGCGTCGGGCCTATAATGATCCCGGCGCCATGATGCGCCTGTTGGTTCGTCCCGGGTCGGCAGGTGAAGTTCGGCAACTCCGAGAGCGCGACATTCATGCGGAACGTCCCAGACCCCGTCCGCATATTGAGAAACGCATCCCGCACGTCCGCATCAATGGCGCTCTCAGGGACCAGATCCCGAAATAGAAGTTTCGGCCCGACGTTGGACGCAACCGCACGGGCTGAGATGCGCCGACCATCATCGAGAATGACGCCCGTTGCACGGCCCGATCCACCGGTCGTGATTTCGCGGACGGCAGACCCCGTTTCGATGCGCGCGCCGGCGGATCGCGCAGCCGATGCGATCGATGCGCTGATCGCGCCCATGCCACCGATCGCATGCCCCCAGACGCCGGGTTTTCCGTTTACCTCGCCGAAGCAGTGGTGCAGCAGAACGTAGGCCGTCCCCGGCGTCGATGGTGAAGCGAACGCCCCGACAATACCATCAAAGGCGAAGGCTGCTTGGACGGTTGGGTTTTCAAACCAGGTATCGAGAACGTCGGCAGCGCTACGCGTGAAGAGGTTCGTGACAAGCCGTTTGTCGGCGGTTGAAAGCCCTGCCAGCTGCGCACCCGCACCGAATGCGCGGACCGCTCCAGCCAGACCACCGCCGATGGACGGCGGCGTTTTCAAGACAAGTGTGCGCAGAACGGAAGCTGCCCGCTCAAGCGCTGCGTCGTAAGCTGGCAACCTCTCGGCGTCCCGCTCGGAGAACGGACGAATGGCGGCTTGCCGCGCCTCCAACCCATAGGGCATGACGAGACCGCGCTCATCGTCAACAGGCCAGAAATTGGCAACCGGCCGCTCGACGATGCGGAGCCCGTGCTTCTCAAGTCCAAGGTCGGCGATCACTTTCGGGTTCAGCAAGCTCACGGTGTAGGAGGCAACGGAGTTGCGAAAACCCGGTGCGAATTCCTCCGTGATCGCCGCCCCGCCAAAGACGTCGTTTTTTTCAAACACCGTACACGACAACCCGGCGCGCGCGAGATAGGCCGCCGTCACAAGCCCGTTGTGGCCGCCGCCGATGATCGCAACATCGACATCGCGGCTTTGGGTGTCGGATCTCGCCGCCGATAGTCGCGCCGTGTCAGCATTTCCGATCGCGTCGCCAGCCATCCATCGAACTCCAAATCAAACCGGGCGCACCCATTGCACCGGCTGGGCGGCGGTTGCTATCCGTTGCGCCAACCCTATTCCACCCGCTTGCGAGGATACCGAGACCATGAGCAAACCGCATCTCCTGATGATGACTACGATGCTCGATGAACTCGACATCCACGCCGATGAGCACTTCGAAATACTGCGCGTTAAAGACCTCGACGACCCAGCCATTGATGCGAGCGCCGGATCGATTACGGCCATCGCGCATGGCGGCCACACGCTCACCGTCAGCCGTGCTTTGCTCGATCGCCTACCCAACGTCAAAATCGTTGCCAACTTCGGCGTCGGCTATGACGGCGTTGACACGACGGCAGCAGCCGAACGCGGGATCATCGTCACCAACACGCCCAATGTCCTGAATGAGGAAGTTGCAGACACAGCACTCGGTCTTCTGATCATGACCGCGCGCGAACTCGGCCAAGCAGAACAGTATCTCCGATCCGGCCAGTGGGGGAGTAAAGGCGATTATCCATTAACAACCACGACGCTCAGAGATCGCGCGATCGGCATTGTCGGACTTGGCCGGATTGGACGCGCGATCGCCAAACGGTGCGAAGCGTTCGGGTTGCCGATCTCCTATTTCAGTCGCACCGAGAAGCCGGATAGCGGCTACCGCTTTTATGCCGATCTCGTCGACATGGCCGGAGCGGTCGACACGCTGATCGTCATTACGCCGGGCACGCCCGAAACCAAGGATCTGATCAATGCGGATGTTTTGTCAGCACTCGGCCCGAACGGGATCGTGATCAACGTCGCACGTGGGTCCGTCGTCGATGAACCGGCGCTGATGGCGGCGCTCAAATCAAAAGCGATCGCGGCTGCCGGCCTCGACGTCATGGTCGGCGAACCGAATATTAACCCCGAACTCATGCAGCTCGAAAATTGCGTGCTGCTACCCCACGTCGGTTCGGGTTCGCTTCACACCCGCCGCGCCATGGGCCAACTCGTCGTCGATAACCTTATTGCTTTCAAAGAGAAGGCGCCGCCAAAGACGCCTGTGCCGGAAACACCTTTCAACGGTTGGTGACGGGCAATCGACGCATTTTTTGGATAATCTGAGTTCGGCCATTTACCGATCATTAGAGCTCCGCTCGCTAGCCTATGGCGTCACCTTGGCGTTGGCAGCGAGAGGACAGCCGAATGTACGATCAAACGGCCGTTGCACCTTCCCAGCATGCCGCGTTTTCGCCGGCTGAACCGACATCGCCTCCCGCAATGATTTCGAACCGGCTCCTGAGCGCCCTGCTCGTCATCGCTCTGCCGATCGCATTTTGGCTCGCGGTTGGAACGCTCATCTTCGCAACCCTCGGTGTGTCGGTCTCGGTCACAGGCCTCGCAATTGCGGCCTGTTTGATGGCGGCGGTCCTCGTCCCGATCTGGGCAACCCTCACGCTTGGCCGACGCACGCGCTCGTAGCGTTCGCTAGAGCGGCGCAATCCCAAGCCAGTACTCGCATTTCATGGTGAGGCTTGGTCAGCTGCCGGCCCAGCCGCAGCGCAGCCGTGTGCAGACACCGCGCGATGGCCCGAAATTCCGTGCGCAGCGGACGCGCACGACGCGACACCGCCGGCATGAAAACGCCGAGATACAGCCCCGGAACACGCCACCTCGTTGGAAGCGGCATTGGCGAACAGTTTGGCACCGACGATCGCCATCTATGGTCATCTGGGCGGCGGCGGGCACTGTCGTGGCCGTCAGGACGCTACCGGTGGCGAGCACAAGAAACACAGCGAAAGCAGAGGCGAGCACAAGCGCCTGACCTGTTGTGACCGCAGACCGAAGTGCTAGTCGAACCATGATGGACACCTGAAAACACCAAGAGCGTCACCAACCAAACACGGGTGTTTTGAGCGTGCAAACGGGCACTCGTCTGTTCCAACCCTCGGCCGGGGACCCGTGCCTCTCGTGCCACGCGTTCGATCTCGGCCGACTGAGACCACTGCGGGCTGCCACGAAGAGGGCACGAAAAAACCGACCTGAAAAAACCGGCAAGGCGCCCGGCGGCAAAATTTCAGTACGCGCGTTCGTTGATCGACGCGCCGGCGGGACATCGTCTCTGCGCTCATCGTTCCGCACTTCAGAGGACACATGGCGTTTTGAGCGCGGCCAAGTTTGCGTTCGTTGGGAACAACTTCGCCGCGGCCAGGAACGCTGCGGCGCTCTAACACGCATCGGCAACGGTCGCTACCGCGGACAGCGCGGCATCGAATTCCAGGTGCAGTAACCCCGGCTCTTGACGGCATGCACGCGCCGTCGTGTGCCGGCGGTTGAAGCGCCCAATGGTCGACCTGTCCGACTTGAACCAGAGTTCAGCCAGACTTCAGCCAGATTTCAGGACGGGTCCATCCCATGCGCTGATCGGTGCTGCACACGTTGAACAACCTTGCGCGCAGAGAAGAATTGACCGCGCACGTCAGTTGTCTAAGTTCACTTTGTCGCAGGGAGGACTCGCATGACACGCTCACTATTCGCATTTCTTTCGATTGCTGTGATGGCCTTTATCAGTGCACCGGCCGCAAAAGCGCAGGACTTGGTTGATGGCTCGAACGTCAATGCCATCATGGACATCGCGCGAGGCTACGGCAGCGCAAGCCTATCAAAGCAAAAGAATGGAAATCCGCTGATCAATGGTCGGATCAACGGGATCAAATACGGCATCTATTTTTATTCGTGCAAAGAGGGTGCGAATTGCACCGCGATGCAATTTTATGCCGGTTGGAAAGTCGGTGATGCCGCTGAAGACGCCAAAGTGACGAAGCTCAACGAGTGGAATCGGACGAAACGCTGGGGCCGTGCTTATCTGGATCGCGTGGGCGACATTGCCGTTGAATATGACATCAATCTTGCGTTCGGCGTCACGCGCGCAAACCTCGACGACTCATTTGACTACTGGCGATTGATTTCTGGTGAAGCGCAAAAATTCTTCCGCTTCTGACACGCGTCGCTTGATCGAGCGCTGCTGCCGCGCCTGCCAATTGAGATAAACGTGGCAGTCAGTTTTCCTTTGGTTCAGCGCGGCGCGCTCGACTTGCAACATTGACGGGCAACCTCGCCCGGTAACCTCGACTGGCAACCAAGCTAGCTGTCGGCCAGAGCCGTGCGGATCGCGGCGATCGCATCTGCGGCTTTGGCACCGTCCGGACCACCGGCTTGGGCCATATCCGGGCGACCGCCACCGCGTTTGCCACCAACCGCCTCGGCGCCAACGCAAACCAAGTCCACGGCATTCAGTCTGTCTGTCAGATCCTTGGTGACGCCAACGGCCAGGCCGGCCTTACCGTCTTCGGTGACGCCAACGATCGCGACGACGCCGCTTTCGACCTTGGCCTTTCCATCGTCGACGAGACCGCGGAGATCTTTGGATTGAGGCCCTCGACGAGGCGGGTCAACAACTTGATCCCGCCAACCTCTTCGAGCGGCTGCGCCGCAGGACCTCCTCCCGCACCGCCCCCGGACAGCGCGAGCTGGCGTTTGAGATCAGAGACTTGGCGCTCCAGCTGACGCCGTTCATCAGCTAAGCTTGTGACGCGCGCCACAACATCTTCCGGCTTGGTTTTGAGCGCCGCCGCCAGCTGTCGGACACGCTCGTCCTGCTCGCCCAAATAGGCGCGCGCGCCGTCACCGGTCAGTGCCTCAATGCGGCGCACACCGGCCGCTGACGCACTCTCGCCGACGATCCGAATGAGACCGATATCGCCGGTGCGCTCAACATGTGTGCCGCCGCAAAGTTCGATCGACCACGGCTTTTTAGCATTGGTCTCGGCATCCGGCGCGCCCATCGAGACGACACGCACTTCATCGCCGTACTTTTCGCCAAACAGCGCCATCGCGCCCGTTTCCATGGCATCATCGATGCTCATCAGCCGGGTCTCAACGGCATCATTCTCTGTCACAACCGCGTTTGCCAGGCGCTCGATTTCTGCAAGCTCATCAGGGCCAATCGGCTTGGGGTGCGAAAAATCAAAGCGAAGACGCTCGGGCGCGACGAGCGAACCCTTCTGAGCGACATGGTCTCCGAGCACGTGGCGCAGCGCCTCGTGAATAAGGTGCGTTGCCGAGTGGTTGGCGCGCGTTGCAGATCGGCGCCCGTGTTCGACGCTCAGTTCCACCGCATCGCCAACACGCACCGCGCCGCTTTTGACGTGCCCGCGATGAACGAACAGATCACCCAGCTTTTTCTCGGTATCCTCGACCTCAACAACGGCACCGCTCGCCGTCCTGATCTGACCTCGATCACCAACCTGGCCACCGCTCTCGCCATAGAACGGCGTCTGGTTGACGATGACAGCTACGGCGTCGCCCGTTTGAGCCACCTCAGCAGAAGCACCGTCCTTGATCAGGGCCTGAATAACGCCTTCGGCCTGCTCGGTGTCGTAGCCGAGAAACTCCGTTGCGCCGAGCTCTTCCCGCAAATCAAACCAAACGGTTTCGGTTGCCGCATCGCCGGAGCCTTTCCAGGCCTTTCGCGCCTCGGCCCGCTGCCGTTCCATCGCCGACTGAAACGCGTCGGTGTCGACGCTAATGTCGCGCGCACGCAACGCATCCTGTGTCAAATCGAGTGGAAACCCATACGTGTCATAAAGCTTGAACGCGACATCACCGGACAGCGTATCGCCTTTTGTCAGGTCCCCGGTCTCATCGGCCAACAGCCCAAGGCCGCGCTCCAACGTCTTGCGAAATTTCGTCTCTTCGAGCTTAAGCGTTTCTGTGATGAGCGCCTGGCCGCGCGCAAGTTCGGGATAGGCCTCACCCATCTCGCGGACGAGCGTTGGCACAAGCCGATGCATCAGTGGATCTTTCGCGCCGAGCAGATGAGCGTGACGCATCGCGCGCCGCATGATGCGCCGGAGCACGTATCCGCGCCCTTCGTTCGAGGGCAGAACACCGTCGGAAATCAGGAAGCTCGTCGCCCGCAGGTGATCTGCGATCACTTTATGGCTCGGCGCGCGGTCGCCTTCCGCCGCGACGTTTGTGAGGTCCACGGATGCAGCAATCAGGGCCCGAAACAGGTCCGTTTCGTAGTTGTCGTGCGTGCCTTGCAGGACAGCCGCGATCCGTTCGAGACCCATGCCGGTGTCGATCGAAGGCTTCGGCAGCGCCACACGCTCATCAGGCGTCACCTGCTCGAACTGCATAAAGACGAGGTTCCAGATCTCAATGAACCGGTCTCCGTCCTCCTCAGGCGTTCCGGGCAAGCCACCCCAAATATGATCTCCGTGGTCAAAGAAGATTTCGGAACACGGCCCGCACGGTCCCGTATCCCCCATCGCCCAGAAGTTGTCGGAGGTCGCAATGCGGATGATGCGATCATCGCCAAAACCCGTGACCTTCTTCCAGATCCCATAGGCCTCTTCGTCATTGTGGTAGATCGTGACATAGAGCTTGTCGGCTGGCAGCCCGAACTCTTTGGTGATGAGGTTCCAAGCAAACGGGATCGCGTCGGACTTAAAATAGTCGCCGAACGAGAAGTTGCCGAGCATTTCGAAGAATGTGTGGTGCCGCGCGGTGTAGCCGACGTTGTCCAAATCGTTGTGCTTGCCACCAGCTCGCACGCATTTTTGCGAGGTCGCGGCGCGCACATAGGGCCGATGCTCCTGACCTGTGAAAACGTTCTTGAACTGGACCATGCCCGCGTTCGTGAACATCAGCGTTGGATCGTTCCGCGGCACCAGCGGTGACGAGGCCACTGGCTCATGACCCTCTTTCGCAAAGTAATCCAGAAAGGCACGCCGGATGGCATTCACACCGCTCATTCGAAGGTCTCTCAAAGCTAAAATCGCCACGGCGCCAATACCGATCGCACTTAACTGCGGAGCGGCGCTCGTTTCGGCCGCTGATGTAGCAAAGGCGAGATCACAGTGCCAGTCCAGGCCCGCGCCCGGATACGATCCGCAGAGCCGACTATTGCGGCGCCTTGCGGCCTTCGCCCACCATCAACTTAAAGCCGGTGTGCGTCGGCTGAAAACCAAGCCGTGCATAGAACGCGCGCGCATCAGGTCGCTCTACGTTCGTTGTGAGCTGGACGATACGACACCCCTTTGCTGACGCTGCGGCCACGGCCCACCGCATCAGGCAGCGACCGAGGCCATTTCCGCGTTCCGACTTCGCAATCCGCACGCTCTCAATCTGGGCGCGCCAACTGCCCTCGAAGGCGAGGCCGGGCAGAAAGCTCAGCTGACACGTGCCAACGGCGCAGCTCGCGCGTGTGAGCACGGCGACCGCGTGGTTTGGATCGATGCTGATCGCGGCGAACGCCGCCTCATAGCGCTGGCGCGCTGCGCGATCCGACACCTCGCGCGCCGCGCCCAGGACATCGTCCGCCAGCAACGCGATGACCGCCGGCAAATTATCCTCGGATGCCGACTGAATGTCGTGACCGGTTGGCAGCTGGGCACGCGCGACAATGGCACTGGCGAATACGTCCACTGTCGGCGCTCCTATTTCTTCTGCCGTGCCGACCCAATCGCGGCGAGGCCATAGGCATCAGCTCAAGCGAAGAGCTTGAGTTCGGCGCAAACTCCTACGACTTGCCACCGGCAGCACGCGCGGGCGGTGTTTCTTCGATGATGACGCCATCCTCATCGACCTCAATGTCGTCTTCCGGCTCTGGCTCACCCAAGAGAAGGTCGTCGAGAAGCCCGGCATTTTGGCGGATCTTGCCTTCAA
The DNA here is from genome assembly GCA_039817205.1 of Pseudomonadota bacterium. Lineage (GTDB taxonomy): Bacteria > Pseudomonadota > Alphaproteobacteria > Rhizobiales > Hyphomicrobiaceae > JBCBWG01. Next base: position 8,755 of record JBCBWG010000085.1, read on the forward strand.
CCGTTCGGGCGATGTCCGGGTTCTCACGCAGGTAGGCCTTTGCGTTCTCGCGTCCCTGGCCGATCTTCGCGCCGCCGTAGGCGAACCACGCGCCCGACTTCTCAATGATGTCAGCTTTCACACCAAGATCGATGATTTCGCCGACCTTCGAGATGCCCCGCCCGTACATGATGTCGAATTCGACCTGCTTGAACGGCGGGGCGACTTTGTTTTTGACGACCTTCACACGCGTTTGGTTGCCGACCACCTCGTCGCGATCTTTAATCTGTCCGATACGGCGAATGTCGAGGCGGACCGACGAGTAGAACTTCAGCGCGTTACCACCCGTCGTCGTCTCCGGATTTCCAAACATCACGCCGATCTTCAGTCGGATCTGGTTGATGAAAATCACCATGCAGCCCGACTTGGAAATCGATCCGGTGAGCTTGCGGAGCGCTTGGCTCATCAAGCGCGCCTGAAGGCCTGGCAGACTGTCGCCCATCTCGCCCTCAAGTTCCGCTTTTGGCGTGAGCGCTGCCACGGAATCGATGACGATCACATCGACCGCTCCCGACCGCACCAGCGTATCGGCAATCTCAAGCGACTGCTCACCGCTGTCCGGCTGCGAGATCAGAAGGTCCTCGGTCTTCACACCAAGCCGGCGCGCATAGACCGGGTCTAACGCGTGCTCGGCGTCGACAAAACCGCAAATGCCACCACGTTTTTGGCACTCCGCAACCACGTGCAAGGCCAGCGTGGTTTTGCCAGACGATTCCGGTCCGTAGATCTCAATGACACGGCCCTTTGGCAGACCGCCGATCCCAAGAGCAATATCCAAGCTGAGGGAACCGGTCGGGATCGCCTCCACATCAATCGTGTGATCGTTGGCGCCGAGCTTCATGACAGAGCCCTTGCCGAAATTCTTTTCGATTTGGGCAAGAGCCGCGGCCAGCGCTTTTTCCTTGTCCACCTTATCCCCCTCAATCACTCGAAGTACCGGAGCGTTCATGGTGGCCACCCTATTGAATGAGTCGTGATCCGCAAATTGGTAAACATAAGATGTTCTATTTTTGTTTCGACGTCAAGACAAATGAGGAACATGAATAGAACGCCTTGCGTTTCAGAGGGATGGCATAGGAAATTGTTGTAGAGTTCAGTGGAGAAGCGCGCATTTGCCACCGCGTGTGCCACAGATTACATGCGTGCGAAGCGTCGGGCAGCTGTCGTGAGGCAGCGCCGGTGCGCGGTCGATCTCGATCTTGTCCGCGGATTGGCCTCCGCCCCAGGCTCGAGCCCAAGCAAAAAACAAGAGGCCGGGCAAGACACGAGCCCAAGCAAGACACGAGCCCGAGGAGCTGCACACCACCATGTTTGTCCGCTTCTTCGAGGATCTGCGTGCCGCCAAAATCCCCGTCAGTCTGCGCGAGTACCTCACCCTGATGGAAGCGCTGTCGCTCGATCTGGCCAACCGCCGCGTTGAGGATTTCTATTACTTGTCGCGCGCGGCACTCGTGAAGGATGAGCGTCACATCGACCGGTTTGACCAGGTTTTCGGGCATGTTTTCAAAGGCCTTGAAGCCCTGAGCACCGAAGATCTCACAACCGACATTCCCGAGGATTGGCTGAAAAGCATCGGTGCGAAATACCTGTCAGACGAAGACAAAGCCAAAATCGAGGCGCTTGGCGGTTGGGACAAACTGATGGAGACGCTCAAGGAACGTCTCGAAGAGCAGAAAGGTCGGCATGAGGGCGGCAACCGTTGGATCGGCACGCGCGGAACCTCGCCATTTGGCGCCGACGGTTACAATCCCGAGGGCGTCCGCATTGGCCAAAAAGAGAGCCGCCACCGACGCGCCGTCAAAGTGTGGGATAAGCGCGAGTTCAAGGACTTCGACGATCAGCTTGAGCTTGGGACCCGGAATTTGAAAATCGCACTTCGACGCCTCCGGCAATTCGCGCGCACCGGCGCAGTCGAAGAGCTTGATCTCGATGCAACGATCCGATCGACGGCGAACCAAGGCTATCTCGACGTGCGTTTGCGACCCGAGAGACGGAACGCCGTCAAGGTGCTGATGCTGTTGGATGTTGGCGGATCGATGGATTGGCACGTCCAGACGGCCGAGCAGCTGTTTTCCGCCGCACGCGCTGAATTCAAGAACCTCGCCAGCTACTACTTCCACAATTGTCTCTACGAGTTCGTCTGGAGCGATAACGCGCGGCGCTGGACGGAACGGACACAGACGTGGGATCTGCTGCACACATACCCGAGCGACTATAAGGTGATCTTCATCGGTGATGCCGCGATGAGCCCGTACGAGGTGGCCGTGCCCGGCGGTTCCGTCGAGCACATGAACCCTGAGCCCGGCCAAGTCTGGCTACAGCGTGTGCTGGATCAGTTCGAACACTGCGTCTGGCTCAACCCGGTGCAAGAAGAGCACTGGACTTGGACCCAATCGACCGAGATGATCCGCAAACAATTTGAAGGACGCATGTTTCCGTTGACGCTGGATGGGCTCGATCGTGCTATGCGTGCCTTGATGAGGTAAGAATCGGTCGGCGCGTGGGGTGCGAGAGCGGTTCGGGCTGACAACGATGGCCATCCCATCAATCGTCAGCCGGGCGGGAACTGGACGTTGGGGGACGGCAGGATGTCGAAAACGCATATCATTGGGCAGAGACCGAAGCAGGCGATTTCGCGGTTCCGGCCGCATGGTTTCAAGTTTGGCGTTGTCGCCGTTTGCGTCGCCACGCTTGTCAGCGGTGCATGTTCGAGCACGGCCTCGAACCTCCTGAGCACGGGTTCGATCCTTCCGACGTCGCAAAGCCGCGCCGCACCCGCCGCACCGGCGGTCACGCCACTTGACCGCACGGTACAGGTTGCAGCCGTCTCAGCGCGCGCCCAGAAGTGCGGGTACGTATTTAGCCCGGGCGATTTGAAGGCGAATTACCTGGCTTTTGAAACAGCGCAGGGCGGGACACCAGAAGCGGTTGCCAGCCTCGGGCCCCGCTACGATTTTACGAAGCGTCGTATTGCATCGCGCATTTCGGCAGATCCGAATTACTGCGACGATGCGCGAACAGCTCAGATCAAAGCGGACCTCAATCGACATCTGGCGGGCGACTTCACAGCGCGCAAAGTGCGTCGCGGCATCGAAAAAGCCTGGTATGAATCCGACACGACGACGCGGACCGAAATTAATCCTGATTTCGGGCGGGGCACCGGCGACGAAGGCGCAACCCGTGAGGTGAAGGTCGAGGAGTAACCGGGTCGACCGCGAAACGTCTTCTCGACGACATCTCGGACATTCAGTGTCGACCTCGTTACGGCCAAGCCCGGTCGCATGTGGACGAGTCGCATTTGGCCCTGTTTCATGTGGTCCAGTCGTGGGTGGCCCAGTCACGAGTGGCCTTAGAGACGGACTGG
>JBCBWG010000086.1:0-12144 GCA_039817205.1 Pseudomonadota bacterium
TGCATATCCTCGCGTAATGGTAATTCCAGCGGCTCCCCTTTGTGATCATCGAAATACGGCGCCAGCGTCTCACCGGTCACATCAGCAATACTTGCAACCTGCCAGTTCGGCGAGCGGTCTTTATCGATGAGCAGCGCACGCACGCCTTCGGCAAAATCCCGATCGGCGAGAAACTGCTGCGCGAGGCGATAATCACCAATGAGTGTTTCGCGAATGTCCATATCGGCCGCTGCTCTCAAATGCCGGAGCGTCACGACAAGAGAAATCGGCGAGCGGCTCCGCAACGTTTTAAGCGTCTCCGCCGCGAATAGCCTCGCATCGCCGCTTCCCTCTTTCGCGGCCGTTTCAAGCCTGTCGAAAATATCGGTCACCGAAGATCCAGAGAACCAATCCTGGATTTGGTCGCGTTTGGAATAGACGGCACCGCCAGTTAGAGTTGCTCCTGTTTCAGCCGATCCGCAGAGACGATCGAGCAACGCATCGATGGGTTTGGCATCGGCGAGTTCATCCACGAGTTCATCAAAGACCCCGCCATCGGCGCGATGGCTCGCGAGATCGAGCGCGCGAGCGTCATCCCGTTCGATCGTATTGCCCGTTAGCGCGAGATACGTCCCGATATCATTCGGCAGTCTGGCGAGTGGATGGCAAATGCCAACGTCCGGAAAGAGCCCGATTACGGTCTCTGGCATGGCAAAGCGATAATTTGGGCCGGCGACCTTGTGCGTTCCAAAGCTCGTGAGCCCAACGCCTGAGCCCGCAACAAAACCGTCAATCAGCGAGACGGTTGGTTTCGGGAAGCACTCGAGCATCCAATTCAAACGATATTCGAATGCCAACGCCTCGTGGGCGGCGCTTAAGTCGCTTTCAGCCAGGCTCACCAGCTCGCGCACGTCGCCCCCGGCACAAAACGCGCGATCGCTCGCCGATCGGATAACAAGCGCGTAGATGACGGGATCGCGCGCAAAAATGGGCAGCGCCTTGGCGATCTCCTGACGCATGGCGTTGGTCAGGGCATTGAGCGCGCGGGGCCGGTTGAGCGTGATGACCGCAACTGCGTTGCGCGTCTCGATCGTCACATCACCATCGGCGAAGTGTTTGGGTTCGGCGGCGTGCGCCATCGCGTGCTCCACAGTTGCATTGGCCGCTTATGCACCGCCACCCGGAACGCCGGCGAGCCCATCGGCAATAAGAGGACCCAAGTCCTCGGACCATCAACCATTTAGAGGAATAGGTCTTTCTTGGATTTCATACCGCAAGCCTGCCTTCGCTTCGCCGCGAATCAGCCAGATTCGGAAGTGGGGCAGTAGCAGGCTGGGTGCTTGCTGGGTGAAATACGGGGTCAGCATGACGGTGTTCGTCGGCGTTCGCCACGTCAGTGTGGCGTCAATTGTTGCATCAATGACAGTGTTTGCTTGCACGGTGGGCGTCTCGTGCCTAATCGGAGCAAAGACCACTGCGGCGCAATCCACTCCGAATTCTGAGGCTGGGACCGTCCGCTATGTTTTCACGCGTGACGGTCAGCTGACGCGGGTCGTGATCCCGCCGCCAAAGACCGCTCGTCGAACGCCCGCGCCCGCCGCACAGAGCCGCGCCCCAGCGCAAAGGCAGACCGTTCCGCAGCACCGAACCCAACCGCCGCGACGACGGTCACAGCCCAGCAGCGCGAGCGCTCAATCGGCGGCCGCCCCGCAAGCCCAGCCGCGCCATGTTGTTCATCGGCCAGCATTTGCGACACCCGCATCAGCGCGGAGGTGGTCGCAGTCAGATCGCGCGAAGGCTCTCGCTCTCTGTCAGCGGATTATCGTGCAGACAGGCGCCGAGGTTGAAGTCCTCAAGCCGATTAAACGTGGCGCTTGCGGCGAACCGGCACCGGTTCGGCTCAAGGCCTTAGGTGGACGTGCCAACGTGCGATTTGATCCGCCACCTGTTCTCAACTGTCCGATGGTGGCTGCGCTCGCAGACTGGATTGGCCAGGATCTGCAGCCGGCCGCGAAGAAATACACCGGTCGCCGTATCCGTGCGATCGACGTCATGAGCGACTATTCGTGCCGCAACGCCTACGGGCGCAAGCGTGGCCGATTGAGCCAGCACGCACGAGCCAATGCACTCGACATCCGAGGGTTTGCACTCACGGACCGGCGCGCGGTCGAGCTGATCGCACACTGGGGTCCGACCCGCCATCAGATGCGCCGCTATCTCGCGCGGAAAAAGAAAAAGCAGACATCACAAACCCAGCGCGCCCCGAAAATCGCTGCAGCCCCCCAAACATCAGAGCCTAAGACTGCAAAGCCCAGTCCTGCAGGGGCTCCGGCCATCACAACCGGAACGCTTGCCCGCGGCACGCTCGCACCGACCGTCGCGCCAACACTCCGGTCCGCAGCGGTGCCGACATTCAGCTTCACCGGCCCTGGCAACAGCGCGATCGACAAGCGCGCGGAGCCGACGATGTCTCTCGGGATCTCACGCCTCGGCGGCCCAATCTCGGCCGCGACGACGCGGGTCTCGGCTCATCGCCTCTCGCGGGCAACCAAGCGCGGTTATCGCAAATTCTTGAAAACGGCACATCGCAGCGCCTGCCGGCATTTCGGAACCGTCCTCGGCCCGGAATATGACAGAGCCCACCGCAATCATTTCCACGTCGACCTTGCGAACCGAAGGCTTGGGACGTTCTGCCGGTGATCACCGAAAATCGGTTGGGCAAGCATCTGGCGCGACGCGGTCCGTCATCCGACGATAGGCGATTGTCTCAACGCTCTGAAACGGTCACTGTTTGGGACCCGGAAGTTTGGCGAACGAGTGGACGATGCAAGAGCGTGTGACGAGATCGAGTTTGGATCCAAAGCCGGGGCGTTCGAGCGTTGCCGACTGCCAAGTGGGTTGCTATCCGGCGCTCCGAATGCGGCGGAACCGGAAGGCCAACTGGTCGCGTCGGCTCGTTGCTGAAAATCACCTGAGCCCCGCAGATCTCATTTGGCCGATGTTTGTCGTCGAAGGCTCCGAAGTAAACGACCCCGTCAGCTCGATGCCGGGCGTCCACCGGATCTCGGTCGATCGGTTTCCAGCTGCCGCCGACGAGGCCATGGCGCTCGGGATTCCAGCCATCGCAATCTTTCCCTACACCGCCCCCGACAAACGAGACGAAGCCGCAACCGAAGCGCTCAACCCGGACAACCTCGTCTGTCGCGCCGTCCGGGCCGTGCGCGGCGCGGGCTTGGACATCGGCATTATCTGTGATGCAGCGCTAGATCCCTACACGAGCCACGGGCACGATGGATTTCTACGTGACGGCGTTATCTTGAACGACGAGACGGTCGCAGCCCTCATCACCCAGTCCCTGATCCAAGTGGACGCGGGATGCGATGTCATTGCACCGTCGGACATGATGGACGGCCGGGTTGGCGCAATCCGAGAGGCGCTCGAGGCCGCCGGCCACACCAACACGCAAATCCTGTCCTACGCTGCCAAATATGCGTCCGGGTTTTATAGCCCATTCCGCGATGCAATTGGATCAACCACGGCGCTGAAGGGCGATAAGCGCACGTATCAGATGGACCCGGCGAACGGAGATGAAGCAATCCGTGAGGTTGCACTCGACATCGCCGAAGGCGCCGACATGGTCATGGTCAAACCGGGCATGCCCTATCTCGACATCATCTCTCGCGTGTCTCGGGAGTTCGGCGTGCCGACCGTCGCCTACCAGGTCTCAGGCGAATACTCGATGTTGATGGCGGCGGCCCAAAACGGATGGCTCGATGCCGACCGGGTGATGATGGAGAGCCTGATGGCGTTCAAGCGGGCGGGGGCCTGCAGTGTCCTCACATACTTTGCCCCAGCCGCTGCCCGTCTCATGGCGAAACAGGCCTCAACTTAGGGTGACGACGCTTTGCGCCAAGGCCCGTTGACGCAAGCGGTTCCCGGCTGCCGAGGCGGAGGCCGCTTGGGTCCTCGCGGTGATCTGCGGTAAAATTGCTGATAGGAACTGCTTGCACTCGCTCGCGTTGCAGCCATACTCGCAGGTGGGCTACCTAGCCGACGCGCTACCTGGCGTATGACAACTCGGATGGCAAATCCCGCATGACAGAGCAGCACAAGAACTTTCCGGAGTTCTACGTGACATCTGCGCAGGCGTGCCCGTATCTGCCAAACCGGCGGGAACGGAAGCTATTCACGCATCTGACGCCCGAGAAGCCAACCGCACTTGTCGACACGTTGCTGCGCGGCGGCTTTCGGCGCAGCCAAAACATCGCCTACATGCCCTATTGCGACGGATGCCAAGCCTGCATCTCGGTTCGCGTGATCAATGAGACGTTCGAGGCCACTCGCAATCAGCGCCGCATCTTGAGCCGAAATCGCGATCTGTTTGCGCGCCGTCTCAAGGCCCAGCCGACCGCCGAACACTACGCGCTGTTCCGACGCTACATCGATGCGCGTCACGGCGATGGCGGCATGGCGGATATGACGGTCCTCGATTTCGCGATGATGATCGAAGACTCGATCGTCAATACATCGCTCACGGAGTACCGCCTCAAGCCACGCAACGCGATCGACACCCGCGTCGAAGATTGGCCGCTGATCGCCGTCTCACTGTGCGATCGTCTCTCCGACGGCGTGTCTATGGTCTACAGCTTTTTCGACCCGGAAGAGGATCGCCGCAGCCTCGGCACCTACATGATCCTTGAGCACATCACGTACGCCAGGCGTCTTGGCCTCCCGTACCTATATCTTGGCTACTGGATCGATCGCTCACAGAAGATGGCCTACAAAACGCGCTTCCAGCCCCAGCAGCATCTCGGCCCCGACGGCTGGTACGATTATCGTCCCATCCCCGCCGCGAAAGCGACAAGCGATTAGCCGAACGGTGTGATGTTGCGACGGCGTTTATCCTCACGCCCGTCCTTCCGAAGCATTCAACACCAAACCACGCACCGCACATGACACCCGATCTGCCACAGACCGAAATCGCGATCGTCGAGATGACGAACGCTTTTCGCGCGAAACAAGAGCTCGGCGCCGTGCGCCGGTCTCGGCAGCTTGATGTGATTGCCCGAAGATACGCGCGCTTCCTCGCCGAAAGCGGCCGGTTCTCCCATACGGCCGACGGGCGACAGCCAGCCGATCGTGCAACAGCTGGCGGCTACGACTACTGCCAGTTCGCCGAGAACTTGGCCTCGCTTCTCGACAGTCGTGGGTTTCGCACGCGGCAGTTGGCACGCGAGGCGGTCACCGGTTGGGAGAACTCACCCGGCCACCGCCGAAATATGCTGACACCGCACTCAACCGAGATCGGCGTCGGCGTTGCAAAAGCCCCGGGGCAATCCAAATTCTTAGCCGTTCAACTGTTCGGTCGGCCCGCTGCTCTGCGATATCGAATGCGTATTCGGAACGTGAGCGGCCGACACGTAAGATACAAACTCGGGCCAGACAACCAGCGGTTGCCAAGCCGGACCGAGGTCACACATACGCTCTGTCAGCCAGCCGCACTGACGTTCCCCAAGGCCGGACTGTTCAGCCGGAACATTGCGTCTGAGTTTTCCGTCCGTAACGGAGACCTTTTCATCGTCCGACGCGGAAGCAGTGGCCGCATCGTCGTCGATCATCGTCCAGACGTCCAGTAAGTTGGCATCGACAACGGCGAAACGGACACCGCGCAGCGCAGCGCTCCATCACGTGTTTTGTGTTTCGCAGGATAAGACAAAGCAAGCAGCATCGAACTCGCGGCGACGCCGCGTGCGGCGGGTCATGGCTTCCTCGTCTTCGCCCCACTGGCTGATTTGCCAATCTTCGTCGACATGAGCCGCGGCCCACGCTTCGTCCGGCGACTGTGCGCGTTCAACGAGGGCGAGTGCCAGTAACGACGATCCAGTAAGCGTCATTGCAACGTGCATCGCGCCAAGACGGAACGGATCGTGAGCGGCGATCGCATCGCGCACGGCCTCAAGTGTTTCATCCGGTTGTGCGACCGGCATGATGCCACCGGCCAATTTGAACGTCGCGCCAAGCCGCGCCTCAGCCCAGGCGATCGGCGGGTCCCAGTGCGCATTTTGCAAAGCCACGAGTTGGGCCGGACTTTCCGCGCGATAACAAAGAAGATCGCTCCCCGCGTACTCAACGATCTCGTGGCGCAACCGGTCCATGTTGGCTGAGACGCCATCGAGGATCGTGTTGCTGAGGCGGGTCAGCGGCATGGTTTCAGGGTCAATCCGCTCGCCCTGCTCGCGCCACTCCGTCCCGATCGCCTCGGCCAGCTCGTAGTGCGAAACCGCGAGCGGCTGCTTGCCGGGCGTACGCACCGGTCGGCCATCGAGCAAAATGGCGTGCGCCCGCGTGGGGCTCTCGCCAACACCGATTGTCACGGACGTATAAAACCGCTTTGGCAGTTCCGGGAGCGCCTCGCGCCCGATCCGCTTGATCGCATCATCCCGTGCAGCCGCCGTCTGATCATCGCTCGGCGCGTCCCTGGACGGTTGGTCCAAATCAAACAAAGATGCGCGCTCGTCGTCTGGCCGGCTCATGCGGGGTCCAATTCCGAACTGAAAAACTCTCTGAGAGCTTGGCGGAGATCTGGTCTGGTCTCACAAATCTGGTGCGCACCGGCGCGGATCAGATGATCGACCGGATGGTAGCCCCAGGTCACGCCAATCGCCCGCACGCCCGCGGCCCGCGCCATCTCGATGTCGAACGTGGTGTCGCCGACCATCACGGTGTCCGCGGCCGACACACCACTGGCAGCCATCGCCGCCTCGATCATTTCCGGGTGCGGCTTCGAGGGATGGTTGTCCGCCGTATGGATCGACACGAACCGGCCCTCGAGCCGCTGGTGCTGCAAAACACGATCGACGCCGCGACGAGATTTGCCCGTTGCGATCGCCATGAGCGTCTCATCACCGGCACTAATGTCGTCGAGAATATCGCGCATCCCGTCATAGAGCGGCTCATCACTCCCCGGAACGAGACGGAGCTCACCGAACGCACGCTTATAGCCTTCTGAGATGGCATGAACCCGTGCCTGCTCGAGATCGGGCACGAGCATCGCGACCGCATATGGCAATGACAAACCAACGATCGACAGAATGGTTTCGCGTGGCGGTGGGCTGAGGCCCTCGCGCTCAAACGCGGTCACCATCGCCGAGACGATCAGGTGCTGACTGTCGACCAGGGTGCCGTCGCAATCAAAGATGACGAGCTTCATCGTCCCTCCTTTGCCCGCCAGTTCCGCAGTCTGGCCGCGCGCGGCTTAATCCGTGGCCTCATACCGATCGGCGTTGAGACCCAGCAGGTCCCAGGTCTCGCGCATGTGTGCGGGCAACGGTGCCGTGACGTCAATGGAACCGCTCCCGCTCGGCCTTGGGATCACGAGCCGACGCGCGTGCAGATGCAAGCGCTGAGACATGTTTTCGGCCGGCAGCGTCATGCCACCTTCATACTTGTTGTCGCCCGCAATCGGATGATCAATCGAGGCCATGTGCGCACGCAATTGATGCTGGCGGCCGGTCACAGGTTTCAGCGACACCCAGGCAGCCTTCGTCCCGCACCGCTCGATGACGTTGTAGTGCGTCGTCGCGTGCATCGCGCGATCCTGTTCGCCGGGACGGGCGCGGCGCACCCGGTCACCCTCGGGCCCGGAGGCTTTGACGAGAGCTGCTTCAATTTTGCCCTGCGCCGGGCGCGGGACACCGATGACCAACGCCCAATAGGTTTTCGCGGCGGACCGGCTGCGAAAGACTTCGCCCAGTGTGGCCGCGACCGCGCGTGATTTGGCAACGAGCAGAACGCCGGTGGTGTCGCGGTCGAGGCGGTGTACGAGCCGCGGCCGATCGCCAAATCGGTCCTGCATACCGGCCAACAGACCGTCGATGTGCCGAACCGTTCCAGAGCCACCCTGGACCGCAAGCCCTTGCGGTTTGTTGAGCACGACGACGTCATCGTCTTCGTAGAGGATCATGTCGTCGATCAACTTGCGGTCTGCTTTCGACAGCCCAAGCGGCGGCTTCACCGAGGGCGATGCAGGCAACGCTTGATCGGGTGACACGAGCGCCAACGGCATCTGCACCTGTGCGCCTTCTTCAACGCGCGCATTTGCTGCCACCTTCTTCGCGTCGACGCGGACCACGCCTTTTCGCAGGAGCTTTTGTAGATGCCCGTTCGTGACGTGCGGGTAGTGCTGACGGAACCAACGGTCGAGCCGCATCCCAGCATCTGGCGCCCGCACCGAGACCGTCTCCGTTTTCCGCGTTTGTTGATCACTCATAGTCATACCAGTCCTGAACAGGCTCTGCCTTTTGGATCGCACGCTCCGGGCCACCGTTTGCCTCTGACCAACGGTATCGCTGTCTCAGTGCACAGTCGCCTTGAAGCATTTAGCCAAGCGCGGAGCGCATGACCCACTGACCGGCGAAGAGCGCCAGGATCGCCCCGCTAACGCTCGTGATAACATAGGCGGCTGCGGCGAGCATTTCATCTCGATCAACCAGCAAACCGACATCAAGCGCGAAAGCCGAGAATGTCGTAAACCCGCCAAGCACGCCGGTCATCAGAAAGAGCTTGGCACCGAGCGATAGCCCCGTTCGCATCAGCACGTATTGCGCGACAAGACCCATCAGAAATGATCCAACAATGTTGACGAGCAAGGTGCCCCAGGGAAATCCAGGGCCCATCATTTGAAGGGCTGCCGTATTGACGAGGAACCGCGCGCCAGCACCGAGCGCACCACCGGCACACACGAGCGCGAAATTCTGGATCAGCACGTCACCGCACCCGCGTCCGCTCGATTAAGGGTCCGGAGACAAGCCAACCAAAAAGCCATCCAACAAGCAGCGCCGATATGTTGACGCCAAGGAACGTGAGAATGTGGGTGTCTGCCGCCCCGTCCGGGCTTTCAAACCTGAGACGGCTGGTCACGTAATTCGCAATCGGGTTTGCGAGAAAAAGCGTGGCCGACAGCGCCGATGACGACGCAAACGCCATCGCCAGAATGTAGCGCAACATCGGTCCGCGCGTGATGAGGATCGCGCCGAGCACGACCACAACAAGTGCTCCAGCACCGCCCCAAACAATCAGATCCCTCGTCACGATGTGTTCCTTCACGCGCAACGTTTATAGCCGCCGGATCGTCGGCCAACTCAGTCAACGGGCCAGAACCAAATCTCCCGCGCTTCGGCATAGTTGGAATAGTAGCCGAGCCAGGCAAACCACTCCATCAACCACTTTGATGTCGAGCGGTAGCCATTCCAGACATCGATGTGGTCACCCGTCGGGAAGCCCTGGCGGTCGCTCCCACGATGCCAATAGTCCTTGATGTAGATGATGCCAGTCTTACCGAAGAGCTTGGGATAGAACTCCGCAGGCTCCTTGCCACGGAGAACCTGACGTGGCCCGATGCCATCGATGTTGGCACGGGTCAGAGCGTTCGCGACCTCCGTTGCTCGGATATAGTGCATCAACTCAGCCGGATGTGCGCCACACGTGATGCAACCGGTGATCTGTTCACGGCGCACACCGGCACGACGCAGCGCAATGCCGATGCGGATCGCGCACTGGTTTGCGTGCGTTGGAAACCCCTTCCGCGCGACCGAGCCAAGGTAATTCCCATCCTCCGGCGCGATACAAGGTGTCTGGATGCTCTCGTTGATAGGGTGGCCGAACCACAGATCCCTGAACTCGATGGCCATTCGCACGTCTCACGCCGTTTTCGGATCGTCTGCGAGGGACGCAATCAGACTGATTGGGCGAAGTAAAGGTCAGGCGCGTGGGCGCTCAGGCCTGCCGCTTGTCCTGGCGCTTGTCCTGGCGCTTGTCCCGGAGCGCGGCCCAATATGCCAGCCGCTTTTTTAGGTCGCGCTCAAAGCCGCGCTCAACCGGCTCGTAGAAGGTCTGACGGCCAATCGTCTCCGGGAAATAATCCTGCCCCGAAAAACCATCTTCGGCGTCGTGATCATAGTCATACCCAGCGCCGTAGCCGAGGTCTTTCATGAGCCCCGTCGGCGCATTCAGGATGTGCGCCGGCGGAGCGACACTCCCGTGCTCTTTGGCGGCCCGCATCGCTGATTTGTAGGCCTTGTACTGCGCATTCGATTTCGGCGCCGTCGCCAAGTAAATCGTCGCCTGTGCCAACGCCAACTCCCCTTCCGGCGCTCCGAGAAAGTGGAAAGCATCCTTGGCCGCATTCGCTTGAACAAGCGCGTTCGGGTCGGCGAGCCCGATGTCTTCCACCGCCATACGAACGAGGCGTCGCGCGAGGAATAACCGGTCTTCGCCGCCATCGAGCATCCGGCACAGCCAATAAAGGGCCGCATCCGGATCGGAGCCACGCACCGACTTATGCAATGCCGAGATCAGGTTGTAATGCCCCTCACGGCCCTTGTCATAGACCGGTGCGCGGCGCTGGACCAAGCCAACCAAGTCATCGGGCTCAAACGGCGGACTGTCTGGGCCGGTCGCGAGAAATATCTCTTCGGCGAGATTGAGCGCGGCCCGACCATCACCATCCGCCATTGCGATCACCGTCGCGCGTGCATCCAATGTCAGCGGCAGCCCCCGCTCTTCAGCCGCTTCCGCCTTTGCGAGTAGACGCTCAACCGCGTCATGGTCCAGGCGGTTCAAGACGAGCACGCTCGCCCGCGACAGGATCGCCGGGTTCAACTCAAACGACGGGTTTTCGGTCGTCGCACCAACGAGAACGATCGTCCCGTCTTCCATGTGCGGCAGAAAGCTGTCCTGTTGCGCGCGATTGAACCGATGGATCTCGTCGACGAATAGAAGCGTGCCCTGGCCGATGCGACGGCGCTCCTCTGCGCGGGCAAACGCTTTTCTCAGATCTTGAACGCCGGAAAAGATTGCCGACAGCTGCTCGAAAGCGAGGTCCGTTTCGCCTGCCAGAAGCCGCGCCGTCGTCGTCTTGCCCGTGCCTGGAGGCCCCCACAGGATGAGGCTCGGGAGGCGGCCTTGCTTCAAAAGCCGGGTCAACGTCCCATCGGGCCCGACGATATGCTCTTGGCCAACGATCGCATCGAGGGACTGCGGACGGAGCCGATCGGCCAGTGGGCGCCCCGATCCATCGTCCATGCCGGCTGCTTCAAACAAATCGCTCATCGAAGCGCCTTCGGCTTCCAATCCGGTGGCGCCATTTCGAAATGCTCAAATGAAAATCCTGGCGCGACCGTACAGCCAACCAGTGACCAAGCAGCGTCCGTGCGCGCCGACTGCCAGGCGCCGGCTGGCACAACAACCTGCGGCACGATTTCGGGCGCACCAATCAGGCGCGCATCCGGGTGCCAAAGACAATGGTTTGACACCTCGTCACCATCATCAGACACCTGGATCTGCATGGGGCCACCGGCATAAAAGTGCCAGACCTCGGCAGCGTCGACGCGATGCCAATGCGAAACCTCGCCGCCCTGCAAGAGGTAGAGGATCGCCGTCGACTTCGCGCGACCATCCGGACCAGGACCATCGCGAAACGTTTCGCGATAGTGGCCGCCCTCGGGATGCGGACTGAGACGGAACCGCTCAATCAGATCGAGGGCTTTCGCCTGACCAATCGCACCACCGGCCCAGCCGCCACCGCCGGGCGGCATACGGCGACCACCACCGCTACCGCCACCGCCGATCAAGCTCATCCCTGCACCTGCCAGCGGACCAACCGGTCACCGCGTCTCACGGCGATCTCCCAGAAACGTTGGCGGCGCCGCAAGACGCGTTGAAGGTCCCTAATGGTTGCAACCCGACGCCCGGAAACTTCAACGATGACATCGCCCCGGCGGAAGCCAAGGCTTGCGCCGTATCCGTCGCGGCGCACACCGAGCACGACGACGCCATCCCCTTGGCGCACGTTTAGTTGGTCGATCACGGCTGGAACTGGGTTTGCGACCTGCACGCCATCGAACGGATGCTGGCCACGCAACAGACGCACATCGTTGCGGGATGGTTTTGGCAGTGCTGCGAGGCGGATCGAAACCGTGCGGCTGCGACCATTTCGCAAAATGGTGAGTTTCGCGGTGCGGCCAACCCCGGTTGTCGTCATGCGATAGCGGGCACCGCGCGCGTCAGAGACGTCGCGCCCGTCAACAGCTGTGACCACATCACCGACGCGTAGGCCCGCCGATGCTGCCGGTCCGCCGCGCGAGATATCCGAGACGATTGCGCCCG
>JBCBWG010000087.1:0-12128 GCA_039817205.1 Pseudomonadota bacterium
ATGCCCAACGGTGTGCCGAAATCGCCGCACGCACGAACAGGCTTGTCTCAGCGCAACCTGTCAAACAGAGTCAAATCAACTTGACACATAAGCTGGCAATTCATGTTGACATATGCTTTCGGATAGAGCTGCGGACGGAGTCGCACCGCGTTTCGTGAAGACAAACCACCGCAAACCGTGCCACTCTTTAACTCACCGCTTTTCGGATCCCTTATTGTCGCGTTTGGGCCTGTGCCTCTGGGCAATACTTGTCTCAGGCATCAGGGCACGTTCTAATTTGAGGTGCGATGGCGCTGTTCGCAATCCGACCCGCTCGACGGTTGCGATGAGTACGGAGCACGGAGCGCTCCAAGACTGTTAGAGGAAAGACCCATCATGAATTTGCGCGTCGGGGAAAATGACTTCTCGCATGTGATCGAAGCTGATCGTGCCAACGTCTGGCATCACCTGACGCAGCACAAAAAATTCGAAACGGCAGATCCGCTTGTCATCATCGAGGGCAAGGGCCTTCGCGTTTGGAACACCGTCGGCCGCGAGCATCTGGACGCGGTTTCCGGCGGCGTATGGACCGTCAACGTTGGCTACGGTCGGACCACGATTGCGGATGCGGTGCGCGACCAGCTCGTGAAGCTCAACTTTTTCGCCAATTCCGCAGGCTCAATCCCGGGCGCGCTGTTTGCCGAGAAACTCATTGAAAAGATGCCGGGCATGGCCCGCGTCTACTATTCGAACTCCGGCTCTGAGGCGAACGAGAAGGCCTACAAGATCGTTCGCCAAATCGCACACAACCAGTACGGCGGCGAAAAATACAAGATCCTCTACCGCGAGCGCGACTATCACGGCACAACGATCACAGCACTTTCGTCCGGCGGACAAGCGCAGCGCCGCGACCAGTACGGGCCCTTCACGCCGGGCTTCGTCGAAGTTCCGCATTGCCTCGAGTATCGCTCTCAGTGGGGCGATGTTGAAGACTACGGCGTTCGGGCGGCCAACGCGATCGAAGAGGTCATCCTGCGCGAAGGACCGGAGACGGTTGGCGGCCTGATCCTCGAGCCGATCACTGCAGGCGGCGGTGTCATCACGCCACCGGAAGGCTACTGGCCACGCGTCCAGGAGATCTGCCGCAAGTACGACATTCTCCTCATCATCGACGAGGTCGTCTGCGGCATGGGTCGGACGGGAACATGGTTCGGCTACCAGCACTACGGCGTCGAACCGGACATCGTCACGATGGCCAAGGGCGTTGCGTCGGGTTACGCCGCAATTTCTTGCACGGTCACCACCGAGGCCGTCTTTGAGAAGTTTAAGGCGACCCCGAACGACCCCATGAGCTACTTCCGCGACATCTCCACGTTTGGCGGCTGCGCGGCGGGACCGGCGGCAGCGCTTGAAAACATGCGTATCCTCGAAGACGAAAAGCTGCTCGAAAACACGGAGGCGATGGGCGACTACCTCGTCGAGCGGCTGACCGAGCTGCAAGGAAAGCATCCGGCGATTGGCGAGGTCCGCGGTAAAGGTCTGTTCTGTGGCGCAGAACTGGTCAAAGACCGCGACACCAAGGACCCACTTGATGAAGGCCTCGTTCAAGCGATCGTCGCCGATTGCTTCAATGAGAACGCCGTTGTCATTGGTGCAACAAACCGTTCGCTGCATGGCCTCAACAATACGCTGTGCCTGAGCCCGGCCTTGATCTGCACGAAGGACGACATCGACGAGATCATTTCAGCCATCGACGGCGCTATGACCCGGGTCCTGTCGTAAGAAGACGACTGATCCGTCTGCTCGGAACGTTGCCCGGCAGACGGGTCAGTTTGCAGTCTTATCCTGCCGATTGAGAGAGCTGGCCCACGCGGAGGCAGAGCAATGCCACGGTTGTTCGCCGGTCTCGAATTGCCACCCGAAGTGACCGACGCACTTGCGCGCCTGAAACAGCCGCTGCCCGGTGCCCGCTGGGTCGATCCCGCAGATTTCCATATCACGCTGAGATTCTTCGGCGATGTGGAGGGGCGAACGGCAACCGATCTTATTGAGCATTTGGCTGCAATCGACCGACCGATCTTCGAAGTCCTCGTAAAAGGCCTCGGAATATTCGGCAGCAAAGAGCCGACATCGATCTGGGCGGGCGTCGAAGCGTCCGATCACCTGATCAATTTGCAGACGGCGACCGAACGGGCCGCCCGCCTTTCAGGCCTTAAGGCCGAGACCCGAAACTTCAGGCCCCACATCACGCTCGCGCGCCTGAGGAAACCTCGAGACGAGGCACTGGCCCGCTTCCTCAACCACCACGGCGGGTTCGCGGCCGAGCCGTTCTTTCCGGCGCGTTTCGTTCTGTATTCCGCAAAGCCACACGTCGGCGGCGGCCCCTACGTTGTCGACCAGGTCTTCCCACTTCAAGGGGGCGACTGGGACGACGATGATCTCGCGGAGTGGGCAGAAGACGCCTGACAGACACCGCCTAAATGATCGACTGACCTGTCTTCGCCCAATCTGACAAGAACGCCTCAAGGCCTTTGTCGGTCAGCGGGTGTTTGACGAGCTGCGAGATGATCGATGGCGGGATCGTCGCGACATCCGCCCCGGCAAGCGCGCATTCGCGAACGTGACCCACCGTGCGGATCGACGCTGCCAGGACCTCTGTCTCGAATTCCGGGTAATTATCGTAGATCGCGACGATATCCCTGATGAGGGCCATCCCGTCCTGGCCCATATCGTCAAGACGCCCGATGAACGGTGACACAAACGTCGCCCCGGCCTTCGCGGCCAACAGCGCTTGATTGGCCGAAAAGCAGAGCGTCACGTTGACCATCGTGCCTTCACCAGTCAGCGTTTTGCAGGCGCGGAGCCCATCCATCGTCAACGGCACTTTGACGGCGACGTTGTCGGAAATTTTTGCAAGTTCGCGGCCTTCTGCAATCATGGCGTCGGCAGCCGTCGCAGCCACTTCAGCACTCACGGGTCCATCAATAACGTCGCAAATCTCACCGATGATCGTCTTGAAATCACGACCGGTTTTGGCGACGAGCGACGGATTGGTGGTCACACCGTCGAGCAGGCCCGTCGACGCGATCGTCCGGATTTCATCCACATCCGCCGTATCGACAAAAAATTTCATGACCTTGCCCCGATCCCGTATTTCTTGCGCGGTGTCCGATCGAACGGCACAGCTGCTTTGAGATTTGATATGTCACGCGCGTCTCGAGCAGGCCGTTCCGCCTGTGGCTCTCATAGTTTCGAAAGTCTGATTTGACCAGCGAACTCGACTTAGCGGGCGGCGAATTGGCTGAGCGGAACCGCGTCCCTGTCCTGCTTCCGGTCGCGCTCGATCAGACCTATGACTACGCCCTCCCGGATCATATCGCTCTGGAGCCCGGAACGTTCGTCTTTGTTCCGTTTGGCCCGCAGGTCCGGATCGGCGTTGTTTGGGATCGCCAAACCAACCCCAATGACAATGTCGACGCGCGCAAGCTCAAGCCCGTCGTTGGGCCCGTTGAAGTTCCGCCACTCCCCGAAATTTCGCTTCGATTTATCGAGTGGATCGCCCGCTACACGCTTAGCCCGCTCGGCATGGTCTTGCGCTTGATGATGGGCGCGCAAGCAGCATTTGATCCGCCGAAACCACGAACGGGCGTCGCGATTGTCGATGGCGCACCTGAGCCACCGCGCATGACGCCGGCCCGACAGCGCGCAATCGACATCGCGGGCGATGGGCTTGTCCGAACAAAATCAGCGCTTGCCCAGGCTGCTGGTTGCACCACGGGCGTCATCGACGGGCTCGTAAAAGCTGGCATGCTCATCGATGTTCTGATCCCGGATCGCGGATTTCCACAACCGCGCCCCGATGCAGCGACCGTCACATTCGAGGGCGATCAGGCGCTCGCAGTCCACGAGCTTGAAACCGTTATCGCCGCGGACCAGTTCGCAACAACGCTGCTTGATGGCGTCACGGGCTCCGGCAAAACCGAAGTCTACTTCGAGGCCGTGGCCCAGACGCTGCGACAGGACCGACAGGTCCTCATCATGCTGCCGGAGATCGCGCTCACATCGCAATTCCTGTCGCGCTTCGAACATCGCTTTGGCGTCGCACCGGTTGAATGGCACTCCGCACTGCCAGCTGCCGAGCGCGGACGGATCTGGCGCGGCGTTGCAAATGGCGATGTCCGTTGTGTAGTCGGTGCGCGTTCAGGGCTCTTCCTGCCATTCCCAGCGCTCGGCCTGATCATCGTCGACGAGGAGCACGACACAGGCTTCAAGCAGGAAGATCGCGTGCACTATCAGGCCCGCGATATGGCCGTTGTCCGAGGTCACCTCGGCAACATTCCAGTTGTGCTCGCCTCGGCAACGCCGTCCATCGAAAGCCATGTCAACGCTCTGCAGGGCCGATATCGGCAGGTGCGTCTGCAATCGCGGTTTGCCGGCGCGGCGATGCCCGATGTTCGTGCCATCGATATGCGGATCTCTGCACCGGACCGAGGCACGTGGCTCGCACCCGATCTCGTCAATGCCATGACCGAGACACTGGCGAGCGGACAGCAATCGCTCTTGTTTCTCAATCGCCGCGGTTATGCGCCGCTCACACTTTGCCGGAGCTGCGGCCATCGCTTGGAATGTCCGCAATGCACCGCTTGGCTCGTTGAGCATCGCTTCCAGAAGCGGCTCAATTGCCATCACTGCGGCTTCTCGTTGCCGGTCCCGGAACGCTGCTCGAAATGCTCTGAGCCGGATACGCTGGTTGCCTGTGGGCCCGGTGTGGAACGCGTCGCCGAAGAGGTCCGCGAACGCTTTCCGGACGCGAGCCTTGAAATCCTATCGAGCGATCTCGTCCCCGGCCTGACGGACATGCGCAAAGTCATTGGCCGGATCGAAAGCGGCGAGGCCCAGATCGTCATCGGAACGCAGATCGTCGCCAAGGGACACAACTTCCCAAACCTGGCGCTCGTGGGCATCGTCGACGGTGACCTTGGTCTCGCCCAGGGCGCAGACCCACGCGCGGGCGAGCGCACGTTCCAACTTCTACATCAGGTCACGGGACGCGCGGGACGAACGGGCGGCATCCAGGGTCGTGGCTTAGTCCAGACCTATAATCCCGAGCACCCGGTCATGAACGCGATCCTCAATGGCGATCGCGACGCGTTTTTGGCGCATGAGATCCACCAGCGGCAGATGGGCGAACTCCCGCCGTTTGGCCGTCTCGCCGCGTTGATCGTGAGCTGCAAGGACAAGGATTTAGCGGTCGACTATGCCCGCGCCGTCACCCGTTCGGCCCCACCATCCGAGCGCATCATGATCCTCGGTCCGGCAGAAGCACCGATCGCGGTCGTCCGGGGCCGCTTTCGTTTTCGCATTCTCGCCAAGGCGCCGCGCGACCTCGATATTCAGTCGTACTTGCGCGCTTGGATGGCAGATGCACCGCCCGCAAAAGGCGATCTCAGGATCACGATCGACGTCGACCCGTACTCGTTTCTTTGAGCTAAGCGGTCGCCAATGCAGATGACGGCGCCGACCGCAGAAGGCGTCGCGTCCGCCAGGAAATGAAACCGAGTGCTGCACATTCGGCAAGGACAGCAACGGCCGCGACGCCAGCAATTCCATAACCACCAGCAATCGCCCAGTAAGCCGGCAGCAGTCCACAAGCGCGCACGCAACCCGTAAGTAGGAGCGCTTGCGTCCGGCCGACAGCCAGAAGCGCCAAACCGGGCACAAGCTGAAGCATCCGCACGGCCCAGCTCAGGGCCAACAGCGCAACGACCAAATGAAGATCGGAGTAGGCAGCGCCAAAGGCCAAAGTGAGGACCGGACCGCCAATGAGCGCAAACGCAATGGCGTAAAGCGCTGCGAGCAACGAGACGGCAACGAGCATCATTTGGAGACGCGCTGTGAACACCTCACGCTCGTGTTTGACGTTGGCGAGAAGCGGCAGAAGAACCGCGTTGCCGACCTTCCCGACGATCATCCCGGGCACCATCGTGATCAGGAACGCCGCAGAATACCCAGCGACCGCCTCCATATCGATGAGGCGTCCGATCAGGATGCGATCGGCGTGGTAGACAGCCACAACCGGGAGCGCGCTGAGCCAGATCGGCCAAGCAAACGTAAACATGCGCCGGGCGACAGCCGGGTCCCACGTCGCATCGATCCGCTCAGATGCCGCACAGTGGGAGACGAGCAAAGCCGCACCCGCCTGAACAACCGCGACAATCACAACCGCTGCAAAACTTGGCTCAAACCACAGTGCGAGCGGCGTAACCACCAGAGCGAAGATCTGCGGGAGAACTTCAACCATGACATATGGCCGGTTGTTGAGCGCGCGTTGAGCCCGCTGCATGTCAAGGTTGAGGAAGCCGCGCATTAAAGGGGCAAGCGCAACCGCCATGAAGGCCGGTGCCGCCTCTGGGATTTTGAAAAACGCCGCGAGCGGATGGGCTGCGGCCAACAGCATCGCAGCCGTCACCACGCCACGAATAAGCAAAAACGATTGCGCGGTCCCAACGACGGCGCGCGAGGCACCATCATCTGCCTGCACGATCAATTTTTCAGAGCCAAGCTCCGCCAGCGTCTCGAGAAGCTGCATGGTGAGAAGGATCGTCGCGGCGATCCCAAAGTCACCGCGCGACAATGCATGCGCAAAAATAGCGTTGCGCAGGAACGCGCAAACTTGAGCCGTCGCAAAGCCACTGAACAGCATCGCTGTCTGACCAGCGATTTGCCGGATGACACCACCCAAAGCCGAGCCACCCGGCTGAGCGTTACTGGCTGTGCCCGCATCAGAGACCATGATCGGCCCCGCGTGATCCGCGCTCGACGCGACCGAGCAGAGGGCCGAGACGCTTTTTCAGTGCGACGTGCACACGCGCCGGCGCCAAAGACCGGAGCGCGTCGCGACTGACAGGGAGCGCGCCGATCCGGACGAGCGTGCAGGTCGTCTGCAGCCAACGCGGGGCAAGCGCACGGGTCCATTTCTGCCGGAACGCCCGTTCGGACTGGCGGAAGGTTTGGTCCGCGTTGCCTGCGCTTAAATGGGTCAGATGGAAATCGATCACGTAAGCCGAATGACCAGCCATCTCCGCCTGCAGGCAAAGATCGGCGCCATAGAGGTGAAACCCCGACAGATCCTGCGAAAACCCAAACCGCGTTCCGCCGCGCACCACGATAAAATTCTCATCAAGGCTCTGAGCTTGCGCCGGGAACGGACCGAGAGCCTGATCCGCACCGTGCGGGTCCGTGATGCGCATCGCGAGCTTTCCGGACCCAACACCACCGGCGTTCCCAGCCAGCGCCCAGGCTGGATCATGCTCCGTCAAAGTCTCCAGCCGCGCCAGCAAGTCCCGCCTCGTGTCGTGGGTGAGGCGCACGTCCTGATGGCAGAGAACCGAATAGCGGCCTCGCGCCCGGTTCAGAGCTGCCGTCAGCCCACGGTACGCGTCGAGCTGATGAGCGCCCGCATTATCAATCGCTATGAATTCCGTTGTTTCTGCGGAGAAACCTGCTGCAACAAACGACGCGAGCATCTCGTTGTATTGGGCCGGGTCAGTCACGAGCGTCACAACGCTGAAGGTTGGCTGCACCGTAATCATGTCGCTGAGAGAGGACGCATCGATCCGCTCGACGGCGACGGGCAAGTCCGCCCATCCGTCTGAAAATGATGCGAGCGGTTGAACCCCCATGGCGCGACCTACTCCGCTGCGACAGGCTGCGATGCTTCGAGCCCGGGATGCTGCAAACTGGGTTTGCGTCCGCTATAGCCCGCCATCCATTCAGAGCGACGCCGCCAAATCTCGCCCCACGTGCGCGCAGCCGTGCGCCGCGCCTCCGACCCGGTCACACCGGCCAGAACCGTTGTCGCGATGAAACGGCTAAGCGGCCAGCAGGCATGAAGCACGAGCGCCGGTTTGCGCTGGGCTTGCGAAAAATGCCGGCGGATAAGTTCAGCCTTTGCCGCGAGAAGGCGGACCATTTGATCCGATCGCACGCGTTCCGACGCGCCACCGAAATGGATGATCTGCGCGTCCGGCGTCATCAGAGGTCGTGCGCCGAGCGCCTGGGCTCGAAGACAGAAATCGGCCTCCTCGCCGTACATGAAAAACCGTGTATCGAGACCACCGAGTTCGTGCCAAAGCGTGCGTCGTGTCAGAAGAAAGCAGCCGGATACGATATCGACGCCACGAACCCGATCGCGTGGCCAAGAGCCGTAGGCTTCCGGATTGAAGAACGCGCTGCTGCGGCCAATCGCGGTCAAACCCGATGCGCGGCAGAGGAGCCCCCAAAGGGTCATGCGACCGTGGCAACTTGTGGCGTTTAAAGAGCCGTCGCCATACAGCGTCCGGCCACCCCAAATGCCAGCATCGGGGCAGCATCGCGCAAACGAGACCAACCGTGAAATCGCGCGATCACGAACCACGGTGTCGGGATTGAGAAGCAGGATGAACGCGCCGCGCGCTTCCTGGACGGCCAGGTTGTTCGCCGCTGCAAAGCCGAGGTTCTCATCGAGCGCGATCAGGCGGGCCGTCGGCGCTGCTGCAATAATCGCATCGACTGAGCCATCCGACGAAGCATTGTCGACAACGATCAACTCGTACGGAAGGTTACCTGTTTCGCGCGCAACGGACCGCAAGCAGTCAGCGGTCAACTGCGCCGTGTTGTAACTGACAACGATGATCGAGACGACGGGTGTGACTTTGGGCTTTGAAACAGACACAGAACGAAAACACCCTGGTAATGCGGCAGACACTCACGGACCTTTGAGCGCGCCAGCACAGAACGCGACGCCCCGATCCGGATAGAACGTATGAGCGTCGGCGCTAAAGTCGCGTTAACGAAACCGGGCGCTGGAAGGTGAATTTCGGTTCAAAGATTGTGCCACGGGCGAACGGGCATTCTGCGCGCTCGCATGCCGACATCAGTCGAGTTGCTGCAATTGCGCTTTGCCTTTACGCGTCGGGCAATCGTGACAGGACCACGCTTTGACCGTGTCAGCGGTCCACCAAAAGAGGATGATCAGGTATGGCTCGAACCAAAATTGCATTGATTGGCGCCGGTATGATCGGCGGCACGCTGGCCCACCTGATCGGCCTGAAGGAATTGGGCGACGTGGTCCTCTTCGATATTTCTGAGGGCATGCCTGCCGGCAAAGCTCTGGATCTATCGCAGTCCGGCTCCGTCGAAGGTTTCGACGTCGCGCTCAAAGGCACATCGTCTTACGCGGATATTGAAGGTGCTGACGTCTGCATCGTCACTGCGGGCGTTCCGCGCAAGCCCGGCATGAGCCGCGACGACCTTCTCGATATCAACCTCAAAGTCATGCAGTCGGTCGGCGACGGCATCAAAAAGTATGCGCCCGGCGCCCTTGTCATCGTCGTCACCAACCCGCTGGACGCCATGGTTTGGGCGCTTCAGAAGGCATCCGGTTTGCCAAAGAGCCGGGTGATCGGCATGGCCGGGGTCTTGGACACCGCTCGGTTCCGGCACTTCATCGCGGATGAGCTCAAAGTCTCAGTCCAGGACGTGTTCGCGTTTGTCCTTGGTGGTCACGGCGACGACATGTGCCCGTTGGTCCGGTACTCGACCGTCGCAGGCATTCCGCTCCCGGACATCGTCAAGATGGGCTGGATGCAGCAAGACCGTCTCGATTCCATTGTTGAGCGGACACGAAAGGGCGGTGGCGAGATCGTAGCGTTGCTCGGAAATGGGTCTGCTTTCTACGCGCCAGCTTCGTCAGCCATCCAGATGGCCGAGAGCTATCTCAAGGACCAAAAACGCATCCTGCCTTGCGCCGTTAGCATGAGCGGTCAGTTCGGCGTGAACGATCTGTATGTCGGCGTGCCTTGCATCATCGGCGCAGGCGGTGCCGAGAAAGTCATCGAGATCGAACTCAACGCCGACGAACAGGCGATGTTTGACAAGTCTGTCGAAAGCGTTCGCGGTCTGGTCGAAGCCTGTAAAAAGATCGCGCCGAACCTGACATAAGCCAAGCGGAACCTCGCGCACACACCGGCTCTAGCGGCGACCGCGCGTAAACCAGATCGCGTCTTCGCCAAGCGTCCCAACGAATGCGAGATGTCGCGCTTCATCTTCAGGGGTGAGGCGCGGCTTGAGCGGCTTAGGCCTCTGGAGCGCAGCCCGGCTATCACTTTTAGATGCGGTGCCACCCGCACTCTGTTCAGCCAGGATCAAGCTTGCTTGTCGGATTCCGAGAAGCTCGACATAGACCTCGGCCAGTAAAAGCGAGTCGATAATCGCGCCGTGTTTCGTGCGGTCCGAGTTATCGACGCCATAGCGCTTACAAAGTCCGTCCAGCGAGTTTGGGCCGGCCGGGTGCTTCCGCTTGGCGAGCGCGAGGGTGTCGACAACCCGCGCATTGTCGAGCACAGGCCGCTTGAGCCGCTCCAACTCCATATTGATAAAACCGACGTCGAACGGGGCATTGTGGATGACCAGCGTGTCTTCTCCAATGAACGCGAGGAAGTCATCGACCACGTCCGGGAAGAGCGGTTTATCTGCGAGAAACGCGTTGCCAATCCCGTGGATCGCTTCGGCGTCCGGATGTACGTCACGGCCAGCTGGATTGATGAACCGGTGAAACTCGGTGCCGGTCGGTCGTCGGTCCACGAGCTCAACGCAACCGATTTCTACGAGCCGGTCGCCCGCCTTCGGATTGAGCCCCGTTGTTTCGGTATCGAGTACGATCTCACGCAGCACGGCAGCATCACCCCTGTTGCACCGGTCCGTCAGGCGCCATCGTCCATCCAGATACGCCGATACGCTGATCCGGACCGCTCGGACAAGTCTCGCGCGAGTTGGTCAACAAGCATCTCGGTCTCATGAAGCGGAAGCGACGTGTCGATAACGAAATCGGCGTGGCGTACCTTTTCGTCTGACGGCATTTGCTTTGCGAGGATGGCGTTTAACGCACCTTCGGTCATGTTCGGTCTCGCAAGAACACGTGCCCGTTGCACGTCAAGCGGGGCATGAACGACGACGACAACATCGACACGCGCGTCGCCATGCGTCTCAAACAACAGTGGAATATCGAGACAAACAAGAGCAGCGCCATCCGCTTTCGCTTGACGCATAAAGTCGGCTTGGGCTGACCGCACGAGCGGATGCACGATTGCTTCCAGCTTCGGAAAAAGAGACGGGTCTCGGCGCAACGCTTGACCGAGCGAGACCCTGTCCACGGCACCATCGACCACCGCCTCGGGCACAAGTGCACCAACAGCGGAAACCGCAGCGCCACCAGCAGCATAGAGGCTGTGAACAACGGCGTCGCTATCGTTGACGGGGATACCGCGCTCGGCCAACCAGCCAGCGACCGTCGACTTGCCCATGCCGATGGAACCAGTCAGTCCGACGATCAGCATGTGAGGTCTCCGTCGCGATCGTTGCTTTGCTCAAACCAAATCGGCCAGGATCCGATCTCGAAGATCGACTGTCACATCTGGGCGAACGCCAAACCATTTCTCAAAGCCCGGCACGGCCTGATGCAGCAGCATGCCGAGGCCATCAACCGTCTTGAGTTCTCGTTGGCGCGCCGCCAACAGCAACGGCGTCTCTAGCGGCGCGTACACGATATCAGACACGACGCAGTGGTCAGCGGCAGTTACCAAGTCGAGATCAAGCGCCGGTTGCCCGGCCATACCCAGCGCAGTCGTATTGATGATGAGCGCCGCACTGGAAACTGCCGCGTCGCGCGCGCCCCACTCCTGAGCCGTCATCTCGAGCCGTGGCGACACATCCAGTGCTTGCGCCGACGCCGTCACGGCAGCGATCAGTTGGTCGGTTCGCTCGGCGGTTCGGTTGGTGATCTGGAACCGTTCGCAGCCATCCTTGATCAAGGCATTGATGATCGCGCGCGCCGCGCCTCCAGCGCCGATGATGTAGACAGTGCCGTCGCCATCACGCCATTGCGGTGCCGAGCGGTTCAAATGAGCAAGATATCCCAAGCCGTCCGTGCTGGTCGCGATCAGGCGGTCGTGCTCGCGCCAAACGGTATTGATCGAGCCTAGTGCGCGAGCCTCTGGCAGAATCTCGTCGACCAATGGCGCGACGGCCATCTTGTGCGGAATGGTGACGTTGCAGCCGACCGACGCACCCGCTCTCATCTCGCCAAAAAAGCGCTGAAGATCAGCTCCAGA
>JBCBWG010000088.1:0-12093 GCA_039817205.1 Pseudomonadota bacterium
TGGCGCAGGACATGCAGGTCGGGACCGCCGGATTGAGCCCCAAGCGCTTTGGGTTGATCGGCTCATCGCACGTGACGCAATATCCGAAGTCACTATCATCGAGACGCGTCAAAGCTGCCTCGATCTGGGCCAGTTCCCGCTGACGGTTGCGTTTGTTCGCAAGCGCCATTTGCTGCGCTTGGATGGCGTCGATCCGCGAGACACGACCGACGCTTGTCTGGTCGAGTTCCGGGGCTTGGCGGCTGTTTTCACTGATCTGGTCGACGCTCAGAAGCTCCCGTTTGCGCTCGGTGAGTTTTGCGCGCATGGCAACGAGATCGATGTTGAGCTCAGACGACATCGCCTCTTCCGACGTTCTGCGGGCCAGTTAGCTTGCGCGATAGGGTGTTGTCGTACGGCGGCGCTTCTGTTTGCGCTGACGGGCCGGGACGGAGCGCCCCTGGCGCGAGAAAAGCGCTGTCTCAATGTTCGACAAGAACAGCCGCGCGGTGTTGTCCCAGGTGTAATGCGACGCCGTTTCGAGCGCCCCCGCCGGCTTCAGATCCAGTGCTCTGAGACAGGCTTCGCGCAGGTCTTCCGACAATGCCCCTGACACCCCGTCGTGGACAATGTCGCGTGGCCCGGTCACAGGGAAGGCTGCAACCGGCAGACCGCTCGCAAGCGCCTCGATGAGCACAATCCCGAAGGTGTCAGTGCGGCTTGGAAAGCAAAAGACATCGGCCGACGCGTAGCAGGCTGCGAGATCTTCACCGACTTTCTTGCCCGTGAACGTGACGTCCGGGTATTGCGCGCGGAGGTGTTCGAGCAGAGGGCCGGTCCCGACAACGACCTTTCGGCCGGGCAGATCGAGGTTCAGGAACGCTTCGATGTTTTTCTCAACGGCCACGCGTCCAACGTACAGAAACACGGGGCCGTCGCCAAACAAGCGCGTTTTACGGGGATGAAACAGGTCGGTGTCCACGCCGCGCGTCCAAGGCATGACCGGCTGAAATCCACGCGCGGACAGCTCAGTTGCGAGGCTCTGGCTCGCGACCATGATGCCGGCGCCCGCGTTATGGAAGTGGCGCTGGGTGGCGAACGTCCAGCTCAACGGAACGCCGAAGCGTGATTTAAGATAATCGGGGAAGCGGGTGTGGAAAGCCGTTGTGAACGGGATGTTGCGGCCGCGGCAGTAGGCCCGCATCATCCAGCCAACGGGGCCTTCGGTTGCGATGTGGACAGCGTCTGGGTTGATGCACGTGACCCGCTCGATCAGATACTGATACCCGGGTACGGCGAGGCGAATTTCAGGGTAGGTTGGGCAGGGTATAGACCGAAACTCGTTCGGTGAGACGATTGCGAGTTCGCAACCCGATTTTCTGATTTCCAAGTCGAGACGCTCGTAGGTCCGCACGACGCCGTTGACTTGCGGGCGCCAGGCATCTGTCGCAACGAGGACCCGCATCAGGCGGCAGCCTCCATTCCTGGGCGGTTGCGAAGCGCGGCTGCTTGTTCGCGCTCGCGGACAATGTCAAGCCAACGGATCAGTTCCAACTCTCCAGTTTCGGTCTCGGCAATCGCTGTGCAGCTCTCCACCCAGTCACCAGTATTGACGTAATGGACGCCATTCATGTCCCGGCTCGCCGCATGGTGAATGTGGCCGCAGATCACGCCGTCGACGCCGCGCCGCTTCGCTTCGTCGGACAGCGAGGTTTCAAAGTCACCAATGAAATTGACGGCTGTTTTCACCCGGTATTTGAGATAGCTTGAAAGCGACCAATAGCCGTATCCGAGCCTGCGCCGAACAAAATTGAGGGGCGCGTTGAACCAGAGCGCGAGTGCGTAGCCCCGGTCGCCGAGGAACGCGAGCCACTTAGCGTACCGGACGACGACATCGAACTCGTCCCCGTGGATGACGAGATATTTCCGGCCGTCGGCTGCTTCGAAGATCGTGTCCCGCTCAAGCTCAATGCCGCCGAACTTGGAGCCGCAATAATCGCGCAGTCCGTCGTCGTGGTTGCCTGGGATGTAGACGACGCGGGCGCCTTTGCGAACTTTGCGCAAGAGCTTTTGCAGGACATCATTGTGCGACTGCGGCCAGATGGCGCCGCGTTTGATGCGCCAGAAGTCGACAATATCGCCAACGAGATAGATGGTGTCGGCGTCGTGTTCGCGGAGGAAGTCTAACAACATCGGCGCTTGGCATCCGCGCGTGCCGAGGTGAACGTCAGAGATGAAGAGGCTGCGGTATTTCGCCATCGAGCCGTCGCCTTGTTCCTCGGTTTGTCTTTCGATCCGCTCAGAATTGCCAACACGGCGCACTGTCTTCCGGCCGTCCGGCGCTGCGATTGATGACCGTCTCTTGCTGGATTCACTTTTCAGCTTTGTGACACGATGAACACCACCCGTTCCCGCCATCCGTCCGATGTTATCGGAAGCGCGCGCGATCTGCACCCGTCGTTATCTGTGTGCCCGAAGACCAGCCCGATTTTCAAGAGTGGGTCTCAGTAGATTTGGCGCGGAAAATACCGCTGCATCAGCTCAAGCATGCGGCCGTTGGAACGGAGGCGATCGATCGCCTCGTTCAAATCGTTCCGAAGCTCTCGGTTGCCCTTCTTGAGTGCAATGGCGATGCCGTCGCCAAAGAAAAGCGGCTCAAGATACGCGCCGCCGACGAGATCGCAGCAACCGCCTGAAAGCGACCCGTTGATCCAGAAGACCAGGCTGATCCCATCGTCGAACACCAGATCAACCTTCGCATCCTGCAAGGCCTGCCGGGCGGCCTCAGGCGTATCAAAGCGCGTGATTTGGCTTGTGCGAAAGTAAGTCTGAATGAAGGCTTCGTGGGCGGTCCCTTTAGCAACGCCGATGCGCTTCCGGTCGAGACCCGTTGGCGTGATCTCAAACTTCGGGCCATTACGCCGACCGGCAAAGCGACCAGGGGTGTGGAAATAGGGCTTTGTGAAGTCAGCCTTCGTGAGGGTCTCCACATTGATCCGATGGGCTGCGATCACCGCATCCGCCCGCTCACGCTCCAGGTCTTCAAACAGTCGCGCCCACGGCCGGTTCAGGATCTCACAGGTCAGGTCCAGCTCGAGACAAATCGCCCGGGCGAAATCAATGTTGAAGCCGACCAACACGTTGTCTTCGTCGCGCGCATTGAATGGCGGGTAGTCGTCGGTCGTGGCGAACCGGATCACGACGCGTTCGCCGGACGGCGCGCGGTTCTGGGCGACGCTGTCCCCGGTGGACAAGGCGATTGCGGAGCCCATGCCGACCAGCAACGCGACCAGACCAAGGCGGGCCGCGTGCCAACGGCGTTTTCTGACGGTTGCCGTCAGGCGCCGGGTTGGTTGTTGGATTTTGCCGGCCTCGATCACCGTAGCTCTCTCGATCATCGTTGCTCACTCGTCATCGTAGCTTGTCATCCGCCTCGCAGGCGATCGCGGCGGGATCGGGTCCGTTGGGCACAAGACCGTACGTCTCCGCCACGGAGGCTGCGAAGGAGCGCGTATCGAACAAGCATGCTTGCGACCAAAGCGCTAGTTCGATTGGGCCGTTTCGCCCGGCGACAGAGGTCGCGATGCAGTTACTCTGACCAAGGATTTTTCGACGACTTATTATCGATGGTGGTTTGACTATTGGCTTTTTCCGCAGACACGCCGGGCGCTGGGCCGCGCAGCCGCGGGCGTTTTCCTTTTGCCCGTGGCGATCCAAGAGCCATGACCGCCGGGGAGCCCCATATCGCGCGTCCGGTCCCGCTCCGTGGTCCGGGTCCCGAGCGCGCGACGTCAGACGTTGAGAGAGACAGGTTGCGTGCGCAAGCCACGCGCGAAGAGCGACTGCAGACGGCGGTCCACGGTCTCAGCCAGTCGCGCCCCGACATGGCGTCGTATTTCGGCTTGTGGCGTTGGCAGTGGGGCGCAATCACTGCGCTGCCGATTGCATTCGCCGTTGCTGTTGTTCTGTCGCCAACCGCCGCCATCTCAACGTTGTTGGCACTTGCGACGATCGCCTTTTTGGCAGCCTCCATCGTTCGAATTTATGCGATCGCGGCGATTGTGCATGCACAACCGATGCAGGTGGCCCAACCGTGCGCGATAAAGCAGCATCTGCCCGACGAGGCGCTGCCGACGTACACCGTGCTCGTTCCAATCTTTCGAGAAGCGACGATTGTCCGCGATCTCATGAGTGCGCTCTCGCACATCGATTATCCGCGGGACAAGCTGACGGTTCTGATCGTTTGCGAGGAAGACGATCGCGAAACACTGGACGAACTGGCCCGCACGCCGCTGCCGCCGCAGGTTGCTATCATCGAAGTGCCCGCGATGGCGCCGCGCACGAAGCCAAAGGCGCTAAACTTTGCGTTGACGTTCGTGACGTCCGACCTCGTTGTGGTCTTCGACGCCGAAGATGTTCCAGAGCCGGATCAGCTCCGGCGGGCCGCGTCGACGTTTTTTCGCGCGCCTCACGACGTTGCCTGTCTGCAAGCGCGCCTCAATATCTATAATCGGGCGGATAGCTGGCTTACGCGCCAATTCACGCTCGAATACAGCGCGCTCTTCGATGGGCTGCTGCCCGCGTTGGAGCGTCTGCGGCTGCCGATCCCGCTCGGCGGGACCTCGAACCATTTCAAGGTGACGCAACTCAATGAGGTTGGAGGGTGGGACGCGTTCAACGTCACGGAAGACGCCGACCTTGGGATCCGGTTGGCGCGGTCCGATCTCTCCATTCACGTTTTGCCGTCGACCACGTGGGAAGAGGCTCCGAGCACGATGGGGGCCTGGGGCCGCCAACGGACGCGCTGGATGCTCGGCTGGCTGCAGACCTACGCGGTCCACATGCGGCAGCCATTGAAATTGCTCAATGATCTCGGTGCCTGGCGCTTTGTGGGATTTCAGGTGCTGGCGCTTGGGCTTCTGGCGACCGTCTATCTGCATCCGATCTCATATCTTGCTCTTTTGGCACTTTGGGTGACCGGCACGTTGGCTGCCAGCCTCGAATCGAACGTGGCAACCTTGTTGCTCGGGCTCGCGGCACTCAACCTGGGGCTCGGCGTCTTGACGACGCTCGTCCTTGCGGGTGTCGCCGTGATCCGACGGGGTTGGTTCAGGCTGCTGCCCGCTCTCGCTTTGATGCCGGTTTATTGGCTTTTGACGTCGTGCGCTGCCTATCGCGCCGTCGGCAAACTGTTCGCCGCGCGCCGACGTCCGATCAACTGGGAGAAAACTGCGCATCGGTCCCGTCGCCCGGAAGAGCAGAGGCCCAACACACAACAGCCCAACACAAAAGTCTGAGGCACTTAAGGCGGCGTGACGGTGGCAGTGCTGACCGACGTGGCCCGGTCATCGCAACACGCGGTCGGCTGTCACCATGAACGCCTGCGGCGCTTGCGTCAGCGCAACACCTCAACTACCGAACCGAACAGGAAAATTGGGCCGCCACCGGTTCGTTTGATCGCGACCTATCGATCGTTCCTGATGCCCAAAGCCCGATCAGCGCCGCGCGTGAGAGCCCGGGATCGTGTCCTTCCCCAAGCCCGAGTTTGTAAGCCCACGCGATGAAACTGTTTCGAGCATTCTCTACCGTTGGTGGTCTCACACTTGTGAGCCGGGTCCTCGGGTTTGGCCGCGATGTCCTGGTGGCCGCGGCGCTTGGAACGGGGCCGGTCGCCGATGCGTTCGTGGTCGCGTTCCGATTTCCAAATCTATTCCGCCGGCTGTTTGGCGAAGGCGCGTTCAACTCGGCATTCGTCCCGATTTATGCGCGCAAGCTGGAGGGAGAGGGCGCCACCGCCGCAGCGACTTTTGCGAGCCGGGCCATGGGGGGGCTTGCGCTGCTCCTGATCCTTCTTTCGGCAGCGGCCATTCTCGCGATGCCATGGCTGATGGTTGGGCTGGCGCCCGGCTTCGTGAGTGATCCGGCCAAGTTCGAGCTTTCGGTCACCCTCACGCAGATCGCGTTTCCCTACCTGCTCTGCCTTTCGATCGTCGCGCTGCTTTCAGGCGTTTTGAACTCGCACCACCGCTATTGGGCGGCGGCAGCGGCGCCGATCGCCTTAAACGTCGTCCTGATCGCAGCAATTCTGATTGCCATTGCATCGGGTTACGCCGGTCAACCGTCGGCTGGCTATGTGCTTGCGGTTGGTGTCGCGATCGCAGGTGTCGTCCAGCTCGTTCTCCTGTGGGTTGCCGTGAAGCGCGCGGGGCTTGCGATTAGGCTCAGCCTGCCCCGCTGGGACGACGACATGAGGCGCCTCGTCAAGCTTGGCATACCTGGGCTGGTTTCCGGCGGAATCACCCAGATCAACATTGTCGTTGGGACGATCATCGCATCCCTTCAGGCGGGCGCTGTCTCGTACCTCTATTATGCAGACCGGCTTTATCAGCTGCCCCTCGGCATTGTCGGCATTGCGATCGGTGTGGTCCTGCTCCCGGAACTTGCGAGGCAACTGCGGGCCGGTGAGACGGCGACCGCACTCGACACGCAAAACCGGTCGGTCGAGTTTGCGATGCTTCTGACCATGCCCGCAGCGGTTGGTCTCGGCATTGCAGCTGAGCCGATCATCTCGGTCCTGTTTGAGCGCGGCGCCTTTACCTCAGCTGACACACCGGCGACGGCTGCTGCACTCATGGCCTTTGCGATCGGGCTCCCGGCGTTCGTTCTGATCAAGGTCTTTCAGCCAGCGTTCTTTGCCCGTGAAGACACGGTGACGCCCATGCGCTATGCGGCCGTGAACCTGGTCGTCAACGTCATCGCATCGTTTGCCCTGTTCTACGGTTTCCAGTCCGCGGGGCTTCAGGGCCATATCGGAATTGCGCTTGCAACGTCGATTGCCGGTTGGCTGAACATGCTGCTCCTGTGGCAGCGCGTCGGCCGAGATGGGACATTCCGGAGCGACGGGCGTTTGGTGCGCACTTTATTGGCGACCATTTTTGCGAGCATCGCGATGGGCGTCGGTCTTTGGTACGGCCAGGCCTATCTCGCAGAGTTTCTAAGACCGGATGCACCGCTTCTGACCCGCATCGGCAGCCTCGCGGCGCTGATCGGCGGCGGTGCGGTTCTCTACTTTGCGCTCGTGTTCGCGACCGGTGCGTTGTCGATCCGCCGTCTCCGTTCGGCCGGTCGTGCCTGATGGGTGGCTGGCCCGATCGGCTCACCAAGACAAGTCTTGCGGTCCAATCAATCACCAACGATAACCCGGCCACGCGTCTCGCGCGCATCCTCAACCGACGAAGCCAGGCCACCACCATGAGCGCAGAGCGCACGATCCCAGAGCGGGTTTTTTCCGGCATGCAGCCAACCGGCTCGCTGACGCTTGGCAACTATCTGGGCGCCATGGTGCAGTGGATCAAACTGCAAGAAACCCACGAGTGCATCTACTGCGTCGTCGACCTACACGCGATCACGGTGTTCCAAGATCCCGACGAATTGCGTGACGCGATCCGGTCGGTGACCGCAGCTTACCTCGCGTGCGGTCTGGACGCGGAAAAGAGCATCATTTTCAACCAGAGCCAGGTGCCAGAGCACGCGGAATTGGCCTGGCTTTTCAATTGCGTCGCGCGGCTTGGCTGGCTCAACCGGATGACGCAGTTCAAGGAGAAAGCCGGCAAGGATCGCGAGAACGCATCGGCGGGTCTGTTCGTTTATCCAAACCTGATGGCCGCCGACATTCTCGCCTACCGCGCGACCCATGTGCCGGTCGGCGACGACCAAAACAGCACTTGGAACTGACGAGAGACATCGCCCAGAAGTTCAACAACGATTTTCGCGCGCCGATCACCGCTTTGGCGAAGGACCAACCGGACCGTCCGATGCTGTCCGATCCGGAAACCGGGGAAATTTCGGGCTATTTCCCATTGCCGGAGCCGGTCATTACCGGACCTGCAACGCGCGTCATGAGCTTGCGCGATGGCACACGTAAAATGTCCAAGTCCGAGCCGAGCGACATGTCTCGGATCAACCTGTCCGATGACGCGGATGCCATTGCTCAAAAAATAAAAAAAGCGCGCACCGACCCCGAACCGTTGCCGTCGGATATCGAGGGCCTCGCGGGGCGCGCGGAAGCCGACAACCTCGTTGGCATTTACGCGGCGCTCTCGGGCACGGACAAAGAAAACGTCATAAAAACGTACGCTGGCGCTCAGTTCTCTAAGTTCAAACCCGCTCTTGCCGAACTTGCTGTTGAAAAAGTCGCCCCGATCGGCGCCGAAATGCGCCGCCGTCTGCACGACAAGGCTGAGTTGGATCGCGTTTTGATCAATGGTGCTGAGCGCGCGCGCGCCGTTGCAGCTCCGATCGTGCATGATGTGCGCGAGATCTTCGGCTTCGTGCAAAAGTCGTGAGCCCGCAGGGCGGTTGATCAGGTGTGGTCGCTAGATCGTGCCGTTTGGCCGGATGTTGTTCTTGTCCATCGAAGGCAACACGTGCCAGCATCCGGACATGGTTACGAAAACACAACGCCGATCCTTTGAAGCCGGTCACACGCGGAAGTTTCTCGTCATTGTTGACGAGAGCCCTGAGGTCGATGCCGCTCTGTTCTTCGCGGCCAGTCGCTGTCAGCATACGTCCGGGTCGCTGCAACTTCTGTATGTCATACAACCACAGGCGTTCCAGCACTGGATGGGCGTCCGGCAGGTCCAGCTCGAGGAGGAGACGAACAAAGCGAAAGCGTTGTTCCGTTTGTTCCGGCGCAAGCTGTCGAACGAAGGCTTCGACGATATTGTTGTTGAGGACTGCCTTCGGGAGGGCAGTTTGACGGATCAAATCCTCGAACAGATTGACCAGGATGAGGACGTTGCGGTCTTGGTGCTTGGGGCAGCACCTGGAAAACAGGGCCCGGGACCGCTCGTTTCATCGCTCGCCGCTGGGACACAGGCCGCGACCTTCCCAATCCCAATCACGATCGTCCCTGGCGATCTCACGCTGGACGAGCTTCGCGCAATGGCCTGATCGACTGGTTTTGAGCCGGCGGATTGGCTCTGCAATGCGCCATGACCCAATCCTCTTGCTTTGGAATGATTCTAAACTAAATTGGAGAAGCACACGGGCTTGGTCGCCGACTGTACCCCGTCGCGCACGACACGTTTTTTGGAGGCACCTGCAGGTGCCGCGAGGTGAGATCCATGTTCATCCAGACCGAAGCGACACCCAATCCGGCCACGTTGAAGTTCATCCCTGGGCGGGCCGTCGTCGAAAGCGGAACGGTGGATTACCGCTCAGCTGACGAAGCGGACACGTCCCCGCTCGCGAGCCGCATTTTTGAAATCACGGGCGTCGAGGGCGTGTTTCTCGGGCCTGACTTCATTTCCGTGACGAAAAACGACCAAGAATGGCAGCATCTCAAGCCTGCCATTCTCGGCGCGATCATGGAGCACTTCGTCTCGGGTGCACCGACGGTCGAGGGCGCCAACTCCGACAGCGCGCACGGCGACAGCTTCGATGACGCCGACAGTGAGACCGTTGCCACGATCAAAGAGCTCTTGGACACCCGGGTTCGCCCGGCCGTCGCTCAGGATGGTGGGGACATCACGTTCAAGGGCTTCAGGGACGGGATCGTTTATCTCAGCATGCGTGGCGCCTGCGCCGGCTGCCCGAGTTCGACGGCAACGCTCAAGTACGGCATTGAAAACCTGCTCCGGCATTTCTGCCCTGATGTCCAGGAAGTCCAAGCGGTCTGATTTTGAATGAGGGCCACGCGCCGTGCCCGAAATCACGATCGCGCTCGACTGCGCACTTCCACCGGTGTCCGTGGCTGTCGCTGTCGATGGGCTCCTGATCGGAGCCTGGGAACAGGCGCCCGACCAAGTCAATTCTGGCGCGCGCCATTCCGATGCCGTGGTGATGGCGCTAAGGGCCATCGCAAACGCCCATGCCGTCGATCTCAGCAAGACCAAATCGATCATCGCAACCAACGGGCCTGGAAGCTTCACAGGGCTCCGAGTTGGCCTGTCGCTCGCACAAGGGCTGCAGGCAGGTTCGGATGCAACCGCCTTCACGATCGGCAGTCTTGAGGCGATTGCGCTGTCGTTGAGCTTGCGTGCTGGCGGGGAGCGGTCTGCTCCGTTCGCTGTCTGCATCGACGCCAAACGAGACCGGGTTTTTCTGCAAACCTTTTCAGCCGACGCTCGTCCTCTCGATGCTTGCCGTCTGCTCAATGTGTCTGATGCAAAGGCTGAACTCGCCCCTTCGCTCGGCGCCTTCAGCTTTGCGGTTTTTGGGTCCGGTGCCTTCTTAGTCTGCGCCGAACGCGCGGAGGCGGCCGACGCGCATTCGTGGGCGACCGACCTGCTCCGGGCACCGGCACAACTTCGCCTTGAAGTTGCGAAACATTTTCGGCCGATCTACTTGCGAGATGCCGACGCGAAACCCGCGCGCGTTGCATTCCGCCGGGTTTGAAGAGGCCAGAGGCTGTTCCAGGGTTGCAGCAATCCCGGGGCTTTTCGGATTGGCCGCGCGCGACGAACGGTTGGCAGAATGACAGACGTTGTAAGCTCGATTTGGGATAGCCCGGACCCGAGGGTCAGCCTTCTGATCGCGACGCCCGAACAATCCGGTGTCATCACAGCACTGCATCGAGCCGCTTTCGAGACAGCATGGTCTGAGAGCAGCATCAACCAGTTGCTCGAAGCCGACACCGCCGTGGCCTTTTTGGCGTCGGTTGATCGGGCGTATCGACCGGCTGGGTTTGTCATTGGACGCCTTTTGGCAGATGAAGCCGAGATCATCACTATCGCCGTTGCGCCAGCCGAGCGACGATGTGGGATCGGGCACGCGCTTCTCGGCGGGTTCATGAGAGCGGTCGCTTTGGCCGGAGCCCACCGGGTCGTGTTTGAGGTTGCCGTCGACAATGAAGCTGCACTGCAACTCTATGCATCGCGCGGCTTTGAGACGGTTGGCCGACGCACCGGCTATTACGAGGGGGGTGCGGACGGTGCAGCAACCGACGCGCTGATCCTCGCCGCACATATTGAGCCGCCGCCGAACCGCGATGAGCGACCCGGTCCAAACATCTAACTAGCGATTTCGCGCTTCATCGACGGAGCCCACACGTGTTGAAAGGCTTTCATGACGTCGTCTGCTGAGACCGGTGACGGGACCGATGTACCGGTCGGCGAGCTGACGGCGTCGCCTGCCATCTCAGTTCTGCGCGGCGTCGGCATCTTGGCGGGTTTTCTGGCTTTTACGCTGCCGTTGATGCCGGTCCAGGCGGCACTCAAGAGGCTGGCGCCTCGTGCCGCGCGGCGTTTCCCACATTGGTACCACCGCAGAGCCTGCCAGCTGTTTGGCATCCGCGTTCACGTGACCGGTCATGCGCCTTATCCGGGACCGACGTTGTTCATTGCGAACCACTCGTCGTGGCTCGACATCCCCGTTCTATCGCACGTGGCACCGCTGGCGTTCGTCGCCAAAAAGGAGGTTGGCACTTGGCCGGGCGTATCCTCATTGGCGCGGTTGCAGAATACCGTGTTCGTCGACCGGGAACGCCGCCACAACGTTGGTCAGACCGCGGGCGAAATCACGCAACGTCTTCATGACGGCGGCTCGATCGTCTTGTTCGCCGAGGGCACGTCAACGGACGGCAATCGCGTTCTGCCGTTTCGCAGTTCCTTATTCGGAGCGGCTCTTCCGAACCGACCCGCACAGGACCGCAAAGCCCGCGCGACAACGCAAAAACGGCTCGCGGAACCCCATGTCCAAACAGCGGCAATCGTCTGCCGGCAACTCCACGGGATCCCGATCGGGCGATCGGACCGTGCGCTTGTGAGTTGGTACGGTGATATGGAAATGGTCGGACATGGCTGGGGCGTCTTGAAAGCCGGTCCACTCGACGTTGCCGTGGAATTGGGACCGGCGGTACCGCTGTCACAGGTCAAAAACAGGAAAGTCCTGGCGGCCGAGACCGAGGGTGAAATCAGGTCTGCGGTCACCAACCTGATGCGCAACGGATGATGAGACGCCGCCCTGCACGTTGTGAATTATGGTGGTTGCTGGCGCCTTTGTGGCCACTCATTTAACCCATTTCTTGGGCGCGCGTTGGAATCGTGGTTGCTATTCGTTGAGATAACCCCACACCTGTGCCGCTATCATTTGTTGCGCTGCAAAATAACAGAC
>JBCBWG010000089.1:0-12006 GCA_039817205.1 Pseudomonadota bacterium
ACACTCTGCATGCGGCGCAAACGGGGTAAACGAAAAGCCGACCAACGAACCTCGCGAAGGCGACCACTGCTTTTGATTGCGCCTTTTGCGATCGATCGGGTTCCACGTCCGGCAGCAAACGCTGCGCGCGCAAGGCCGCTGACAACGCCGTCGCTGAACCCCTTTAATTTTTCTGAGAGCCAGTTCCCGGCTTGCTTGACACCGGACGCGCTCGCGAGTCTCGCCCGGCGTTGCGCGTGCCGCAACTTCTCGTCAGTTGCTTTAATTTTCTTCCGACCAACATCGACCGCCGCGTTGAGTTTTTCCTGCCGGGCACGACGGCGCTGGACGACAACCGTTGGAATGTAAGTCCGCCAGACGAACCCGTCGGTCCGGCGACGGCGAAACACATGAGCAAGTCCCACGTGCGCTCCCCCCTCTTGCACGACCGTCTCGGCACCCCGGACGCCGTGTGCACCGCATCGGTCAGCCGACTCTCAGGCCAAATCATGGCCCGATTCCTCTTGATCGCGTAGATCCCCAGCATGGTGGCAAGGACGCCTGTGAACATCGAACGCCGGACACCCTTGGTTATGCAAACGTGATGACCCGCATGGCTGACGCTGGTGCGTATTCGGGTTATGTTCAGGTCCATGTTCGTACTGCAGAGCCATTCGACCTAATGACCGCGTGCGCCCCTGCGTCGCGTGACCTGCGCGCACTGCCTGAAAGGGAAGCGGGACCGAAACGCCGACTGCACAAAGCAAGGCTATCAACAATGACGGATTTCATTCCCGTGCCGCGATCGCTGGCCCGACTTGGGTTTTCCAGCGTGTTGGCAATCGCGACGCTTGCCGCCGGATCTGTTTCGATGGGTGCGCTCACGGCGACGACGGCGCACGCGATGGGCGAAGCACCACAGCCCGTTGTCGATTGCCGGAAGCGGAAAAACCGAAAGAAGCCGGAATGCAAAAAGAGCAATTCTAACGTGACGGGGACGAGCGCTGAGGCTGCGGCTGCTGCACCAAACGGGGCCGGGATAGCGGCTGGCACCGATCTAAGCGACGATCAGATCTATGCGTCCGCGTATGCCCTCGCAAAGGCCGGTCGGCATGCCGACGCGCGCCAGCTTTTGCTGAAGGCACGAAACGCGAACGACCCGCGTATTCTCAACTATCTCGGTTTCACCTCGCGTAAGCTCGGCGAGATCGATGTGGCGATCGGCTATTACACGCGCGCCCTTGCGCTGAAGCCTGATTACGCGGTGGCTCGGTCCTATTATGGCGAAGCGCTTGTCGAACGTGGCGACGTGGCCGCGGCCGAGGGGCAATTATTGAAGATTAAATCGCTCTGCGGCGAGACGTGCGAAGCCTACGTGCGGCTTAAGGATCGTCTGAGCAAAGCGGCGAAGTCGGGCTAACGGTCTATCTCACAGTCCGTCCAGGGCTCAGGCACGGTCAAGCAGTTTAGCGAGAGAGCTGGGGCTTGTCTCAGTCAGTGCTCAGCCACGTTTGGCCGACGAAACATCCCAAATGCGCACGCGGCCGTCGTCCTCGGCGGTGACGACGCGCGTGCCGTCGCTGTTCACACCCAGATCTCTGACTTTTGTGCCTTCGGACCCGAGCGTCATCACGCGTCGTCCACGGCGAACGCTCCAAATGCGAACACGGCCGTCGACGCTGGATGACGCAAGAAGATCACCGTCGCCAAGGAACGAGAGGCCAGTGATTTCGCCCTTGTGACCGCGCAACCGCCGAATGGACCGTCGCTTCGTCGCTGACCAAATCCTAATTTCCCCTTTCAGGTCACCCGACGCAATCCGTTTCCCATCAGGCGCGACGGCAAGCTCGGTCACATAGTCCTTGTGCGCGCGGAAACTTCGCACCTCGCTAAAGCGTCGACGGTCCCAAACTTTCACGCTTTTGTCGGCGCCGGCCGAAAAAATCTCGCGGCGCTCCGGGGCATACGCGACCGCCTGAACGGCGCTCTCGTGACCGCCAAAGACATGCTGTGGTGCGTCTGGCTCATCGCGGCTCCAAAGCGTCACCGTCCAGTCGTGCGCTGCAGCTGCGATTGTGAGGTCGTTATCGAGGACGGCCAACGACCAAATCCTCGCGCCGTTGCGCTTGAGATGGCCGATGCGTTTGCCATCCTCCAGATCCCAGATCGCAATATCGCCGTGCTCATGACCGGTCACCGCCGTGCGCTTGGTGACCGCAAGGGCCGTCACCGGGCCGTGCTCCATCTGGAGCGTTCGGATGTGCGTGCCTCGGACCGCGTTCCAAACCTTCAGGGCGTTGTCGTCGCCAGCGGTGACAACCCATCGACCGCCGTAAGCAAAGCGGGCGAAGTCAGCCCGGCCTGGGTGCGCACTGAATTGATGCGCGACGTAAGACGTGGGCGAGATGCTGCTTGTTGTAATCGCGCGCGAAGGCACTGCTGTGTAGGGCAGTGTCTGCTGCAGATAAACGGCGCCGCTTGCGACAGCGACGCTGGCTGCAACCCGCATCCCGAAGCGCGCCGTCCGAAAGCCGCGTCGACGACGCGCGGGCGGCCGCGCAGGCGCGCGGACGGGCAGGTTCTCAGCATTGGCGAGCACCGGTGCGCGGTGCGGCATGAGCTGCGGCATTTGCAGCTTCGGCAATGATGGGAAGCGGATGGGCTCGGCCACGGGCTCTGCAACCGCCTCGGCAATCTTCCCACCGATCGCCCCGCCAACCGTCTCCGGTGGCACGCGCGGCGGCTGCGGCACGGGGGTCGGCTTGACGGCCGAGGTCTTTGCTTCAGCGAAC
Organism: Pseudomonadota bacterium; assembly: GCA_039817205.1. Classification (GTDB taxonomy): domain Bacteria; phylum Pseudomonadota; class Alphaproteobacteria; order Rhizobiales; family Hyphomicrobiaceae; genus JBCBWG01. The sequence goes on from JBCBWG010000089.1 coordinate 2,772, forward strand.
GGCTTTTTTGCTTCCGAACCGGCACCTGATGTGCGGGCAGCCACCGGGTCGGCGGTCGCCTGACGTCGGCCAAAGAACGCACCAAAAATGCTATTCGGTTTCGTGGTCTCGCCCGGTTCTTTTCGGGCGGCTGCATTTTGCCTGGCGCGACGGAATATGGTTGGCGCCGCAGCCGGTGCCGCATGGGGCAGACGCTCGGTCTCAGCAGGCGCGGTGCCAAGCGCGGAGACGAGGTTTTGCTCAAGGGACCGGGACGTAGACGGAATTGGAGCGCGGGAAAACAGCATGGCGCGCCAAATGCGAACGCTCTGCGGACGGCGCGAGATGTCCGAATGCAGTGCGGCGTCAATCGCTGAGAGAAATTCGCGGCGAAAGGTGCCGTCGGCTGTCTCGATCGCCGGTGCAAACGCATCAGACACGATCCGTGACGGCGAGTCCGGTGGGCGGTTGCCGGTGACAATGTGGTAGAGGGTGGCCGCGAGCGCGTAGATGTCCGTCCAAGGCCCCTGCACACTCCCGTCGCTGCCGTATTGCTCGTACGGGCTGTAGCCGGGTTTCACGAGTGCGCTCACGGCGCGGCTCTGACACGCGACGTCTCCCCGTGCCGATCCGAAATCGATCAAAACGGGTGAACCGTCTTTGCGGACAATGATGTTATCGGGTGCGATATCGCGGTGCAGCAGATCGGCTGCGTGCAGGACCTCGAGCGCGTCGAGCAGCGGCCCGAGGATGCTGTCGATGTCCGCCTGGTTCGGAGCACGGCCAAGATCGCGGTGCCATGTCCGTAGCTGCTGGCCTTCCTCAAACGAGAGAACCATGTAGGCCGTTTCGTTCGCTCGGAAATAACGGAACACGCGGACGATGTTGGGATGATCAAAGCGCGCGAGTGCTTTCGCCTCATCGATGAACCGCGTCAGACCCCACGAGTAGTCTTCCGAACAGGCCTGCGATTTCGGACAGGCGTTCGTCTCGTCGATGCGCGCTGCAAAGTCCGATGGGAAATATTCCTTGATCGTCACAAGACGGTCGAGTGCGATTTCGTTCGCGAGATAAGTGATGCCAAAACCCCCGGCACCCAGAACGCGCTCAATGCGATAGTCGCCGACCAGGACTTGTCCGGCTTGCAAGGCATGGACGTGAGAGGTCATGCCAAATGCTCCGGCGATTGGCCGCTCAACGAACCCGTAAAAAGGCCGTATGCGCCGCAAAGTGCTGCAACGTCATTTGATCTCACGCGTCCTACAGATTGCACGCGAACTCCCCCTCACGACTAGACGTGCACCGTCGTTCAGCCGTAGTGTTCAGGCAATTGTGGCGATCAGCGGGGCCAATCGTGCCGCGTTTGCATCGGTTGGTGTCTAAGTGACCAGATGGCTGCGTGGGCGACGCAGGATTGACGAGCTGGGATCATCAGACAGCAACCTGATCTGCAGGCGCGGTGGGGGCGCCTATGACCAATTCCGCCTATGCATCCGCCGATGCAATTTTAATGGCGATGCCAGCGACTTTCGCAGAAGACCCAATCCGTCTTGTCACTGCGTTCTTTTCGTGGTGCCACAAAGAGACGACGCAACTCGTTTTCGGCGCGTATACCGATCAGCCGGAGCTTGTTATTGCGCTCGGACTAGCCGTTGCAGTTCCACTTCTCGTGGGCGTGAGCGCCTATCTGCCCACAAACACGACAGCCAAGAAGCGAACAGATATCGTGCCGCTGTCGCGAGACGGGTCTGGCGACGACAAGACCGGCGTCAACGTCTCAGAGACGTCCGGGGTGCTGCGCTACCGTCTCGGCAATGAACCGGGTCGACAGATCGGTTTGCGCGCGCTCAGGATTGGTGCTGCCGCTGATTGTCATTTCGTAATTGATGGCGACGACGTCGCCGACCTCCACGCGATTGTGGTCGGCGATCACAATGGCCGTATCAATCTGGTCCGTATCGCGCCGAACACAGCGCTCGGAATTTACGTGGACGGCGAATTGTCGGTCGCGCGAATTTTGAGAGGCGGCGAAACGATAAAAATTGGACGACATTTGTTCAGCTTTGAGACGTCCTGCCACGGATTGGACCCAATGAACCGCCAATCAACCGAAAAGGCTAAGGTGATTGGCGAACAAAACCATAGGGCGAGTGGAGGGCGAGCATGGGCGGTGCAGACATCGAGCGGGGCAAAGGCCGCGGCGGGAAAAGTGGCGGGTCGATACTAGGCTCATTACGCGATGCACTTGCGGCTGCTAGCCGTGACGACGTTCGGCGAACGGACATTATCTCAGATGTTCCAGCCACGGCCGAGATGAAAGACGTCACGAACGCTTTGCCGCCGGTGGAGGCTGCAGCTCTGCCAGTTGCCAACGATGCGGGTGCTATTGGCGGCGCACCGACCGAGTTGGCAGAAGTTGGGCGTCCGCCGGTTGTGCCAACTCACATCTCTCAGCCAGATATTGCGTTAGAGCCCGGTCAATCAACGCGCGCAATGGCGCCTGCTGTTCCGGGGACGCTGCACGTTGCGGCGACGGAAAAGCGCGCCGCCGACGCTGCCCGTGAGGCGCGCGGCGGAACCCCCAACGTGCCGGATCTGCATCTTGAGGATGGGGCAACGCCGCCGACGACCAACGTTGTGCGCAAGAGCGCAACGCCACCAAAGTCCGACGACCGGCCGGGGAGCGGTCGAGGTCACGCCGCTGGACAGGCGTCGGCTGCCACACGCTTCGTCCGCGGCAAACAAAAGGTTGCCCGAACCGAATTCTCCGACAGCCCCGTTGTCGGCTGGCTTGTGATCGTCGGCGGGCCGGGCCTCGGGTCCTATCGCGCCGTCTACGAAGGCAACAACACCATCGGCCGTGCCGACACCAATCGTATCGCCATCGACTTCGGCGATGAGAGCATTTCGAAAGAAGAGCAGGCCTACATTCGCTACGACAATGAAGATCGCAGCTTCCTGCTCGTGCCTAATCTGACGAAGACCAACGTCATTACGCATAACGAGACCCGGCCCGCGCAACCCGTTCCGCTCAACGCCATGGATCTGATCACCATGGGCCGGACACAGCTCGTGTTCGTGCCGTTTTGCGGTCCCGACTTTGATTGGGGCGAACTCAGCGAGCTCAATCGTTGAGCGGTGAGGTTTCTGTCGGGCTTGAACAAATCCTGGGTGGCCGCAGCACGCAAGAAGATGCGGCCGCTATCTGGTCCGGCACCGGTATCCGGCACACACATAAGGTCGATCTGACGCTCGCCGACCCTATGCTGTCTCATCCGGGCGGCCTTCACGTGGTGCTCGCCGACGGGATGGGTGGCCATGCCGCTGGCGATGTCGCGAGCAATCTCATCTGCGACGTGTTTCTTTCGACGCTGCAGCGCGCGCTCACGGGCGACAGCGAAACCGCGCGTGCGCCGTCTGATGGTGCGCAGTCTGGCGGTACACAGTCTGGCGGTACGCAGAATAGCCGGGCCCCGTCTGACCGTTTGGCGGATGCGTTGGAAGAAGCCAACGACGCGATCCAGATCGCCATTTCTGAGCAGCACGGCCTGGACGGTATGGGCGCGACGCTCGTCGGTCTTGAGGTGCGGCACGATCCGAAAGGTGACGGTCCACTGCTGGACTGGGTGAGCGTTGGTGACAGCCCGCTTTATCTCATCCGCAACGGTGAATTGGCGCTGCTAAACGAAGACCACAGCCTCGCCCCCGCGCTCGATCAAATGGTCGTTGACGGCCAGATGACTGAGGAAGACGCGCGGAACGATCCGCGTCGCCATATGCTGCGATCCGCGGTCACGGGCGATCAAATCGATTTGGTCGACCTGTCGCGTAAGCCGTTGGTGCTCGTCTCGGGCGACATCGTCGTTGCAGCCAGCGACGGCGTACAAACGCTCGAAGATGACGAGATTGCCCGCATCAGCACCGGGTACGCCGTTGATGGCGCTGAGGCCATCGCATCGGCACTCGTTCGCTCCGTCACGAATGCACGCGACCCGTATCAGGACAACACCACCATTGTTGTTTTGCAGGTTGCTTGACGACGACTGAGCTCATGGCGGACGCCGAAAAAACCGTAGTTGGTCGTTCCAGATTGCTGTGGAGCGGACTAGGTTCCGCGAAGCCGAAATCGCACTCCGCGCTCGAAGCCAAGAGGGCACCATGCCGACCATCCCGACACCGTCTGATCCTGAAGCCGACCCTCGTGTTGCAGCCGTCTTCGATGACATTCGCGCGACGCGTGAGACAGACTTCATCAACAATCTCTGGCGTACCCTCGCGTTCGATCCGCCGCTGCTTGAAGAGGTCTGGCGTGATGTGAAGCGCGTCATGGCGACCAAGTCCGCCTTGGATGGTAAGACGAAGGAAATGATCTACGTCGCTGTGTCGATCGCGAACGCTTGCAGCTATTGCACGCATTCCCACACAGCTGCCGCACGCGCTCAGGGCATGACGGCGGATGAATACGCCGACCTGCTGCGCGTGGTCTCGATGGCAGCGCGCACGAACCATCTGGCGAACGGTTTGCAGTTGACCGTCGATCCCGAATTCGACGCCAAATGAGGCGGTAATTGCTCTGCAATCCGCTCACCGCGCGCGTCGAACTTGGAACTTGGCCTCCGCCATCGCATCGGCAATTTCGCTGGTCGGTGCACCGTCTGCTTTGGCCCGTTCGAAGATGGTGACGAGGCGAGCCTCGATGGCGTCGACGCGGCGGTCGATATCCGCGCGCTCCCAGCCGTAATACTCACCGCAAATGAGGATGACGCCGCCTGCATTCACGGCGTAGTCCGGTGCGTAAAGGATGCCGCGGGCTGCGAGTTGCTCACCGTTTGCGTTCGTCGCGAGCTGGTTGTTTGCGCCGCCCGCGATCGCACCCACGCGCAATTCAGGGATCGTGTCGGCGTTGAGGCTGGCGCCAAGCGCGTTCGGTGAGAAGATGTCGGCGTCGACGCGATGGATCTCGTCTGTGCCAACGACAGCGGCGCCGAGCTCGCGTTCTGCCCGTTCGATCGCATCGCCGTTGATATCGCAGACTGTGAGTCTGGCGCCGGCTTGGGCGAGGTGTTCGGCCAAGCGGTAGCCAACGTTGCCAAGGCCCTGGAGCGCAACGTGCACGCCTTTAAGGTCGCTCTTGTTGAGGGCGGCGCGGGCCGCGGCTTTGACCGCGTTGAAGCAGCCGCGCGCCGTGAACGGCGATGGATCGCCATAGCCGCCATGCTCCGGCGGAATCCCGGCCGCGTGTTTCGTGTGGCGGCGGATGGCCAGCATGTCGGCGGGTTTCGTCCCAACGTCTTCGGCGGTGATGTAGCGGCCGCCGAGGCGGTCGATGGCAGCCCCGAGGCTCTCGAACATGGCCTTCGCTGAAAAGTCGTGCGGTCTCTCGCCGGAGGTCGGAAGCAGACAAACGGATTTGCCGCCACCGAGCGGTAAGTCTGCGAGCGCGTTCTTGTAGGTCATGCCGCGCGAAAGGCGGAGCACGTCGGACACGGCCGCGTCGTCCGTATCGTAGGTCCAAGCGCGACAGCCGCCGAGTGCCGGGCCGCGGCTTGTATTATGGATCGCAAGGATCGCGCGAAGGCCGGTCATCGCATCTGTGGCGAAGACCACCTCTTCATGGGCATCGAAATCGGCCGAACGGAACATCTGAGACCTCCGGCTCAGTTCTGTTTCAGGTGCCCCGTCAGCGTAACGTGTCACGCCTGCGACCGTGAATCACCGCCGATCACCGTTGTATCATTCGCCGTGCAAACGCCGCTTCAAGATCGCCCCGGTTTGACGCGGACGCCGGGCGCTGGCCGTTCGAGCAAGACTTCGTGTCGAAACCGATACAGCTTGGCGGGGCGACCACCGGTTTTGGCGCGCACCTCGTTCGTTGGCTCGACCAGCCCTGCGCTTTCAACAAGGCGGCGGAAGTTCTGTTTGTGCAGGTGCGGCCCAAGGATCGCCTCGACCGTTTTCTGCAGTTCAAACAACGTGAACTCCGGCGGCATCAGTTCAAACACCACAGGACGATATTTGATCTTGCCGCGCATACGACTGATCGCGGTCGCGAGGATGCGTCGGTGATCGTGCTGCATGTGAACGCCAAGCTGAAGCTCGGATCGCTCTGGCTCGCTGGAAAAACGCCCATCGTTACGCGCTTCATCAACCATGCCTGCTTCATACAGGAGCTCATAGCGGTCGAGGACGCGTTCTTCGTCCCATGAACCGCCATCGAACCCAAACGCCATGCGGGTGCGTGCGGTGCGGTCCAAAAGGCGTGACTTGGACATGTCCGAATTGGCATCATCCGAGGCCCAGGACTTGAGCTGCGGTTCGATGACCTCGGTCAAAATTGCAGGCTTGCCGCGCCGCCAGTCTTCCCATGGGAAGAAATCGTACCAAGCGCGCCATTGCGCAGCGGTCGGCTGAACCGGTGCTGATTTCCGGCCAGGTGACTGCGTGAGTGCGAGATAGCCGATGGAGACGACATGTGGGTCAAGATCGGTCGGCTGTCTGTGCCGCCCCCGATCGCCAAACGTGTAGAGCTGCTCGACGTAGCCGAGATCGACCGACGTTTGTTCACTCACCCAGCTCCGGAGACCCACATCGAGCGTCCGGTGTTCGGTTGGCGAGAACGGTCCTGACGGCAGCATCGTTGGCGCGACCGCCGCCATCGGCTCCCGTTCGCCTGCCGCCTTCACTGTCAAAACAACCGGCTCGTCATCTTGGACCGAGACGATCGCGACACTCAGGCCGATCTCAACTGGAATGTTTGTCTCTGTATGCATTGCCGCGCCCGCTTCTCGACGCGCGTCGTCAGCCGGCTCTAGCCGCGCAGTCGCCATGTTCCCCATACTTCTCTCCAACAACTCCCCCGATCGTCGCGGACGGAAGGTAGGGTTCATGATGGCCAAATTCGGAACAACAGTCTTTCTCCAGCGGAAAGTCTAAGAGGATTGTTTTGCTCACTCAGCAACTTAGGCAACCTAAAGTCATTCTAAATCTTATATATGACGTCGACAGATTATAAACGATTAGGAAACAGCCTTGTTCGATGTTTTTCGATATGATCAGCCGCTGGCGTCTCTTTGGGTGGTTCGAAGCGCTGAATATGGGCCTGCGAGACCAGTGATTCGGCGCATGGAGAGCCGAAAAAAGGCACCCAAGGTGGGTCGTCCGATCTATCGAGGGTCATGGCCCGCGAGCAGGCGGTTGCAGGCGTCAAAGAAGGTTTTCTGTGCCGCGTTCGCGGAGACGGCCTGCAATGCTGTCAGACGCGTTGTCAGCGTGTCCGGTAGTGGTGGCGGTCGCCCGAAATAGGTCTCGGCCTCAAGCGGATCGAACCCCGCGAGCCCTGTCGCCTCGTGGTAGGCGGCGATCCTGTCCGCGCGTTTGATCTGACCGGTCACAACGTCGACGGCCGCCGGGTCGATCTCAAACCGGCGATAGATGGCCGCTAAAAGTCCGCTCTCAATGTCGCGGTAAGCCCCGCCAATCGACGACTTAAACGGGCTGATCAGATCGCCGATGACGTACTCGGCGGCATCATGGAGGAGGGCTGCAAGCTCGGCTTCTCGCCCAAGTCCCGGTTCGAGAACCATCACAACATCACGGACAACGACCGAATGCTGTGCGACCGAAAACGCGTGGTCGCCGCGGGTCTGACCGTTCCAACGCGCGACCCGAGCGAGGCCGTGTGCGATGTCGGTCAGCTCAATGTCCTTAGGGTCAGGCTGAAGAAGGTCGAGGCGGCGACCGGATAACATGCGCTGCCAAACGCGGGGGCCGCCGCCGGGCTCGCTGCCTGATGTGTTCGCGCGTTGGGTTGGCGGATGTGCTGCTGCTGCCATCGCGTCGCTCACACCGTCTGATGCGAAGTCGCGGGAGCGGCCGAACCGGTGGCGCCGCTCGTCACGCGTTTCGCTTGGGCGATCATCGCTTCCTGCAGTTTGGCGCATTCGGCATGTCGCGGGCAATCGACGAGATGATCGTTGACCATGCCAACCGACTGCATGAACGCATACATCGTCGTCGGACCGACAAACCGGAAGCCGGCTGCCTTGAGCTTCTTGGCAAGCGCCCGTGATTGCTCGGTCTCGGTCGGGACTTGGTCGAACGATTTGAAGTGATTGATGATCGGCTTGCCATCGACGACGGCCCAGACGAACTCTGAGAACGGTTCGGTCTCGGAGATCCTGAGATACGCCTTCGCGTTTTGGACGGCCGAGGCGATCTTTGCTTGGCTGCGGACAATCTCTTTGTTCGTGATCAGTTTCGCCAACTTGTTGGAATTGTAGCCCGCGATTTTTTCCGGATCGAAGCCGTCGAACGCCTCACGGAATGCGTCGCGCTTTTTGAGGATCGTCAGCCACGACAAGCCGGACTGGAACCCTTCAAGCACGATCTTTTCAAACAACGCGCGGTTGTCGAGTTGCGGCACACCCCACTCGGTGTCGTGGTATTCGGCGTAGATGGGGTCGTTGATCCCGGGCCAAGGACACCGCTCGATTTGTCCGGCCGGTCGCGTCGTCTTTGCCCGCGCATTCATCTCGGATTTTGCCGGAGACTTCGGCGTGCTCTTGGTCGGGGCCGTCTTCGTCATGAGCCTTCAATCCGCTTCGCTTCGTTAAGCTGAGACTTGGCGCGGTAGTCGTCGAGTTCCGCTTGCCGGATCGTGAGGGTCGCAGTGCCCGTCGTAACGGGTGTGTCAGCCGCGAGGGCCACGACGGCGCGGTCCAGCCGGATGAGGGCAAGTGCTTCTCGGCCGTCACTTGCCACGCTGCCGATTTGGCCAATGGTGGCCGCTCCGGCTTTGACATCAGCCCGGGTTTCGAGCGCGCCATCGGAACGAACAGTCACAAAACGTTTGCGTGCAACCGCCTTATGTTGGGCGCGGCTCACAACTTCCTGTCCGATAAAGCAGCCCTTCTTGAAATCCACACTGCCGTCTCGGTCCCAGTTTGCTTCATGCGGAAAGGTTGTCGCGCTCTCATAGTCGGCGCCGATCTCGGCAACATTGGCCGCGATACGCGCATCGCAATAAGCGGCTTCTGAAAACACATCTGCGTCAGGTGCCCTCGGCTCGGCCCGATAGTTCCGGTGAGGCAGAGACGCATGCCTTGGATCGGAAACGGTGATGCCTGTCGCCTGCGATGCATCCGATGTGAGCGAAACAGACCACCGATCGGACACATCGCTGATGTCGACCTTCGCGCGCAGGCGGTACAGCGTCAGCCGCTTCATAAAGGCTGAAACATCGCCGGATGGAAGGTCG
>JBCBWG010000008.1:0-29123 GCA_039817205.1 Pseudomonadota bacterium
CCTGGGTCGGTGCGATTATCATTTTCGCCGCTGGCTTCGTCGTGTTGACGAGCGAGAAAACAGTCACCGACCCAGGTGAATACGTCTGGAATTTGCTGGAAGAACGCAGCGCCGAACAAACTGGCCCAAACAAGCTTCAAAAAGTCGAACGGCATCACAACGGTTGCATCCGCTTGTTTCAAAGACTCGGTCAGCAGAAGCTGAGCGACGGTCCCTGCGAGGCCAATGAACGAGAGCCAGAGCCAAACCGTCGGCTCCGGCCACTGCCAGACGAACAGGGCTGGGACAAACGAGAACAGGCTCAACCAAAGGATCATGTAGGCCGTAATGGTGAGGCTGCTGTCGGTCTCGGACAACCGTTTGATGATGAGCATGCAAACCGCCCAGACGAATGCCGATGCGACGGTGAGCAACGCACCAACATCGAGCGGGATAAAACCCGGCCGGATGATGATGAGCGTACCAGCGAACCCAAGTGCGAGGGCTGCCGCGCGCACCGGGACGAGCCGCTCGCCGAGGACAACGATACTCATCACGGCCATGAACAGCGGTGCAGTGAACCCGAGCGCGGTCACACGCGCGATGGGCGACATCGCGAGCGCTGAGAAGAAGGCGAGCATCGCCACGACGTTGAGGATCGATCGGACGACGTGCAGCGATAACCGGTCGGTGTGCAGGACGGCGAGACCCGATCGCCAGAACACGGGAATGAAAATCATCAAGCCAAACAGGTTGCGGAAGAACGCGATCTGGAACGGATGCAGGTCTGCCGAGACCGCAGAGATGGCGACATGCATCGCCGTGAACGCGATCGTCGAGATCACCATCACAGCAATGCCGCGCGCAGATCCGCTGAGCCCGGACCACCAGCCGACGAATTGCAACCGCGCGGTTGAGATCATTCTCTCTGTTCTGCCTCTCCGGTCGTCTCTTCCGTCATCTCGTCCGTCATCTCTGGCCAGTCCGAGACAATGAAATCTTCAATTCGGGCGACGCGATATGCCGTCTCGGAAAGCGCGCGGCCTCGCACAGAGATGCCAGCGGTATGCACGGTCTCGGGATCGCCGGAGACCAGCGGATGCCACCAGGCCAGACCACGCCCCTCGGCGACGCGGCGGTAAGCGCACGTCGGCGGCAGCCAGCCAAGTTCGGCAACGGCATCGGGCGTCAGCGAAATACAGTCGGGCACCTTGGTTTGCCGGTTCGGATAGTCTCGGCACCGGCAGGAGTTTAAATCCAGCAGCGCGCACGCGAGCCCTGTCAGATAAATATCGCCGGTGTCTTCATCCTCGACTTTAAGAAGACAACAGCGCCCGCATCCGTCGCAGAGCGATTCCCACTCAGCCGCCGTCATCTCGCCGAGCGTCTTCTGCTCCCAGAAGCCTGCCGCTCGGTTTTCCACCGCCCGAGAATTTGCCGAAGAAGAGGTCGATTGCACGGGTGTCACAGTCCGTCTGGGGTGCGGTCTCGGGTCGGGCCGACACCTGAGAAAGGCGCACCCGGTGCTGGGCACCGGCGCGACGCCAGAACAGCACAAGACGGCCACTTAGCAACATCACACGCCGTGGGAAAATTGCAACTATTGCGACCACCGACCTGTGGGACCGCCCCCGCATTTCATGCTACGGCCTAATTCGGATCGGCTTAGTTCGATGCAGCGGCTTCAGAGCGGCATAGCGTCGAGTGCGCATCACCGGGCCGGCTCCAAAGAAACGACCGAGACGACGGCGGGTAGAAAGACAGGGCGCAACCGTTGAGCGACTGGTTTTTCAGACAAGGTGGACGCAGCCGGATCATCGATTGGCTGGACGGTCTCGCTTGGGTTGACCAGAAAATGTTCGCCGCGATCGAAGCGGTCCGAAACAGCTTCAACGCGGCCTCGAGCTGGTTTGCGCGCCTCCGCCTGACCGGAAGTCGGAGATTGCTCAATGAGCTCGCCTCGGAAGCGGTCAGTCTGCTTTGCGGCGGCTTCATCGTTCTTTACGCGTTGGCGATCCCCGCGTTCGAAGAAGCCGACGAAGCCAAGTGGATGACCACCGGCCAGTACAGTGTCACGTTTGTCGACCGCTCCAACACCGAGATCGGCTTCCGCGGCATCAAAATTGACGACGCCGTTCCGCTTGATGAGATCCCCGACCACGTCATCCGCGCGACACTTGCAACCGAAGACCGGCGCTTCTTCGAACACTACGGCGTTGACCTCTTCGGCACCTTGCGCGCGCTGATCGAGAACGTCCGCGCGAACGACGTCGTCCAGGGCGGCTCGACGCTGACGCAGCAGCTTGCCAAAAATCTGTTCCTCTCGTCCGAGCGATCGATCACGCGCAAGATCAAGGAGGCGTTTCTCGCGATCTGGCTCGAAGCGCGATTGTCGAAACAGGAAATTCTGAAGCTCTATCTCGACCGCGCCTATATGGGCGGCGGAGCGTTCGGCGTCGAAGCGGCTGCGCAATTCTACTTTGGGAAGTCGATCCGCGAGGTGACGCTCGCCGAGGCTGCCATGATGGCAGGCCTCTATAAAGCACCGACGAAGTACGCGCCGCACGTCAATTTGCCAGCCGCTCGCGCCCGCGCCAACGAAGTGCTGTCCAACCTGGTCGAGGCGGGGTTTTATACCTCCGGCGAGGTCTATGCGGCGCGACTGAAGCCCGCGACACCGATCGAGCAAGTCAAATCCGACGCGCCGGATTGGTTCCTCGATTTGGCGTTCGAAGAGGTTCAGCAGATCATGCGTGGGCGGGGCGACTACATCCTGACCGTCCGCACCACCGTCGATCTCGATCTGCAGCAATCGGCTGAGCAAGTCCTCACGTCGACCGTTCGTCGCTTTGGCCGCTCGAACAATTTTCGGACAGGCGCGCTCGTGGCGCTTGAGCCGAGCGGGGCTGTTCGGGCCATCGTCGGCGGGGTCGATTACGGCGAGAGCCAATTCAACCGTGCAACGCGCGCCCGCAGGCAACCGGGGTCCTCGTTCAAGACTTACGTCTACGCAGCCGCTCTGGAGAACGGCCTTTCGCCGCGCGCCGTACTCCGAGACAGCCCTGTCCGTTGCGGCCGGTGGAGCCCGAAAAACTACAACGGTTCAACCGGCTCGGGCCGACGCATCTCCCTCACCGACGCGTTCCGTCGTTCGCTCAACACAACGGCTGTGCGGCTCTCGCTCAACGTCGGGCGCAAGGAAATGGTGTCGTACGTCGAGAAGCTAGGCCTGCGCGGTGTCCGCCCGTCGTGCTCCATCGCGCTCGGTGACACCGGCATCACACCACTCGAACACACGGGCGGCTATGCCGTCTTTGCAAACGGCGGCCGCGAGGCACGTCCGTTTTCGGTTCTGGAAATCACCAACTCGCGCGGACAACGGGTGTTCGTCCGGAGCCGCGATCGCAAGGCCCCGAAACAAATCATCCCCCGGCGCGTCGTCGAGCGCACGAACCAGCTGATGTATTCGGTGGTGACGGCTGGCACCGGCAGACGAGCGGCGATCGATTTCACCCACGCTGTCGGCAAAACGGGCACGTCGTCGAGCTATCGCGATGCGTGGTTCATGGGCTTCACCGGGCAATACGTGGTCGGTGTCTGGTTCGGCAATGACAACTACCGACCAATGCGGCGGCGCGGCGGTGGCGTGACCGGTGGCAGCTACCCGGCGCAAACGTGGAAAGCGTTCATGGAGGTGGCCCACAAGTCCATGAATATTCCAACGATCCCAGGCCTCTCAACGCACCCGCGTCAAGTGGCTGAGAAGCAGCGTCTGGCCGCGGTCGCAGCCCGTGATCCAGCCCTCGCCGACGCCCGCCAGGCAGCCGTCGACCGCGCCTCGAGCATCTCTGACAAAACGGCGACCGTGGTCCGCGCAATCGCTGATAATCTCGAGCGGGCGCGCACAGAAAAGCCGACCGTCGCCCCATCGGCTACAGCTTCTAGACGGCCGGACCGTCGGGCCTCCGCAACCGGCTCAAGTCGCCCCGTCCAGACCCGGTGAGGCCAAGCGCGCTCGTGTCCCAAGATCTGATCAAACACGCTCCCAAGCTCCCGGCGCTGCCGAGCAACCTGCGCACCTTCATGCGTGCACTCATGCGGCGGCTTGCTCGGATCGCAGGATCGCTCGCGTTCATTGCAATTGCGATCGCCGCAGGCGCCACTTCGGGTTGGTATGCGATCCACATCGGCCTGCCGTTCAACACCGATCGTGACGGTCCTTGGACCACCTGGACCTTCGCCGGAACGCTTCAAGATGACCCGTACACGCGGGCCCGCTTTTCGACCCTCGATGCTTTGACCGTTGCTGGCGATCGCATCTATCGCTTCGAAGCGCGTACCGACAGCGAGGGGCGCCGTCTCCACTCGTCATGCGTCTACGAAATCACAAGCGCGCCGCTCAACGCGGCTTGGTGGTCCATGGGCGTGTTCGATGCGCGCGGGCGCCTCGTCGAAAATGCGAGCGAGCGGTTTGCCTTCAACCATGGCGATGTCGCGCGCGATGGACGCGGTGCGTTTTCCATCGTGCTGTCACGCGACGCCCGGCCCGGCAACTGGCTGCCAACGGGCGCGGCGGGCCGCATGGTTGTCTTGTTCGAGGCGGTGGAACCGGACGACGACGACATCAACGCGGCTGAAGGTTTTCAGATGCCGCCCATCCGACGGGTCTCGTGCTGATGCTTTCGAGCCTGACAACCCCGACGCGTCCCCTGGCATGGCTGTTTTTCCTGTTCCTGGCAGGCCTCGCACACATCTTCACGGTCCTCACCCTCGCGTCCGTCGGGCCTGCACCCTCGGTTGAGAAACTGGCTCGAACGCTGACGGCGAACCGCATGGCACTGCTGGACCCGGTCACGCCGAAGAGCCAACCGGTGCCCTTTCTCATGCCGGGTTCGCTTTACGCCGTCTGCCCGTTTGATCTTGAGACAACGGCTGTTCGGCTGACGGCTGCCATTCCCGATGACGGATGGATGCTCTCGATCCACACGATGGATGGGAGCAGCTTTTATTTTGCTCCGGGCAGCGCTGAAGCGGACCTGACGATCACGATCGATCTCGTTCCGCCCGGGGATGCCTTGAATGCACTTGAGTTGGCGCCCACGGCAGATGACTTACGCATCGCCAAAGTGGAGGCACCGCAAAGAAAGGGGGTGGCTGTCGTTCGTGCACCGGTCGCCGCCAAGGCCTACGCGCCAGATGTGATCCGACAATTGCAAAAGTCGAACTGTCGTCCGGTTGGTCGTAATCTCGCGAGCCGATAGAGACGAGCGACGAGAGCCGGGTGACAAGAAACGGGTGAGAAGAGACGGGGCCGAAAATTGGTTGCGCAGATTAGATATCGATATCGATGTCGCGCATGAGCCAGTCCCGTTTGATCGGGGAGCGACCATCGACAGTCCGTCGGCAATATCGAACACCGGGAAACAGAATGATCTGCGCCGACTGCCCTTTTGTTTGCCCGTTCGGCTCGGACGCATCCGCGACACCGACGGCGGCCTGCTGGCGCGTTAGATCGTAAGACCGTCTTTGCGCACGGCCTTGACGGTCTGAGCTGATCTGAAATTTCAGTATCGTCGACATCGGGATTGCCCGTCCGTTTGAGATTGCGCGCGCGAAACCCGAGACCCGCGATTGAAAGCCAATTTCACTGAGGAGGCGCAACGTCTAACAGCTCTCCGATGCTGTCAGCAAAGCTCTCCGCGCTATGACTCCGCTATGGGCTGCTTTGCTGAAATGCGTCAAGAGTGGGGCGATCAGGCATCGGGGGCTGATCGCTCAGTGAGCCATCTATGCAGCACTTCCGGATCGCGGCAGTGCTCAACTTCCACAAGCCAGAGATCACGATCGACTTTGGCCTCCATCGCCATGTGGTCATCGATCTCAAATTCAAGCTGCGGTGTCTCGTGCACGGCGACGAGTTCGCGATCCAGCGATGGCGCCTCGAAGCTCATCGGCTTTGGACCATAGAGACGTGCCGTGCGCTCAGGCAGGCAGATTTTGACATAGACGGCGCCGGCCGTTGGATCGCCGCGACGCGCAACAACCGCCATCGCATCGGCCGTCTGGCAAATGCGCAAGAAACCCTGAACCCAGATGTCGGATCGAATGCGCAATTGAGCCTCCCGCCCGTGCACCAGCCATGATCAAACGGCGATGCGCTTGAGGAGATTTAGCCGTACCTCAACCGCTTGACGAGATGCGATCGCAAAAACGCCATCCGCGGCAATGCAGCTGAGCGGGCGTTATCCACGCTGACGGCGACGGTTCGCCGTGATCTGCTGAGTGCCGAACGCCTGAATGAGACGACCAGAGATCCGACCGGTGATCGGTAAGCCTGAGTTGCCTTCGAACTTCCGAATGGCGGCCCGGGTCATCGGACCGAGCTTCCCGTCAATCCCGCCGACGGAATGGCCGAGTGCCGCCAGCGTGCTTTGGACGGTGCGAACGACCATTTGCGCCTCGGCGCTATATGTCCGCGCGGGCCCGCCGGGTGATCGCGGCAAACCGAGAATCAGCGCTTCGAGCAGGTCATCACTCGCGGTCGCTGTGAGCGGTAAGCCGTGGTCGTACTGATAGGCAAGGACCGCTGCCTGCGTTGCAAGGCCCGCAACACCATCCGTCGCGCCGGGGCGATATCCGTGCCGCACGAGTTCGCGCTGGATCGCCTGAACGAGGCCGCGGACACCACGTGCCTGCCGACCCATCAACGGCTTCGGCTGCGGAGCGGCCCCGGTCTCAACTGTCGCACCGATGTTGGTTGGATCTGTCGCGCGCCCGGCCGCGGTCGACACACGCTCGGTCACCGTCAAGCCGACGTTGGTCCCCTGCATCGCGAACAAGTTAAATGCGACGCTGCCGAACATAACGGCGATGGCCACAGTCAAAAGCCGCACGCGCACCAGAGACATCGCGCTTCCCCTCTCACCCGGTGTCTCGACGACGGCCAATCCCACAATCCAGCCCTAGGAGCGGGCCTCACACAGATCGTCCGTGTCGCTGAAACGGCGCGGCCACCAACCGACCGCCACGTCCCGCTCGACTGTGTGACGGTCTTGTTAAGATGCGATTAACCGAGTGAGCAACGAAGCGCCGCTGAGAAGGGCCGCGGCAGCAATTAGAGCCATTTCGAAAAGTATCATTCGTAATTTGAAAACAATGATCGGGATAGTCTCGGTCGAGTTGGTGATCGACCTTTAGACAGTTGAGAAAGAAGAAGCGTTCCTGTGTTCCGGTTTCTCATTCTTGCGCTGATCGCCCTTGCCATTGTGCCAACCAGCATGCTGCGGCCGCACGAACCTGGGCGACTTCCAGAGCCGCCATTCTGTGATCGCAACCCACACACCTGTGGTGCGGCGAGCGAACTCTGGGACGGCCTCGTCATCAAGTCATCGCTCGTTCTCGAAATGGCCCTTCGCAACGTCAACGGCGACGACGGTGAGCGCAGCTCGCAACCAACGCGCCTCGGTGTCACCCCTTCTGCCACCGAGAGTGATGGCGCGACAGGTCCCGTCCAGCAGGTGTTGATCCCGGCACTTCGCTCCGCCGTCCGCGACACGCTGGTCAAGGGCACACTGATGCCGGAAGACCGTGCGCCAGCCTGGCGGCAACCGACGCCCACGGAATAAGTGGCACCAACCAGCCAGTGCTGCAGAGCGTCGCCTGCGCAACCGGACATCCGACCTCCTCCAGCACTCAGCAACTCAACTGATTTCGCCCGCGGACGCGTCGTCGCCGTCCCCTGGCGCATGGTGCCGAAAGCCTCTACCTGACAGGTCTGCGACGGCGCGGGCGTTCGCCACGCCAGCGCCACCCGGTCTATCGAGGTCGACAATGGCATTTGATGAAATCCGCGAGAACTTTGAGCTGCTCGACGAGTGGGAAGACCGCTACCGGTATTTGATCGAACTCGGTCGTGAGCTTCCGCCGCTTGAGCCAGCGCTTAAAACGGACGCAACGAAAGTGCGCGGCTGCGCGAGCCAGGTTTGGATGATCTCGCAGCGCGATGACGCGGCGGGTGAGCCGCGCCTGACCTTCCAAGGTGAAAGCGACGCGCATATCGTGCAGGGCTTGATCGCAGTTCTGCTCGCAATCCACTCGGGCCAGACCGCTCAGGAAATTCTCGATACCGACACGCTCGCTCGGTTTCAGGACATCGGCCTCAAAGATCATTTGACGCCGCAGCGGTCGAACGGCCTGGCATCGATGATCACGCGGATCCGCGCGGAAGCCGAACGCACCAGAGATGAAGCCTGACCCGGCTCATCGCTCGCAACCAACACACGCCGGATGCGATCAGGCCAATCTCACCTATATTGAGACGAGCACACATTTCCCATCCCGATCGAGAGCTGTCATGTCAGACAAAATCGAAAAGACCGACGCCGAGTGGCAAGCCCAATTGAGCCCGGAAGCATTCCGCGTGGCCCGCAAGAACGGAACGGAACGCGCGGGCTCAAGTCCGCTCGACCACGAAAAACGCCGCGGGATCTTTCACTGTGTGTGCTGTGGGGCGGCACTCTTCTCGTCGGAAGACAAATTTGATTCAGGGACGGGTTGGCCAAGCTTCATTCAGCCCATCAATGAGGAGCAGGTCGGCACCACGGAAGACCGGTCTTTTTTTATGGTCCGGACCGAGGTTCACTGCGCGCGATGCGATGCCCATCTCGGCCACGTGTTCCCCGATGGCCCGCCACCGACCGGGCGGCGTTACTGTATGAACGGCGTTGCCATGACCTTCGAGCCGGACGCCGATTGAAATCTCGAACCAGCCGACCGGACGCGAAACCCACCCACCCTCGACCGACATCGGGTATGTCACAAACGGAGCCCAGCGCATGACCGCCGTACCGCCACAGGCTGCGAAGAAGACCACAACCGCCAACTGGCACGGAATTGAACTCCGCGATGACTATGCATGGCTCAGGGTCGATAATTGGATGGAGGTCATGCGCGATCCCTCCAAGCTGGCCGACGACGTGCGATCGCACCTTGAAGCTGAGAACGCGTATTCAGCCGACTGGCTCGCAGACACCTCTGGCCTGCAAGAGACGCTGTTTGCGGAAATGAAGGGCCGCATCAAAGAAGACGACAGCTCCGTGCCGCAGCCGGACGGGCCGTGGCTCTACTACTCGCGCTACGAAACCGGCAAACAATATCCGCTATTCTGCCGCAAACCGCGCGACACCGATTATGCCGATCGCGCCGGCGAAGTTGTCCTGATGGATGGGAACGCGGAAGCGGAAGGCAAAGCGTTCTGGCGGCTCGGCGCGTTCTCGCACGGCCCAGACCACGCGCAGATTGCCTATGCCGTTGACGAGAACGGGTCGGAGCTGTTCACGCTGCGCATTCGCGATGTCGCGACCGGCGCGGACCTCGCCGATGAAATCAGCGACGTGTCTTCCGTCTCCTGGTCCGCCGATGGCCGCTCGCTCGTCTACGTCAAGGTCGACGAGAACCATCGCCCCCGCTGGGTTTATCGCCATGAGATCGGAGCAGCCGTCGCCGAAGATGTTCTGATCTACGAAGAAACCGACCCGGGCTTTTTCGTTGGCGTTGGTAAGTCGAAGTCCGGTGATCTCATCGAGATCAACGCGCACCGCCACGAGACGAGCGAAGTCCGCTTGCTGGACGCACACGATCTATCGAAAGAACCGCGCCTCGTTGCCGCCCGCCGCGAAGGCCACGAATACGATATCGACCAGATCGGCGATCAGCTGATTATCGTCACAAATTCCGATGGCGCCGTCGACAAACGCATTTGTGTCGCCCCGCTCGCGAACCCCGGCGAAGAGACCTGGCGCGAGTTGATCCCTCACCGGCCCGGTTGTCTGATCCTCGGCACCGATACGTTTTCGGGCCACCTCGTGCGGCTTGAACGTGAGAACAGTTTGCCGCGCGTGGTCATTCGAGACTGGGACAGTGGCGACGAGCACGCGATCGCGTTTGACGAAGAAGCCTATTCGCTCGGCATGTCTGGTGGTTACGAGTTCGACACGACGTCGTTGCGTTTCTCGTACTCGTCGATGACGACGCCCTCAGAAGTCTACGACTACGACATGGCAACGCGCGAGCGGGTCTTGCGCAAGCGCCAGGAAGTCCCAAGCGGTCACGATGCGTCCAATTACGTCACCCGGCGCATCCTGGCGCCAGCGCGCGACGGCGAGACGGTTCCGGTCAGCATCGTGCACCACAAGTCGACGCCGATCGACGGTACGGCACCGCTCTTTCTTTACGGCTACGGCAGCTACGGTATCGCAATGCCAGCGGGCTTCTCGACGAGCCGACTGTCGCTCGTGGACCGAGGCTTTGTCTATGCGATCGCGCACATTCGTGGTGGCAAGGAAAAGGGCTACGGCTGGTACCTCGACGGCAAGCGCGAGAAAAAGAAAAACACGTTTCACGATTTCATCGACGCTGGACGCCACCTCGTCAGCGAGGGCTACAGCGCGCCTGACCGGGTCATTGCGCAAGGTGGCTCGGCCGGCGGGATGTTGATGGGCGCTGTCACCAACATGGCGCCGGACCTGTTCGCCGGCATCATCGCAAACGTGCCCTTCGTGGATGTGCTGAACACCATGCTCGACAAAGACCTTCCGCTGACACCGCCGGAGTGGCCCGAATGGGGAAACCCAATCGAAGACGCCGAGGCTTTCCACTACATCCAGTCGTATTCCCCCTACGATCAGGTCGAGGCGAAAGCCTATCCGCACGTCTTTGCACTGGCCGGTCTCACCGACCCGCGCGTGACGTATTGGGAGCCCGCCAAATGGGTGGCGCGCCTTCGCGAACTGAAAACCAACGACGCCACCGTGCTCCTCCATACCAACATGGATGCGGGCCACGGTGGGGCATCGGGCCGGTTTGAATCGCTCAAGGAAGTCGCGAAGGAATACGCCTTCGCGCTCAAGGTCGCTGGCGTAAAAAGCTAGTTTTCTGTTGCACTTGCCATCATTGGGCAAAACTGCGACGTCTGACGGTGTTCAAATTTGGAGGACCCGCCATGACAGTCCGCACCACCCTGCTTTCAGCGCTTCTCTCAGCCGTGGCACTGATTACATTTGTCTTTGCAGCGTCAGACAGAGCCGCGGCACAACCATCCTGGTGCTTTAAGTCGGGTTTGAAAGCGGCTGAAGAGACGATCTGCTCGTCGCAGTATTTGATTTCGCTCGATGGCGCACTGAATACGGCGTACCGGCGCGCTCTTTTCGACAGCCCGAACGATCGTCGCGACATCCGCGCCCGCCAACGCGATTGGCTCTTTCTGCGCAACGGCTGCGGCTTTAACGAAGCCTGCATCGCAAGCCGCTATAGGACTCAGATTGGCTATCTCGAAGGCTTCTTCGCCAATTGATCGCCTGAGCTCAAAGAGGTCTGCAGCCCTCGCATGTACCTCATCGAACTCCCATGTTAGGTCGTCGAAAAACCGATCCAGTCGAGAGATCATGAGCGACACGCGCGACGACGCCCAGACCCCTTCCGGCAGCGGACGTCGAAACGCGCCCAGGTGGTCGCGCATCATCCCGATCGCGCTTGCCTACGGGGGCCTCCTTATCGCCGGGTTTTGGGGCGGCGAAAAACTCATCGCCTTCCTCGGCTACGACGGGGATACGACGGGCTACGTCATCAACAGCAAGGCTGTTTGGATCGGCCTTGCCGTATACACCATCTTACTCGCCATCCCGTTCGTGCCCGGTATTGAAATCAGCATGGCAATGCTGGCCGCGTTTGGTGGGTCCGTCGCACTTCAAATCTACGTCGCGACGGTGATCGCGTTCATGGTCTCGTTCACGATTGGACGCCGGGTTCCGACCGCCGCGCTCTGCCGCGTGTTGGCGAGCATCGGTCTCACCGGCACAGAGCAGTTGGTGCGCCGTATGCAGGGTCTTGACCAACAGGAACGCCTGCAATTGCTGGTCGAGAGCGCACCCATACAGTGGGTCCCAACGCTCATCAAATATCGTTATGTCGCGATTGCGCTGATGATCAACATGCCGGGCAACGCGCTGCTTGGCGGCGGCGGCGGCATTTCCCTGCTCGCCGGGATCAGCCGCCTGTTCTCGCCATGGTCCTTCTTCTTCGCCGTTCTCATTGCAGCACTGCCGGTGACACTTGTCGGCGTTGCACTCTCGAAGATCTTCTGAGCGACGCTCGCATGCCGGCTGCGTGTCGTCAGCGCGAGAACTCGCGGGCGTAGAAGATCAGGAGATAGACCGCCAGCATCAGCGTTGCGACAAACGCCATGAACCCGGTCGACCAGGTGCGACCCAGGATGCCATCCGGGTTATGGGTTCGGCCGATCGATTGCTCGGCATAATTGACGAAGTTGCTGCCGGCCTCGCTAATCGTTTTCCAGGCACCGGCGAGCATTAAAAGCAACGTGCTTGCGATATTGTAGCCAAGCGTTCGGTAAAACCAATCGGCATCGGTCACGCGGCTCGGAACAGGTGACCGATAGAGCCCGAACCGAACCATCAGAGCAAAGCCAAGCGCTGCAAACAGCAGGATCTGCAATTGCGCGAGCACCTTATCCGGCTTGTAGGCCGGGTACGAGATATCGCCTGGCAGGATCGCGTAGAGCGCCGATGGATTGAGCCCGACGGCGATTGAGACAACCGCACCGAGCGCCATTGCAAGCTGCATATTCCAGGGCGGATCGCCGGCCTGATCACGGGTCGCATTCGCAGCCGTCGGCGTCCGAAAATAAGCCTCGTAGGCGACGCGAATTCCAGCGGTGACGAAGACGCCGACGCTGCCAAACAGCAAGAGCAGGTAGAGCCACGCGACGTCGTGCTTCATGGCAGCCGACATGATCAGCGTCTTGGCAACATAACCCGAGAACAACGGCACAGATATCGACAACATGGCAAGCACACCGCACGTGACCGTGATGGGCATCGTTCGGTGGAGACCGCCAAGCGCACTCGCCTTCGCGGTTCCGGTTTGCAGTAATACCGCGCCGAGCGCCATGAAGAGCAACGACTTGTAGATGACGTGCCCGAAGGCGTTGGCGGCGACACCAGCGATCGCAAGCTCGGTTCCAATGCCAACGCCGATCACCATGAAGCCCAGCTGATTGATCAACGCGTAGGACAGAACGCGCCTCAGATCATCTGCGACCATCGCAAAGACCAGCGGGAAAATGACCATCACCGCGCCAATGGGGATGAGCAGATCACTCCCGGGGTATCCGCGGGCCAACGTGTAGATCGCAAGCTTGGTCGTGAACGCAGACAGCCAGACGGCGCCCGTTGGTGTCGCTTCGGGATAGGCATCGGGCAGCCAGGCATGAAGGATTGGGAACGCGGCTTTGACACCAATGCCGATCAGCATGAGCCAAGCCGAAAGCGGCACATCGCCGGTGCCCGAGACCGTGATCTTGGCAAGCGTATCGAATGCGATCGAGCCGTTGGCCTGGGCATGCATCATGACGCCCGCCAACAGAAGCACGCCGGAGCCGACCTGCACGATAAGATAGCGCATGCCAACGTTGTAGGCGCGCTCAGAGCCGATCGCCCAAATGAGAAACACCGACGTGATCGCCGTGATTTCCCAGAACACAAACAGCGTGACGAGGTCGCCGGCGAGCACAGCTGCGATCGCCGCACCGGCATACATTTGCTGTGACATGTGCTGGACCCAGCCTCGCACATGGAGCGAATAGACGGCTGCGATAACGGCTGCGATCAGAAAAACGATCGCAAATGGGAACGACAAGTCATCAATCCGCAACGTCACCAATTGCAGATCGAACAGCGTGATCGTGCCAAGCTCACCGCGCGGCAGTGAGATCAAATGGTACAGCGCAAGCAGGGGCAGGAGCACGCCGAGCAGCCCCCGCGCCACATGCGGCAGGATCGGCATCAAAAGTGCGCCGACGATCAGGATGACACCCGGGTTCAGCTCAAGCATCGTCTTCGGCCTCCGCCTGCGAGAGCGTCGTTCGTGAAATGATCGGGCGCAGCAGGGCCGATAGTGCGGCCAGCGCGGCGAAGCTCACGAGACCGACCAGTGCCTGAAACCCCGGCAGCGCCTCGAATGCAAATGTACCGGGCTTGATGAAGAAGAAGCCCGCGATCAGCACGGCCGCGCATCCAGCGGTCAGCGCAAAGAGACCGGCGCTTGCACTGATCGGTGCCGTCACGCCGGACGCCTTTGGGCGTTTTTGAGCCGCCGCTCTCGCCTTACTGGACATTGGCAACGCCTCCGGACTGAGGCCCTGTCGGAACGGCAAGCTTTACCAAATCGGCCACCGGCTCAGCTGCAAAGAACAGCACGATACAGGCGCCGGCCGTCAGGCAGATCGGGATAAGGCACGCGATCGGCGCTTCTTTGATTGCGACCGGCTGATCCGGCGCGACGCCCGGAAGTGGCCTGAAGAACGCGCGGATGACGATGGGCAGCAGATACGCAACGTTCAGGAGCGACGAGATCATCAACACAGCGACGGCAAACGAATAGCCCGCATCAAGCGCGCCGATGCCAATGAACCACTTCGACCACGTGCCCCCAAGCGGCGGAAGGCCGATGATACTGAGCGAGCCGATCAAAAACGCGAACATCGTCACGGGCATTACGCGACCAAGGCCGTCGAGATCGCTGACTTCCGTTTTTTTTGCCGCGACGTAAATCGCACCGGCGCAGAAGAAGAGCGTGATCTTGCCCGCCGCGTGCATGACAATATGAAGCCCGCCGCCAACAATACTCGCCGATGTCGCAAGCAAGGCTGCCAGAACGATGTAGGCAAGCTGGCTGACGGTCGAGTAGGCGAGCCGCGCTTTAAGATTGTTCTTCGAGATCGCAACGACCGATGCTGCCAGCAGGCAGAACGAGACGAAATAGACGAGCGGTTCGTTGATGCCGCTTTTTTGGAGCGTCTCCAGGCCGAAGATGTAGACGATCACCTTGAGCACCGTGAACACGCCAGCCTTCACAACCGCGACGGCATGCAGAAGTGCGCTCACCGGCGTTGGCGCGACCATCGCCGACGGCAACCAGAAATGGAACGGCATCACGGCTGCTTTGCCGATCCCGAAGATGAATAGCGCGAGCAGGATGCCGAGATTGGCCTCTGTCGTCTTACCGTCGAGAATACCGCCGGGCATGAAGTCCAGGGTGCCAGCGACGCTGTAGGTGATGAAAATCGCTGGCAGCAGCAGACCCATTGAAGTGCCGAGCAGCAAGAGCATGTAGGTCCGGCCACCCGACTTGGCCTCGTCGTTCGCTTTGTGCGTGACCAGCGGGTACGTCGAGATCGTCAGAACCTCATAACAAAGGAACAGCGTCAGAAGGTTCTGCGACATCGCAAGCCCCATCGTCGCGGCAATCGCAACGGCGAAGCAAACGTAGAACTGCGTTTGGCGCGGCTCATTATTCCCGCGCATGTAGCCAATCGAGTAGATCGAGTTTACGACCCAGAGGGTGCCAGCCACCATCGCGAACAGCATACCGAGCGGCTCAAGCTTCAGCCCGATCGTGGCGCCTTCAGCAATCGTGAAGCCCGTGATTTGGGGGCGTCCATCGGCCATCACCGTTGGCAGGAGATGAGCGACGATGACGGCGAGCGCGCCGGCCGACCCGAGCGTCACGCCTTCTCGCAAAGCTGGCGCCTTATGGAACAGCGGAATGAGGAGCGCCGCCACGAGCGGCACGACAATCGCTGCAATCATGAACGTTTCGGGCGAGGCATCGATCACGACTTCAGCCCTTTCAACAGCATCTCGGCCGCGTCGCGGGCGATGTCACTCGAGTAGGTTGTGTCGAAGCCGAAATAGATGACGGCGGCGGTGAGGATCGCGATCGGGATCGTCATGGTGACGCCGGGATCGCTTGCCCGCTCACAGGTCTTTGACACAGGCCGGAAGTAGGCGACTTCGATAACGCGGCCGACGTAGAGCACCGCAATCACCGAGCTTGCCATAATCAGGAAGACCAACAGCCACGACCCGCTCTCGATGGCACCGGTCGCAAGGTGCCACTTGGTCACGAACCCAGCCGTCCCCGGCACACCGATGATGCTGAGCCCGCCGACAACAAACGCGGCCATCGTGAGCGGCATCTTCTTGCCAATACCGGACAGCTCGGTGAGTGTTGGATGCCCGAGCCGGTACACAACCGCACCGATCGCCAGGAACAGAAGTCCCTTGGAAATGGCGTGGTTGAAGATATGGACGATGCCGCCGGTCAAACCGGGCGTGTTCAACATCGCAATGCCGAGAATAATGTAGCCGATCTGCGCAACCGACGAATACGCCAGCATGCGCTCGACGCGGTTCTCATAAAAGGCGAGCAACGAGGCAACGAACATCGCAGCCAACGCGAGCGCCATCAAAACCTCAGCGACGGGCAACTGTGACAGCGAGATCGTGCCACCAAACAGCGTCAGATAAATGCGGATCAGAACGTAGACCGAGACCTTGGTGGCGGTCGCTGCGAGAAACACCGTCGAAAACGGTGGTGCGAAGGCATACGCGTTCGGCAACCAAACGTGGAGCGGGAAGAGCGCGAGCTTCAACGAGATCCCCACGATGAGGAACGCAAACGCCGCCATCACCGGTCGTGGGTTGGTCGCATAAACCTCGCCGAGGCGCGTTGCGATATCCGCCAGATTAAGCGACCCGGTGACGATGTAGATGATGCCAACGCCGATGACATAGAACGTCGCGCCGATCGTCCCAATGATGAGGTACTGGTAGGCGGCCAGCAACGCCCGCTTATCACGGCCAAGCGCGATCATCGTGTAGGTCGCGAGCGACGAGATCTCCATGAAGACGAAGATGTTGAACGCATCGCCCGACACCGTCATCCCGAGAAGACCCGTCAGACACAAAAGGTACGTCGCATAGTACCAGGGTTGGCTTTCCGTGCTGATGTCGGCTGGCACGCTGCGCACAGCGAACGGCATAATGACCGCGCCAACGCCTGCGACGATGCAAAGCACGAACGCATTCAAGATATCGATGCGGTACTCGATGCCGATCGGTGGCGGCCATCCGCCGAGCGCATAGGAAATAATGCCGTCTGGATCGGCCTGCACCTGAAGCAGGAGTAAGAATGATAGAACCGCCGTGACAGCGGTGACGATGCACGAGGCCAACCAGGCAAGGCGCGCTGACGGCAGCATCGCGACGATGCCGCATGCAATCAAAGGGATTGCGACGGGCAGAACAGCCAGATGGTCCGCGAGGACGAACGGCTCAGAGGGAACGGCGAGGATCATTCTTTCGACCCGCTCCCGGTCGGCTGCGTTTTGTCAGCGACGGCGTCCGGACCAAACAGCTCTTCTTCTTCGATGGTCCCGTAGGCCTCGTAAATGCGAACGGCAAGCGCCAGACCCAGCGCCTGGACCGCCACGCCGACGACAATCGCCGTCAGCATGAGCACATGCGGCAGCGGGTTCGAATAGGTCGCATCACCATCAGCAACGATGATCGGTGCGGTCCCGCCGACGATCTTTCCAGCCGAGAGGTAGAGCAGATAGACGGACGTCTGAAACAGTGCGAGCCCGATCAGCTTTTTGATCATGTTGCCGCGCGCAACGACAATGTAGAGGCCCGATGCCATCAGGAAGATAGTCACCGCGTAATTGTAGTGGGTCGCGATCTCCTGAAACACCGTCATGACCGCCCCCTCTCAACGAGCGCGTAGAAAATAGAAATCATGGCCCCCAAGACGGCGACGATCACGCCAACCTCGACCAGGATCACACCGTAGTGCTGCCCCTTGTCGGCTTTATCCGCGTAAATGCTGTAGTTGAGATAGTTCTGGTTGAAGAACAGGGCTGGCACACCGGCCCCTGAAAAGATGACAACACCGAGCGGGCCCATGGCGTGGGCGAGCCCTGGCGGGAAAAGCTGCTTGGCTGCGTAAACGCCAAACACAATCGCGTACAGGATGACCATGCCAGCGGCGATAACACCGCCCTGGAAGCCGCCGCCGGGACCGAAGTCAGCGTGAAAGTGAACGTAGAGGCCGAACACGAGAATGAAGGGAAGGACCAGTTTCGTGGTCACCCGCAAGACAACATCAAACCTCATGACGTGCCCTCTCGGTCGGTCGACGCTGATGACGATCCACTGCTTTCGTAATGGCGCCGCTTCCGCCGCAACAACAACAAGACACCGACGGCTGCCGCAAAGACAACCGCGGTCTCACCCAACGTATCAAAGCCGCGGTATGAGCCGAGAACGGCTGTGACCACGTTCGGGATGGTCGTCTCCGGCACGCTGTTCTGGAGATAATAGGGACCGACAAACTGCTGGACGGGCGACGAGGCGATGCCAAACTCAGGGAGCGAGTAGGTGCCGTAAATAAGGACAACCGTGACCAGCGCCGCGATTGTGAACGGCAGCACCGGGTTGGCCTTCTTCCGCATCTCCGTTGATTTCGTGAGGTGAAGTGCTGCGAGCAAGAAGACCGTTGAGACCCCGGCGCCGACGGATGCTTCCGTCATCGCGACATCGACGGCGTCTAAGACGACCATTACGCTCGCCATCAGGAACGAATAGATGCCGGCGAGAATGACGGCGCCGAACAGATGGCGTTGGCGTGCAATCGCGACGGTGACCGCTGCAAGCAGCGTCAGCAAGACCATGTTGATGTAAAGTTCCAACGCAGGGCTCCGTCCCTTGTGCGTCTCAGTTTGTTGATCGTTCGGCGAAACGTTTTTTCGACCGCGGTTTAGGGTCGCCAGGTCGCGAACCCAGCCACACACCATCGCGAAGTTCAGATGCAAACGGCGAACGGCTAGCTTCGTCGGTCCACCGTCTCCGTTCCTTCCTCACGCCGGTCCTCGTGGAGATGCGGTTTGACCTTCGCGACCAATGCCGCCTGCGCGACGGCATGGCTTGCGACCGGCGTCGTGAAGAAGATTAGGATATAGATAAAGCCGAGCTTAACCGCGACCAGCGTTGGGCCGGCCTGGATCATGAGGCCCAGGATCAGCAGCAGAGACCCGAGCGAGTCAATAAGGCTCGCACCGTGCATGCGCGTGAACACGTCCGGCATCCGCACCATGCCGATCGCGCCCGTGACCAGAAAGAACACGCCGCCGACGATCAAGATCCAGCTTGCGAGATGGGCGATCAGGTCAAGCATCGTCCTTGTCCTCCGCCGGGTCGTAGGCCAAGTCGCCGTAACGGAAGTATTTGAGCACGGCGAGCGTCGCGATCAGATTGAGGAAGCCGTACGTCAGCCCAACATCGAGCCACTCCGGACGGCCGAGCAAAAAGCCGGTCGATGCGAGCAGCAAGATCGCGAGCGTGCCAACGACGTTTGCGGCGAGCACACGGTCAAAGACGGTCGGCCCAGCAATCGCTCGCACCACCGTGAGCGCGAGCGCGATCAAGAGCCCGGCAACTGCGACAACGAACATCAAGCGCTCCCTTCAAACTGGCTGACGCGACGGTCCATGCCGCCCTCTTCCAGATCGTCAGCGTTCTCTTTAAGCAGCGCGTGGACCAGCAATTCGTTGTCGTCGATTTCCACGGTGATCGTGCCCGGCGTGAGCGTGATGGAATTGGCATAGACGTTGAGGGCGACGGCGCCCTGCTGCGAACCTTTGACGACCGTCATGGTCGGACTGATCGGCAATTTCGGGTCGAGCACGATTTGAGCAACCGACCAGGAGGATTTGACGATCTCAACGAGCAGCCACGGAAGATAGGCGATGAAGCCACCGATGAGTTGGATCGGCATTCCTTCTTCGTCGGTCGTGCGCATCAGTTGCGCTGCGTAAACGGCAAGCCCGACCGACAAGACCCCAAAGATCAGGAGCAATGGCTTCAAGAAGCCTGAGAGGAGCAACCAGAAAGCGGCAAGGAGAGCTGCCAAGAGAACGGTTCGCACGGGACACCATGTCCTGAAAGAGCCTGACGTGCATCGATCAGCACGCATCATCGCGGGACGCGACTTAAGTTGACGGCGACCCGTGAATGGCCAACGCAGCCTATCGTTGTCAAGCAAAGCCGAACACGGTCCTCGGAAAGCGTACGCTTTTCAGACAATCCGGCGTGCTCGAATTTGAAGGCGCCCCGATGCACCGAGACCCGCAAACAGACCCGCAATCTGGCCCACACCCAGGCCCGAACTCTGCCCCGGACTCTGGCCCGCACCCTCGGAAGTCCGCCAGACGCCAAAATTGCCAATGTCGTTTACCAAGCTTTCGTCAATCGTTGCCGTTGCAAGGCTGTGCGATTAGCAGGTACGACCCGCGACCGCTGATTTGGCCTCAGGCTCCTGCATCGGGGCAAGCGAGCTTTGACCAGAGCAAGTCAGACGGCGCGAGCCCCAAGGATCGACGAAACCGAGCGATCGACGAAACCAAGGGATCGACGAAACCAGTGCGAGTGTTTGACGTGGCTGCAAGACCAACAGCGCCGGAGACAGATCCGGCCACGGCCGACGACCGGCTCCAGATGACGACCGACATCGTCTGCGCATTCGTGAGCCACAACACGGTGGCAGCGGCCGACCTGCCTCAACTGATCCACAGCGTCTCAAATGCTTTGCTCGTAGCCAGCACCGCTTCGGCATCAGCCAGGCCCAAGGAACTGAAACCCGCCGTCCCCGTCCGCAAGTCCGTGATGGAAGACTACATCGTCTGTCTCGAGGACGGGAAACGCTTCAAATCGCTCAAGCGCCACCTCAGGACGCAATATAGTCTGACGCCAGAACAATATCGGGAACGCTGGGGCCTGCCGGCTGATTACCCAATGGTGGCGCCAAATTACGCGCGCGAACGGTCCGAGTTGGCCAAACGCATGGGGCTCGGCAAGAGCCGAGACGATGAGTAAACATCTGAATTAATACGGTTTTCTGTAAAATTTCGTGCATAGAAACGAGCGTCATTCGCGCGCTCTGTCGTGGTCAGAACTCGTTTACGCTACTCGGGCCTTATCCCCGCCGTTCACCAAAACCTTAGTCTCAGGCCGTTGATATGTATGCGTCGGGTTTCGATGCGTCTGGCGCTGCAACGGCGAACATTGATCCGCCAGATGCAGCGATTGTTCGAATCGTAAAGACAATTGCAGCGGGAGCAGACATGAGGAACGGCCAGGAATTGATCCACTTGCGCAGGGCCCACCGAGGCCTGATTGACGTGCAAACTTCACCCCCGAACCGGGAAACACGCCAGACCAACATGGCAAACGGCGATCGGTTTGTCCGGCACGCCTCTCACGCATCGGATGCGCCACGTGGGCTACATCCACGGCGGACGCTCGACGCAACGGCCACACAGGCTGAGGCCAGAGCCCGCGGATTACGGGGTGACCGTCGTCGGCAAAAAGCCGCGACCACCGACGAACTCCTGTCACCCATCGAACGCGAGGCGCTCAGGTCCTGCCTCGAGCAGCTTGTCGCCGGAGCGTTCCAACTTGATGAGTTGCTTCTTCGGGTTGCAACACGCGGGAAAGCCGAAGTCGCCCGCGCCAGACAAACGGCGATGTACCTCGCCCATACCGTCTGTGGTCTCACACTGACCGAAGTCGGACTGGTCTTCGAACGCGACCGAACCACGGTCGCCCACGCCTGCCGCACCATCGAAGAGCAACGTGAGAACGCGACCTTCGACCGTGCCGTCGACATGCTCGAGCGGAGCGCGCGACTTATCCAAGTCCATGTGTTCGCGGCGACCGATAGCCATACAGCCGGGGAGTGGCTCTGATGTCCAAACTCACAAAAGCCGAGCGCGGGTTTCTCATTCGATTGGCACGGACGGGGCGCCAGTTGATCGCCCGCGAAATCGAAGACGGCCAACAGGCCTATGACATCGTCGATACAGCGCCGAGGCCGACGGGCGAGGCTGAAGCCCCCGCACCGATCGCGGTTCGTGAAAGCCTCGTGTTGATGGCCGAGAGGCGCGGCTGGATCGCAGAGATCGAAGACGCTGACGGCCAGCAGCCAAGCCGTGTTCGACGTTTCACGCTGACACAAAGTGCGCGCGAATTGCTCGATGAGGTCTCCGCCAAAGCCGATCAGCACGCCATCGACGGCCCGCGCCGGGTCCACACACAAGCCGCGCCGTCAGCATCAAAGGCGCTTTCCAGCAGCGCCGGTGGCACGCAGGCACGCCGGATCGCAACGCACTTCGGCATCGACAGCCCGCTTGTCTGGTTGCGCAACCGGAAAGACAACAACGGTCAACCCTTCATCTCGGATGCCGAGCTTGAGGCAGCTCAACGGTTCCGCTCAGACTTCGACCGCGCCAATGCCATCGCACCCACAACCGTCAACTGGCACGCGGCCGAAACGGGCGGCACACCGAACTCCGGACGGGAAGCCGCATTCGCTGACCGCCTTGATCGCGGCATTGCAGCCAAGGTCCGCCTCGCCGACGCCATCGGCGCCGTCGGGCCGGAACTCGCAAGCGTCCTGGTCGATGTGTGCTGCCATGGCATTCCACTCGCCAACATCGAAAAATCTCAAGCCTGGCCACAGCGGTCTGCGAAAGTTGTTGTCCAGATCGCCCTTCAACAACTGGCCCGCCACTACGGCCTCGCAACCCGCGCACCCGGCGGCAACAACGCAGGCGGCAATCGCAATCCATCAACAAAACAACCGGGTCGCGCATGATCGAAGGGTCTCTAAAGTCGCCCGCAGCATCTGTCCGGCCAGCACCGCACACTATCGCACCGGCAGGCCACGGAGGGGGCGGACTTCGCGGATCGTCAGGTTTGATTTGAGGCGGCCCAGATGGGGCAGCTTGGCAAGCTTATCGCGATGGATGCGCTCGAAGTCGGCAAGATCCGTTGCGACAACCCGCATGAAGTAATCGGTCTCGCCGGCCATCAAATGGCACTCGAGAATTTCATCGACCTTCGCGACCGCAGCCTCGAACGCGGTCTGGTTTTTCGCACCCTGACTGACCAGCGACGCCTCAACAAAGAAGACGAGCGCAAAGCCGAGCCGCGCGCGATCGAGCCGCGCAACGTACGCCGACACAAGCCCGCGCTCTTCCAAAAGCTTGATCCGACGATGACACGCCGACGGTGAAAGGCCCGCGATCTCAGCGAGGTCTGCGATCGAACGCCGTGCATCAACTTGAAGTGCGCGCAGGATCCGCCGGTCGGCCGCATCCAGCTTTGTGACATCAAATTCCGACATTAATCGATTTTGTCGAAGCCCATATCAATTTACAATCGGAATTGACGAATTTTCGAACCGCATGACCGCCGATCTCGCGTACGATCTGACCTGAACAGTCAACGCCATTCAATGGAGGTCATCATGCGCATCGGCGTGCCGAAAGAAGTGAAAGTGAAAGAATTTCGCGTCGGCATGACGCCCACGAGCGTGCGCGAAGCCGTCAGCCATGGCCACGACGTGATCGTTGAGACGGGCGCGGGCGAGGCCATCGGTCGGTTCGATGCCGACTATGAAGCCGCCGGCGCCAAGATCGCCACCACCGCCGCCGACGTGTTCGCTGACGCAGACATGATCGTGAAAGTGAAAGAGCCCCAGGCCGCCGAACGCGCCATGCTGCGCGAGGGTCAGATCCTTTTTACCTACCTCCACTTGGCGCCCGACCCCGAGCAAACCGCCGACCTCGTGAAGTCGGGGGCTATCTGCATCGCCTACGAAACGGTGACGTCGCCTATGGGTGGACTGCCGCTGCTGGCGCCGATGTCAGAAGTGGCAGGCCGCATGTCGATCCAGGCCGGTGCCTATTTCCTTGAGAAAGCCCACGGTGGCCTCGGCGTGCTGCTCGGCGGCGTCCCGGGCGTCGAACCGGCGAAGGTGCTCGTCATCGGCGGCGGCACCGTCGGCACGCACGCCATCCACATCGCGCTCGGCATGGGCGCCGATGTCTGGGTCGTTGATCGCAGCGTCGACCAACTGCGCCGCCTCTGGACACAATTCGACCGACCGCTCAACACCATCTTTTCGACCCGCGACGCAATCGACCGCCACATTGCAGAGGCCGACCTCGTGATCGGCGGTGTGTTGATCCCGGGCGCATCCGCGCCCAAGCTCGTCACCCGCGAACACGTCAAGGCAATGAAGCCCGGCGCGGTGATCGTCGACGTTGCGATCGATCAGGGCGGATGCTGCGAAACCTCGCGGGCAACGACCCATGACGACCCAACCTACGTGGTCGATGACGTGGTCCACTACTGCGTCGCCAACATGCCGGGCGGTGTCCCGAAGACGTCGACCTACGCGCTCAACAACGTGACGCTGCCCTTCACGCTCGCGCTTGCCGACAAAGGTTGGCGCCAAGCTCTGAAAGACGACGCGCACCTCAAAGAAGGCCTTAACGTCGCCTACGGCAAAGTGACCTGCGCCCCCGTCGCCGAAGCACTCGGCTATGCGTACGTTCCAGCCGATGACATCTTGGCAGAATGATCTGAGAACAGCGGGCGTTGTTTAGATCCAGCGCCCTTCAAAGCGCCTGCATTCATATATCACTCGCTAAATGATGTAGAGTTATCAGGGTTAAGTCCCACCGCACGTGGCGAAAACGACTTTGGCTTCATCACTCGGTTTTTCCGGAGGAGCACGAGACCTTCCGTCGAGACCTGAAACCGTTGCCACTGTGGATCTTCATCCCGCTGATCGTGACCCGGCCGTTATAGGACCTCTGGGCCTAAAAGTTCGTTGGAGAAAGTCGCAGACGCAAGCGCGCGTCCCCGCTGCGACCGGCAACTGGCACTTTGAAAGTTCGTTTTGCCAATGAATTCCCAGACAGTGCCCCTCGGCGAAACGCCCGTACGGCCTTCGCAGGCGCAACAATTCGTTTGACCCGTGCTGCGACACGTGGCACGCAGCCCGAGCTGCACGCAGCAGCAGCCGGCGCTCTCGCCGCGTGATGGGATGGCTCGTTGTCCGACAGAGACAGCAAGGCTGCCATCTCCCCTCTTGAGCACCTTCATCCAGAACACTCGGACGCCTTGGGACACGCAAGGGCTTCCGAATTTGACGCGACCGATGCGGTTGCGATCGCCCGCTCACGCAAAGATGAGCGGAGATCGACGCCGCTCGACGCGCATTGGAAAGACCCGATGACGACATTTCATGATCTCGCGCTCGCCGAACCAATCCAGAAGGCTCTGGACGCGGCGAATTACGAGACACCGACACCTATCCAGGTCCAGGCCATCCCACCCGTTATGAACGGGGCCGATCTACTCGGGATTGCGCAAACGGGTACGGGCAAAACAGCGGCATTCGCGCTGCCCATCTTGCATCGCCTTCTGACAGATCCAAAGCGGCCCTATCGCAAGGGCTGTCGCGCACTCATTCTGTCGCCAACACGCGAATTGGCAGCACAAATCGCGGACGCCGTTCGCTCATACGGCCGCAACATCGATCTGACGACGGCAACGCTCTTCGGCGGTGTCAATCACAAGCCGCAGATCCGCTCGGTCGCGCGCGGTGTTGATGTGATGATCGCAACGCCCGGTCGCCTGCTCGATCTCGTGAGCGATGGCCATTGTGACTTGTCGGCCACCGAAATTCTCGTCCTCGACGAAGCCGACCAAATGCTGGACCTCGGCTTTCTGCCACCGATCCGCGCGATCGCAGCGCGCATTCCGCTTCGTCGGCAAACGCTCTTCTTCTCAGCAACGATGCCGCCCGATATCGCCAAGCTTGCGGACACCTTCCTCAATGATCCGGTGTCGGTGAAAGTCGCCCCACAATCAACGACGGTGGAGCGGATTGCCCAGCGCGTCATCCACATTGAGCCGCGCGAACGCATCAACACGCTGGCCGAAGTCCTGTCAGCAGAAACGGTCAAACGTGCACTCGTCTTCACGCGTACAAAACGCGGTGCAGACCGGGTTGCGCGACAGCTCTCGGCGCTGGATTTCGCCGTCGAGGCGATCCACGGGAACAAGAGCCAGCCGCAGCGCGAGCGCGCCCTGCACGGCTTCAAGACGTCGAAGATCAAGATCCTGGTTGCGACCGATATTGCAGCGCGCGGGATCGACGTTGACGGCGTGACCCATGTCATCAACAGCGATTTGCCGGATACGCCCGAGGCCTATGTTCACCGGATTGGCCGGACCGCACGCGCCGGTGCATCGGGCGAAGCGATCTCGTTTTGCACCGAAGAGGAAATGGATCAGCTTCGCGCCATCGAGCGTGTCACACGTCAGACCATTCCGCACGAAAATCGTCGGCCCGGATGGACGCCTACCGAAGAGCCCGAAACGGTCAAGCGTGGTCCGCCACCGCGGTCGCAGAAGGCGGCAAAGAAATCTGCGGCGCCCCGTCGCGACGGGGCCAAAGACCGCGCGCGAACGCCGCAAAACGGCGCCGATGCGCAACCGAAGGGGCGGACATCGAAACCTCGGTCGGAGAACAGAAAAGGCAATGGCGAGACCGGACGCGGCAAACCAACGGTCCGCGCCGATCGCCCATCGCATGTTCGGAAATGGGACCCGGCCCAGGACGCAGAAGTGCCGAGCACCGAGGCGCAGGGCGAACGCCCACGCCGACCCTCGGGCCATCGCGCGCGCCCCTCGACCGAGAACCGCAACCGAGCGGCGACCGGTGAGCCGCGCAGAAACGGCCAAGATCGACGTCACGGGGAGCCACGCCGGTCAGGTCAACGCCCAGACCAGAGGTCAGATCAACGCGGAGACCAGAGGTTAGATCAACGCGGAGACCAGAGGTCAGGCCGACGGTCGGACGACCAACGCCCAAGAAGCGCGCAGGGAAGCGACCGTCGCGGAAACGACCGACGCTCGGAACATCGGAGCGAGCAAACGGATCGATCGCCACAACGGGACGGACAGCGACCTGAGCGGCGCGGCCAGCCCGAGCGCCAGGGCCGGCCCGAGCGCCACGGCCAGTCTGAGCGACAGGGCCAGTCCGAGCGACAGGGCCAGTCCGAGCGCCACGGCCAGTCTGAGCGACAGAACCGCGGCGGACGCGACGGAGGCTTTGCGCCAAAGACGCCGGACCAACGCATGGCCAAGCCGCATCGCAAAGGCGCTTCAGCTCGGCCGCGCGATGACGGCGCAGCCCGAACGACGCCGGAGGACCGGAACCGCCGCACACGAGCACCCGGCAGCACGCCGCGCTCTGACACGCGCTCGCAAAATCGAAACCCCAAACAGAGCCAGTCTCAGAATTCAGGCCGGAACAGCAGCGAGACCAAAGCGCAAAACCGGAGCGACGGTGGCAGACCACGCGCGCCGCGTAGCGAGACCAACCGGAACGGCTCAGGCAACGCCCCGCGCAAGGCACCTAACAAAGTCGCCCGCCAACGCCGCCCCGCACCGGCTTGAACTTAAGAGAGACTGGCGGGCCTTTGCTCAATGTCGACCGGGGCCAGTGTGACATCGCGTGTGGGCCCGCCCCACGCACAGTTCAGCGGCCGCGGCAACGGCTGCATCCAGTCGCGGGTGACGTCGACGAGGTGGCGGACAACCATGGTCTGTTGTGTTTTCGCGTAACCGCCAACGGTCCGGGTCAACTCCATCGCCAAGGTCTTGTAAATCGGAAGGACTTGGAAGGCCTCAAGAGATTTGCCGAGCCACCACACCAGACCTACGATGGCCAACCAACGGTGATCGCATAGGCTACGCGATTGGGTTGCTCGGATAGCTACTGGACCGGTTTCGGCGCTCGGTACTCGTTTACCGTCGCGCCGAAAAACCAGAGGGGATTCTGCGCGGAATTGCGATGCCGTTGACTTTAGAAGGAACCCGCGCGTGAAGACTTTGATCGCCACAGCAGCGTTCGCAGTCGGGTCGGTAATGCCGGTGCTGGCCGCTGACTTGGTGGTTGCGACGGCCGGGCCCATGAGCGGACCCTACAAAGCTTTCGGCATTCAGATGAAAGCAGGCACCCGGCAGGCGATAGCGGATATTAATGCAGCGGGTGGGATCAACGGCCGGCGCATCAACCTCGTCGTCGAAGACGATGCCTGCGATGCGAAACGCGCAACTGCTGTTGCGGAGAAACTGGCATCGGCGGGCGCGGCGCTCGTGGTCGGCCACTTCTGCTCGGCAGCCTCCCTTTC
Source organism: Pseudomonadota bacterium (assembly GCA_039817205.1). Lineage (GTDB taxonomy): Bacteria > Pseudomonadota > Alphaproteobacteria > Rhizobiales > Hyphomicrobiaceae > JBCBWG01. Next base: position 27,950 of record JBCBWG010000008.1, read on the forward strand.
CGCCGCCGCAGTCTATGCCAGAACAGGCATCATCCAGATCTCACCTGGGGCAACAGCACCCCAGTTCACCGATCAACGTGCTGGCCCGAGTATCTTCCGCATCAGCGGACGCGACGACCGGCAAGGCGCGGTCGCCGGCGCTTATATCGCCAGAACATTCGCCGACCGAAAGGTTGCAATCCTGCATGATAGGACGCGGTACGGTCGGGGGCTTGCGGACCAAGCGAAACAGGCAATGACCACCGCCGGTCTCAATGAGGTGATGTATGAAGCCTTCGCAGCGGGTGGGCTCGACTACGCCCGGCTCGTTGCCAAGCTAAAGGCCAAACAAATCGCTGTCGTTTTTATTGGCGGCTATCACACGGAAGTCGGTTTGATTGCTCGCGAAATGCGACGCCAGCAACTCAGTGCGCAGCTTTTCTCAGGCGACGCGCTCGCCACAGATGATTACTGGGCACTGGCGGGCGATGCAGCTGAAGGGACGCTGATGACGTTCTGGCCAGACCCGAGCACGGATCCGATGGCCGCGAACGTCGTTGCGAAACTCAAAGCCCGTGGCATTGCACCAACGCGCCATGCTCTCTTCAGCTACGCCGCCGTTCAGGCTTGGGCTCAAGCGTCAAACGCAGCTCAGACGACCGGTTCCACTGCGGCGAAGACGGTCGTCAAGGCGCTCACGACGCGCAGCTTCCGAACGGTCGCCGGTACTTTTCGATTTGATGAGAAGGGCGATTCGACATTGCCGCCCTTCAAAATCTATCGCTGGGCCCGAGGCTCGTATCACCAGGTGAACTAGGTCAGCCGCATACGGACCGCTCGACACCTATCGCCCCTGCGATTGCGCCCGACAGTCGATTGCCATGATTTCGCGGGCTTTGATCAGCTCAGCCGGCACATCCGCACCATCGGCGCGGATTTCATCAATTGCGCGGGTAACAACCGAATAGGCCTCGCGCGCATCCTCGGTCCCATCGACTTCGGCAAGCACCGCACGGACCCTCGCCTCTGTGTCCAACCGTCCCATAGCTTTCCTCTCAAAAGGCGGTCTTCGCCGCCTTGGTTGCCCGGGATCGCACCTCACCGCGGGGCCTTCATTCTTTTCAAATGATCGTCCGAACTCCAGCGAAGCGGTCCACGATCTGTCGGTGCAAACCTGATGCCTGCGGTCACGCAC
>JBCBWG010000090.1:0-11919 GCA_039817205.1 Pseudomonadota bacterium
CAATTCAATAATTTTCGCAAGCAAGCTTTGGCTGAATGTGAGTTTCATTCAGAAACGCCAGAGGCTCAGCCAAGGTTTGAACCCCGACTGAGCCTTAAAATTTGCCTTGTTCTGTCGCTTAGCCTTACCGCGCGACTAAACCATCGGCTCAGCGCGATCCTTCGTGGCCCACATATACCCGCCACCGAAATAGCCAAAGATTTTTTCTTCTTCGAGATAGGTGATCCGCTCGGGGTTTTTCGTGGTCGGCACACCTGCAAACAGGTCCGACGTCAGCGCATAAACGTGCATCTCGGCGTTGACCTTGTCGCTCTTCGCGCGGATGAATTCCATGAACCAGTCACGGTCTGATTTAATGTCGACCAGGTTCCACGGCACCAGAATGTTCTTCGTCGATGCCCCTTCGCCCGTGCCCGTCGCCACTTCGGCTTCGAGGTAGCGGATCACATAGTCCGAGCGATCCACCCAAACATCGGTGATCGTGCCAGCCTGCTTACCGTCAGCGCCGATGAGAGGCGTCCCGCGCGGATCGATATCACGCTCTGGGATCTCGAAGTCCGAAACGATGCGCATGGGCACGATGCGGTCGTGACCTTCGAATGTGAGATCGGCCACGTCAGCGCGCTCGGTGTAAGCAGCCGGGCCGATGCTATCGGTCAACGGGTTGCCCGTCGGCACAATTGGCGAACCGGGACCGCCGACCACCCACTCAGCATTGAGTTCGCGTGTGTCGGCGTCAGCCGGATTTGGAGCAACCCGCGTCCGCCCGTCGTTTGTGATGAACGTTTTCGGCGTCGGCATCCAAATATCTTGGTTGAGCGGCGTCCCATCGGGATCATTGACGAGTGGGAAGCCTTCGCGACGTCCTTCGTACTGGATGTAGTAGATGAGGCCGGCGAAGAAGAACCAAAACGCGTACAGCGAGAGCTGCGCCCAGTCCATGTAACCGGTGATGTCTCCAAACTGCATGGCAGTGCTCCTTAAGATCTGTGAGATCGCTATCAGGATCGAGGTGGGCGTCAGCCCGGGCTTTCAGTAATTCCAAATCGCGCGATGGGTCGGCGCTCGCCTTGGCGCTGGTGTGCCGCCAACGGGCCGATCGCAACGAGCGTTGCAAAGAGGAGGAAGATTTCGACGTTGTAGACAACGACATACCCAAGCGAGCTACCGTCAAACCCAGCGCCAAACTGGCCGGCCTCGGCGAGTGATTTCACAGCGTCGCGGGTCAGGCCACCGAACGCCATGGCGATCCCGATGGATGTCGCTTGCACAGCACCCCATGCCCCGAGCGCCAATCCGGTCGTGTGGTCCGTCGCGTGGCTCATCGCAGCCATCAGCGTTCCGACCGCGAACAGGCCGCTGCCGAAACCCATGACCGCAATCGCGCTTTGGAACAGCAAGATGGATTGCAACGGACCCGACATCAGAACGGCGATAAAGGCCCCGATCCCGATGACCGCGCCGAAGGCTGCCAATCGGCAAGCCTGGTGCCCGCGGCTCAGCAGGCGCGCTGCAAATGCAAATCCAAAAAGACTGCCGTCTGCCATGAACGCTGTGAGCGCTGTCGTCTGGCTCACCGACAAATTCAACACTTCGCCGCCGTAAGGCTCAAGCAAAACGTCCTGCATTCCGAACGCCGCAGCTCCAAGACCGACTGCCACCAAGAGCCGAACCGGTCGATGCTCCTGGCGATAGGCGACCCACGCCTCAACGAACGTCGGCCGATTGCGATCCGGGCGCGTCAGCTCCATATTGCGCGGCTCCTGCTTCCAGAGCGCGATATGGTTCAGAATGACGGCGACGATTGCGCAACCTTGGATGATCTGGACCAGCGACTTCGGCGTCACGTCGACGAGCAGCTGACCGAGGATCAGCGCAGAGATCGCCATGCCGACGAGCAGCATCACATAGAGGAGTGCGATCACCCGCGGTCGCGAGCGCTCGTCTGAGAGATCCGCTGCAAGCGCGAGACCGGCCGTCTGCGTCATGTGAACGCCAGCGCCAGCAATAACGAACGCGAGGCCTGCCGCAACTTGCCCGACAATCAACGGGGATTGCGAGTGCGGCGAGAGGTTGAGGAGCGCGAACGGCATGATCGCCAGCCCGCCAAAAATCATCATCGCACCCATGGCGAGATAGGGCACGCGCCGCCAACCTAGAAACGATTTGTGTGTATCTGATCGGAACCCGATGAGCGCACGGAGGGGCGCAATAAACATCGGCAGCGAAACCATGATCGCAACGAATGCCGCCGACACGCCAAGCTCGACAATCATCACGCGGTTTAGCGTCCCGGTTAGCAGGACCATGGTCATTCCGACCGACACCTGGAACAGGGACAGCCGCATCAAACGGGCAAGCGGCAGATCTTTCGTTGCCGCATCGGCGAAGGGCAACATTTCCATGAATGCCTGAGCCGACAGCCGCTTGGTGAAATCATTGAGGCGCTTCATTGCGCACCTCCGACGAGCGATCCGCAGCGATGGCGCCGGACGTGCGTGGCAACACTCATCGGGCCGAAGATTTTGGGGCCGAAGATTTTGGGGCCGGAGATCATGCGGCCAGAGATCTTGGAGCCAGAGATCTTGGAGCCAGAGATCTTGGCGCGCGCAATCCAGTCCTGAGCGCAAACCGGCTCGAACCGAATGAGGTTACAGCATTGCCGATCAACGCGCCTCATCTCCGCAATCTCTCTTCCCACGTCTCAGGTCCGCCAAAGTCCAAAGTCCGGCCAATTCCAGTTCTGGCCCCGCCCGATTCTGGCACCGTCCAATTCTGGCCCAGACCGAGGTCCGTCCAGCCCCAGATCGTTGCGTCGACCGGTCTTCGCTGCAAAATCCCGCGGCGCCAGTCCCACGCACGCAGCGTCGCCCAGGACGCACACGACACGACAGCTTCCGTTAAAGACGGAACGCCAGCCGCGCGACGCACTCCTTCCAACCGCCTACGACGGATGGCCTGCCAATTTAGTGAGCATCAGACCTGAGTGTCAATCTGATTTGACACATAAAATAGAGTGTTGAAACTTACACTTCGATGCCGTCCGCAAAAACGATGCTCGGCACCGAACGATGGGCCGCGGAGGCCGGATACAGTTTGCATGGGGTTTTATGGCTGACTTCGATGTCATTCTCGTCGGTGGCGGACTTTCGGCCGGCCTGATCGCGGACCGCTTGGCGGCGCTCCGTCCGGAGCTCTCAATCCTCATTTTGGAGGGCGCGGACAAGATCGCTGGCAACCACACGTGGTCGTTCCATCAGAGCGACGTCACGCCGGACCAGGACCGGTGGCTCACGCCGTTCAAATCAGCGGCCTGGGACGGACAAACCGTTCATTTCCCGTCGTTCGATCGCCACATCAACACCGGCTACCGCAGCGTCTCAAGCGAACGTTTCCGTGACCGCGTCATGCAGTTGCCAAACGTACGCGTTGAGACGCGCGCGCCTATCACAGAGATGACCGATACCTCCGTCACACAAAGCGGTGGCCAATCCTATGCCGCGCGCTGCGTGATCGACTGTCGGGGCGCAAAGGGCCTCGCAGGCCTCGCTGTCGGGTATCAGAAGTTTTTCGGTCTCGAGGTGACCCTTCGCGAGCCACATGGCCTGACGGCGCCGGTCATCATGGACGCGCGCGTTGATCAGCACGATGGATACCGGTTTGTTTATTTGCTGCCGTTCAGTGCGACGCGGCTGCTGATCGAAGACACGTATTACGCGGACACGATCGACATCGATGGCGATCGACTGGCCGAGCGATGCCGCGCCTACGCCAAAACGCGCGGCTGGACAATTGACGAGGTGATCCGCACAGAAATCGGCGTTTTGCCGATCCTTTTAGACGGGCGGCTTGAAACGCTCTGGCCTGAAACTGACGGCAACACGTGGGCCAACGGCACCGACACAACACGTCCCGCCCGTGCCGGAATGCGCGCCGGATTGTTCCACCAAACAACCGGCTACTCCCTGCCCTTGGCGGCGCGCGTCGCCGATGCGCTCGCAGTCCTGCCGCGGCTGACTACGGCGAACGCACACCGCACAATTCGCGCAATCAGTCAGGAGACCTGGAGGCGACAATCGTACTTCCGCCTTCTCAACCGCACGATGTTCCTCGCCGGTGAACCACAGAATCGCCGCCGGATTTTCAATCGCTTCTACAAACTGGGCCAGCCTTTGATTGAGCGCTTTTATGCCGGCCAACCCACGCGCTTCGATCAAGCGCGCCTGCTCACAGGCAAACCGCCGGTTCCGATGTTTGAAGCGTTTTTGGCATTTGCGCCGGGCCGGGCCCGACCACGCCTTGTGGAGAGCGATCCGGCAGAACCACCAGCACCGCTGCGCGGCGGACCGCGGTTCTGGCCGAACTCCGCGACATGACCCCAGGCGATTGACCCCAGGCGACTTACCCAAGGCGATTTGAACAGAGCAACGTGGGGTTGCCCGACACGAAGCCCGAGACCCCGTTGGTCGCCCACCACCTATACGCGCGCAGCATTCGCCGAGCTTGCATTTGCCGCCGATGGTGTCGCGCGCTGTGCTGCAAGTTCGCGCGCATTCGTCTGCAAATCGGCCACGGCTTCGGGCGGCAGCAGCTTTGCACCGAGCTTGATGACAAGGCGACGGAGCGGGTCCGTTCCAGGACCCGACCCGGCAATCCGCATCGCGTCGCCCAGATGTCCGAGGAGACGCCGTTGCGCGCCTTCAAGGCCGAGGTCAATCACTGCACTCGGGCGATCATGTCGGGTGTCCTGGCCGGCGGGCTTACCGATTTCGGCCGCGTCACACAGGTGATCCTTGAGATCATCGGCAACCTGATAGGCCTCACCAAGCTTTGCGCCAAAGCGGCTCCAATGCTCAGGGTCTCCACCGGCTGCGATCGCGCCCGCGCGGCATGCAGCGACGAACAACGCGCCGGTCTTTGCGCGATGGTAGGCTGCCAAATCAACGGAGGCTTCAAACTCCCAGGCCTGACCGGCGACGATACCAAAGGGCATGCCGACGCTTCGCGTGATGGCGGACAAAACTCTCGGCCCGCGCGTATCACTCTCCGGCAGTGCCCGCGCCACGATTTCGAACGCACGTATAATCAAGGCGTCGCCGACGAGTACGGCCGTCGCCTCATCGAACACGCGGTGCACGGTCGGAGCACCGCGGCGTACGTCGGCGTCGTCGAAACAGGGCAAGTCATCGTGGACGAGTGAGCCGCAGTGAAGGAGTTCCAAGGCGATTGCTGCAGCGGTCGCCAGCTCAAGATCCGGCGTTGGAGGCGCGTCACCGCCACGCCCATCAGCGCCTCGCGCAGCAGCGACCCTGTCTGGCGCCGATTGCGCCGCATTAAAAATTGCAAGACAGAGCTGTGGGCGGACCCGACTGCCCCCATTGAGCACCGCGTGCCGGACCGCCTCGGCCAACCGCGGCGGGCAAGGAGGCTCAGCGCTTTCATCAATCGCGCGCTTCAATTGCGCTTCGATCAGCAGCAGCGTGCGGGACAAACGCACCTCCCCTTGCAAGTAACGGCTCATTGATTGTCAGCATGAATTGTCGGATGTGATTGTCAATTAAAATTGACACGACTAACATGCATGCCAAAGCTCAATAGACCTCAATTTGTCGCGCATGCGGATGGCTGCCGCCTCTCCGGACGCAGACCCCGCTGTTCAACGGTGAAGATCTGAATGCCCTTTTTTACTGAACCGAACGCGCCGGACACAAGCAACCGACTGCCGCCTGGATCACGACCGGACTACGGCGGCGTTGTCTGGCCGGTCGGAGGCAACGAGGCGATGGCCGGGCCTCGCTTCGATGTCGCGGTCGGACCTGGCGGCTATGCCTGGTGGTATTGCGATGCCCTGAGCGACGACGGCAATTTCGGGCTAACGATCATCGCGTTCATCGGCTCGGTCTTTTCGCCTTATTACGCCTGGTCGGGTCGTCGCGACCCGATCGATCACTCAGCGATCAACGTTGCGCTCTATGGCCGGGACCGAAAACGCCACTGGACCAAGGGCCGTTGGGCCATGACGGAACGCCGCAAAACCGCGGTTGAAGTCGGCGAACGCGACTTGCAGATTGGCCGAAGCGCGCTCAGTTGGGATGGGTCTGAACTCGTGATCGAGATCAACGAGACGACCACACCGGTCCCGCTCCCGATCAAAGGCAAAGTGCGCGTTATTCCCGACGGGATCACAAAGCAAATCTTTGCGCTGGACGCGGACGGGCATCACCGCTGGTGGCCGATAGCACCCACGGCGCGGGTTGAGGTCGACCTTGAAACACCGGCGGTGACGTGGGGCGGTCACGGCTACCTCGATTCCAACGACGGCGAGATCCCACTTGAGCACTCCTTTGAGACCTGGGATTGGGCACGTGCGTCTCTGAGTGAAGGCGCAGCCGTTCTTTACGACGTGATCCGCGCCGACGGCGAGCGGCTGTCTCTTGCCCTCCGCTTCAAGCCCGACGGTGAAATCGAAGCGTTTGAACCTCCTCAGCGCACGAAACTGCCCAAAACACTCTGGGGGATCGCCCGAAACACCCAGGCCGACGACGGGCGCGCCAAGGTCGTCAAAACCATGGAAGACACGCCGTTTTACGCTCGCTCAGAACTCGAAACGCATGTCCTCGGCGAGCGTGCTCCCGCCATCCACGAAAGCCTCTCCCTCAGCCGCTTCAAATCCGACTGGGTCAAACTCCTGCTGCCCTTCCGCATGCCTCGCGACATGCATGGTTGACGACCTAAGTCGCAACCGTTGAACGGTCAGGGACCACCGGAGCTAACTTTTGTTGTGAGCGACCCGAGACATAGGTGACACTTCGTACCGGACACATGGGTAACACTTTCCGTATTTTCGCGGGAGGTGTTGATGCCGTGGAAAGAGAGTTCGGTGATGGCCGAACGTGTCCGTTTTGTTGCCCGTCTTCTGGATGGCGAGGCGATGTCAGACGTCTGCCGTGAGTTCGGGATCTCGCGAAAGACCGGCTACAAAATCTTCAATCGCTACAAGGACCACGGCGTCGACGCGCTTTGCGATCGCTCGCGCAGGCCCTGGCGTTATGCCAATCAATTACCAGCCCAGGTCGAGGACCTGATCGTGCGGATAAAGCGCGAGAAGCCCAACTGGGGCGCACGCAAGATCCGGGAGGTCCTGGTCAAGCGGCTCGCTGGTGACGTCCGCGTGCCGGCGAAGAGCACCGTCCACGCCGTGCTTGATCGCCATGGCATGGTCAAACGCGCAAAGACCCGAAGGAACAGGGCTAAGGGCACACCCCTAACAGAGGCAACACGGCCCAACGCGCTCTGGTGTGCCGACTTCAAAGGCGAGTTTAAGCTTGGCAACCGGCAATACTGTTACCCGCTGACCGTCACCGATCAGGCCTCACGCTTCATTCTCATGTGCGAGGCTATGCAATCGACGAAGGAAGCCGGCGTCTTCGAGGCGTTCGTCCGCCTCTTCCAGGAGCGCGGGCTACCCGACGCGATCCGTACCGATAACGGTCTGCCATTCGCAAGCCCCAACGGCCTCTACAATCTCTCGAAGCTGTCCGTCTGGTGGCTCCGCCTCGGCATCGCAATCGAGCGCATCAAGCCCGGCAATCCGCAACAAAACGGACGGCACGAGCGCATGCATCTGACACTCAAGACAGACGCCTGCCGGCCGGCCCAAGAAAATGTTTTGCAACAGCAGGCCCGCTTCGACGATTTTCTCAGCGAGTTCAACGCTGAACGCCCGCACGAAGCGCTCAATATGAAGACGCCGGGCGACGTCTATCAACCGTCAGAACGCAGCTACGACGGCCTGCCAGAGGTCGCATACCCGCTGCACGATCGCGACGTGCTAGTCACCGCTTGCGGGCGCATCTGCATGCATCGCAAGAAGATTAACATCTCGACCGTGATGGCCGGTCAGAGGCTCGGAATAAAGGAGGTGGACGACGGCATCTGGCTCGTGAGCTTCATGTCCTACGATCTCGGATATATCGACTTGGAACAGAAAACCCTGCAAACAGTCGACACCCCGTTCGGCACGAGGGTGTCACCCATGTCTTAGGTACGTTCTGTTACCCATGTCTCCGGGCTGGACAATAGTTTTGTGGCGGAGAGAGAGGGATTCGAACCCTCGAGACGGTTACCCGCCTACACGCGTTCCAGGCGTGCGCCTTCAACCACTCGGCCACCTCTCCGCGGATCGTCCCTTGGGCCGACCGGAGCGGGCGTGATAACCCTAGTTGGCGGGCGTGGGCAAGTCGGGATTGTCCTCGTCCGTCATGATGGGAACGGACGCGCGTCAGTCACCCGTGCAGCGGCCGGAAGGGGGAATGGATATGTTTTTAATCCGGCTCGTCGTCGGCGTGCTTGAGGCGTCCTGGAGCATCCTTCAGCCAGCGCTTCGTTTCTTTGCCTGGGTGTTCGCCGTTGCAGCTTCATTCGCGCTGATCCGCGACTGGTCCAATCCAATCAAACGCGATGACGGCACATCCGGCGGCCAGAGCCTCGCCGAGCAACTGAGCGCAATCGCACCGGACAACTACGCGGGCTTCGTCGCGCGCATGGAGGCCGCACCGGTCGCCTCTTGGATTTGGGATCCCTGGCTCGCAACCGCATTCGGCGCGCCGATGTGGCTCTCGTTTTCGGTGTTCGCAGCACTCCTCTTTTTTCTCAGTCGGCAGCGTCGTCGTATCAACGTGTTCGCAAACTGACGTCGATGGTGGGCCGTCGTGTCGACGCTAAAAGAGCGAACTCCAAAACGGGCGCGAGTTGGGTTGGCGCTCACCGAGGTCAGCCGATGCATTCAGGATGTCGGTTGCGAGGCCCAAGGCCAGCAAACACGCAAACGCTGAGACCATCGCGATGACGATCGCTCGGTGGCGTTTGTTGAGCGCGTCTCGGATGCTGTCGTCAAGCGGCGTGCCGTCTTCCTCATGCCCCTTCAGGCCGATGAGCGGGTGGGCCACATTCCGTTTGACCAGTCCGAGAGACTGGAAGCGGACGCCGGCCCGCTCGGCGATCTGCCGGCCAATCTGCTCAAACGGAAACACGTGATCGGTGCACTTCTCGTTGACCGCGCCGAGCAGGATCCGCCGGTGGTCCGCCAGCCTCAGCCAGGTCGAAACCATGATCACCGGGACAAGCGTGCCACCAAACACTTCCGAACGCTGCTCGACGGCAACGATGTCCTCGTACGCGATCGTATAGGTCCGGTAATTCAACATCGGCATCGCCCCGGCCATGCCCGCGGGAAGCACGAGCCGAACTGTCGTCTTGCCGAGGACGATTTCGGCACGGAGCGCGTAGATCAACTCGAACAGGACGAGCGCCATCAGCATTGCAAATGCGAGCGCGATGACCAGCAGCCCCCATGTATCGAGCCAAACGCCGGACTCAACGCGCTGATAGATCATCGCCGGAAGGCTGACGAAGAACGGCATCAGGATCAAAAACACGAGCGCAAAGACGGTTTTCCGTACGCCGTGCGGGGCATAGCGCTTAAGCGGTTTGGCTGGCGCGTCGGTACTGTCGTCCAGGAGCAGCCGCGCCATCGCTGTCGGTGAGTATTGCTCAGCCATTGGCACCCTGTGTCATGAAGCGTGTGGGTCCTTTCGACCGCCAGATACTTTGAGCCCAGATGTGTCAGGCCCAGATGTATCAGGCCCAAACCCCGACCCATAGCCGCCCAGCAAAGCAATCGAGGCCCGGGCAATCGAAGCATGGGCAATCGAGGCATGGGCAAGCGCGTCTATTGGTCTGCGCCGCGTTCGAACACGCACACCGCCGGGGCCATTGATCTTTTGCATCAAAGGAACACGTTAGAGAACAGAAATACACGTGCGCGGCTTTGTTGTGACGCGCGTGTCCTCGCACTCCAACAAGGTTGAGGCCGATGTTCTTTTTCCGGAAGCCAGCTGAGATGCCAACCGCAGATACGGCCCTTAAGGGGCGCACGTCAGCGATCGAAACGGCGAACACACACCATGTGCTCGGCACCCGCTTGAAAGGGCCTTTTCCAGACGGGCATCAACGGGCGCTCTTTGGGCTCGGCTGTTTTTGGGGCGCGGAACGCATGTTCTGGCAGCTTGGCGATGGTGTGCACACGACCGCCGTTGGGTACGCTGGCGGATTAACACCGAACCCGACTTACGAAGAGGTGTGCTCCGGGCGGACCGGTCACAACGAGGTGGTACTTGTTGTCTTTGACCCAGCCGTTCGGCCCTTTTCAAGTCTTCTGAAAACGTTTTGGGAAGGCCACGACCCGACACAAAGCATGCGACAGGGCAATGATGTCGGCACGCAGTACCGAACTGGCATTTACACGACCACAGCCGAACAACGTGCAGCGGCGGAAGCATCTCGGGACGCATTCCAGCCGGTTCTCTCGGCGAACGGTTACGGGCCGATTGCGACAGAGATCGTTGACGCGCCGGAATTCTATTATGCCGAGTCCTATCACCAGCAGTACCTGGCGAAGGTTCCTCACGGCTACTGCGGGCTCGGCGGCACCGGCCTCAGCTGCCCAACGGGAACCGGGGTCGGCACAACGGCCTAGGGCGTTGGCGTGTCTGATGCCGTCACGTGGACATGGCGAGACCGGCGTCTGGCTAGCCACCGGCAATCTGGGGCAGAACATGCACATCGCTGTTGCTGCTGATCGGCTCAAGCAGCGCGTCTTGATAGATCTGGCCGTCAATCGCGACGGCCAAACCGTCTTCTAGGTGTGGCGCGAGTTCGGGAAACTGATCGCCGAGCTTGCGAAAGAGCTGACGCACGTTTGCTGCGTCAACGGTTAACTCGCTGACGCCGCCGGTGAACTGCTTCAAGTTTCCAACCAACGTGACCTGAGCCATCGTTCGGCCCTCCACCCGCAGGCGTCATTGCTACTCAGCAGCGGCTTCGCCGCCCGCAGCGTCTGCTTCGGCAGCAGCAGCAGCTTCGGCTGCTTCTGCGGCTTTGGCGGCCTCTTCGGCTTCACGCTCCTGGCGTTTTTTGCCGGGCAGGGCCTTCTTCGGGTTATTGCGGGGATCGCGCTTTTTAATGCCGGCTGCATCAAGGAAGCGGGCAACCCGATCGGTCGGCTGCGCACCAACGCCAACCCAGTACTTGCAGCGCTCCTCGTTGAGGTTCAGGCGCTCTGGATGATCTTTCGGGACCATCGGGTTGTAGGTTCCAATGCGCTCAATGTAGCGACCGTCGCGGGGCGCCGTCGCCGGTGCAACAACGATCGAGTAATAGGGCCGCTTCTTCGATCCGCCCCGCGCGAGGCGGATTTTCGTGACTGCCATTCTGCTTCTCCTGATGTGTTCGTTTAGCGCGTTGGATGAACGTGGCGGTAGCGGAGCCGAGGCTCGCCGCGCCATGTGACTTCGGCTTCGATTGCCCCACCGAGCCGTTCAGAGACCGATCGGGACGGTGCGTTATCGGGGTGGATCATGCTCATAAGAGGCGGCAGACCGCGCGTGCCGGCGGCCCAGACTTGGACCGCCCGGCCCATTTCAACGGCGTAGCCGTGCCCATGGTGGTCGCGATACAGGCTGTAGAAAAGTTCCGGCTCGTCGAACTCCGGCGGATGATAAAGCCCGGTCATGCCGATCGCGAGGTCTGGTTCCTCACGGAGCGCAACCGCAAACCCACCGTAGCCGTGAAGCGACCAGTCGCCGTTCTGCGTGGCCATCGCCGACTTCGCCTTGCTCCGATTGACGGCACCACCACGATAGCGCGCAAGAACTTGATCGCCCGCAAAAGCCGCGTGGCGGTCGAGGTCGGCAAGCTGCCAAGCCCGCAGAACCAGCCGCTCGCTTTCGAGCGTTGGAATTTCGAACGTGCCCATCAACGCTTTTTCTTTTTCTGTTTTTTCGTTGCACTTTTGGTTGGCGCACCGCCGAGCCCCGGAAGGCCAGCGCCACCCAGTCCTGGAAGACCACCTGGAAGACC
>JBCBWG010000091.1:0-11866 GCA_039817205.1 Pseudomonadota bacterium
CGGCAATCGCCAACATCACGATCACCTCCCAGCGCGAAGAGGTGATGGATTTTACTCAGCCGATGTTCGACGCTGGCCTCAAGGTCATGGTGCTGGAGACCGGCACATCGGTCGGCTTACTCGGTGCGATTTTCAACCTTGAGATGCTCGCACTGATCGCCCTGTCATTTTTGTTGCTGTTCGGGGCTGCGAACCTGATGTGGTGGTTCGAGCACCGCATTCAGCCCTACTTCCAGTACCCCTATCGCGAAGGTGTCTTCCGTTCGTTCTGGTGGTCGCTGAACGTCATCGTCAATGGCGGCTTCGAGGAGCGCATCCCGCAAACGCGGTGGGGGCGGGTGTTCGCCGTGTTCCTCGTTTTCGCAAGCTTGTTCATCGTCTCCGCCTTTGTTGCCAAGATCACAGCGACGCTGACCGTCGGAGAGTTGCAGTCCCAGATTCAAAGCTACTCCGATCTTTACGGGCGCAAGGTCGGTACGACGCGCGGCTCAACAGCTGCCGCGTTTTTGCAAAGCCATGCCATCGATCACGAAGAATATGACACCATCGACGATCTGTTCGATGCGATCACCAAAAAGAGGATTGCGGCGGTCGTCCACGATGCGCCGGTCCTCGAATATTTTGCGGCGACCCGCGGCCGAAATCGCGTCCGCGTTGTTGGTACGCTATTGCGTCCGGAAAAGTACGGCATCGCGCTTGCCGCAGGCAGCCCACTTCTGGAGGACGTCAATCGCTCGCTCCTGAAACTCAAAGAGAACGGCGATTACGCCCGCTTGCTTGATCGCTGGTTCGATCGGCGGAACTGATGCGGTCCCGGCATACGCGGCGTGCGTCGAGACGGCTTGATCTCACAGTACCGCCCGGGCGACTGTTCCGGCTATAAAAAGCGAAAACATGCCGCCGGGAGGACATACGATGCCGCAGGACGCCCAACCACTCGCGAGCCCGATCGCCGAACGCTTCAATCGCGATGGCTTCGCGTTTCCATTGCGTGCGATGGATGCGGCAACAGCCGCGCGTTATCGCGCCGAACTCGAAGTCGTCGAAGCTGAGGTGGCCGAAGACAAGGCTCGGCGAAAGTGCCTGCGCCGTTATCCCAATCTCGTTCTTCCGTTCGTCGATGAAATCTCGCGACTTCCAGCGATCGTCGATCCCATTGCCGAAATCCTCGGCCCCGATCTGCTCGTGCTCGACTGCCCGTTCTTCATCAAAGAACCGCAGACCACGCACTTTGTATCCTGGCATCAGGATTTGCATTATTGGGGCTTGGACGGCGACGAGGAAGTTACCGCCTGGGTCGCCCTATCGCCAGCAACGACGACGAGCGGCTGCATGCGGTTTGTTGCCGGAAGCCATCGCCAGATCGTCGACCACATCGACACATTCGACGACGAAAACCTGCTCACGCGCGGGCAAGAGGTGGCCGTCGACGTTGATGAACGCGACGCAACCGAGGGCGAGTTACAGCCAGGGGAATTCTCGATCCACAATGGGCGGGTTTTTCACGCATCGCATCCGAACGCATCAGACGACCGGCGCATTGGTCTCGCCATTCGATACATTCCAACGAGCATGAAGCAGGCGCCGGGCGGTACGATGGCCGCGATGCTGGTCCGCGGTGAAGACCGGTACGGAAACTTCCGGCTGACGAACAGACCATCCGGAACAATGCTGCCAGCTGACCTCGCGCACTGGCAGGACATTGCTGGCGCGCGGAACGCAGTGCTCGGCGGTCGCTCATAACGAGACCATCGACGGCGGGACGCACCTTGTCATCGCTCGAACACACACACACACACACACAAACTCAAACGTGCCGAATGGCGCAATTTACCCGAGGACCGCATGGCCACCGGCACCACAACGCGCGACGATACCAAGCCACCACTGGCCCTCATTGCGCTTGCACTGATCCCGTTCGCGTTTGGCTATTTCCTATCGTACCTCTTCCGCGCAGTGAACGCCGTCGTTGCGCCCGACCTTGTCAAGGAGCTGGGACTGAGCGCCAGTGAGCTTGGCCTTCTGACATCGGCTTACCTGTTTGCCTTCGCGCTGTTTCAGCTGCCACTCGGCATCTTGCTCGACCGGTACGGCGCACGGCGGGTCCAAGCCGCGCTGGTCTTTGTCGCAGCCATGGGTGCCGGCCTCTTCGCGATTGGCGAGAGTGTCGAGGTCCTCACCTTCGCCCGTGCCCTCATTGGGCTCGGGTTCGCTGGCGGGCTCATGGCTGGGTTCAAGGCCGTCGTTGTGTGGGTGCCGGCTCCGCGGCGGGCGCTTGCCAACTCGCTGGTTATGTCGGCAGGCGCGATCGGCTTGCTTGTGGCGACAGCACCGACTGAGTGGGCCGTCGCTCAGTTCGGCTGGCGCGATGTCATTCTGGCGCTCGCGGCTCTCTCCGTGGCGTCTGCTGCGCTCATTTTGTTTGGCGTTCCGGAACGGAGTGGCTCCGGCACAGACACGGCGCCACTCGGGACCCAACTTCGCGAGCTCGGCCAGATCATGCGTGACCGCGTGTTCCTCGCCCTCGTCCCGCTTTTGGCGCTGACGGCCGGGAGCCAGATTGCGATCCAGACGCTTTGGGCCGGCCCGTGGCTGCGTGATGTGGCAGGTCTCGACCGCGCGGGCGTCGCAGACATGCTCGCGCTTGCCGCGATCGCATTTCTCGCAGGGGTCCTGCTCAGCGGAGCACTTGCTGATCTCTTACAGCGTCGCGGTGTCAGTCTGCTGACGACGATGATGGGGTTTCTCGTCGTCTTCTTCGCATCGCAAGTGGCGATCGTTCTCAACATCACCGATTACAGCGTGATCACATGGCTTGCGTTTGGCATGAGCGGCCAAGTTGCTGTGCTCGCTTATCCCTGGCTCTCGCAGCACTTCGGGGCGCATCTCGCTGGCCGGTCAAACGCGGGTATCAACGCGATCATGTTTGGGTGCGCGTTTGGTGTTCAATATCTGATCGGCACGATCATCGATCTTTATCCGGCACCCGCAGATGGCCGTTACGATCCAGCCGCATACCAAATGGCCTTTGGTGTTTTCTTTGGTCTGCAGATCGCGGCGCTGCTTTGGTATGTCATCAACTGGCGCACGCTCCGCAACGCTGAGCGCGCATTTGGATCGCGGTAACATCGCCACCGTCAGCTTTCTGGCTCTCGCGTGCACAATGCGCGTTTTATTTCAAAGCGTACCAACGGAGCGGTTTCGTGTTTGATCGTGCGATAAGGCCGCGCGCTTCCAGGTCAAGCTGAACCGTTTTTGACCATCAGCCGACGGTTCGTCCGCCTGGAAAAATCTCGTCATCAAGAACGAGTTTGACCGCACCGATCATCTCTTTGTGCGTGAGGCCCTGAGCTGTTTCAGGTAGCACCTCCAACAGAGCCCGGCGCATCTTCCGGTACTTTCGCGCGTCGACGGGCCTTTCGTCACCGGGCACGTTGACGTTGAGCGCCAGTACTTTCCCGTTCCGCATTTGAGGTTCTAGATCCACCATCACCGCCCTGGTGAGCAATCTGTTTGAGCTGGATAGAACCGCATTAACGCGAAAAAGCCGGCGGTCAAGGGACCACCGGCTTCCAACTCATCGTCTTTGTTCGTGAGCGTTAGTGACGGCGCTTGCGGTGTGACACGCGGTGCATCCGATGCGAGCGGACGACGCGCGGTGCCTTAACGCGAACCGTTTTGAACGTCGTGACTTTGCGACGAACGTGGCGAACAACTGGGACCAACACCGTCATCGGAACGACCTTGGTCACCGGCTTCATTACCGTCACTGGACGATGCACAGTCTCGCGCGCCAGAACAGTGCGCTTGACCTGACGCGTGATCTTTTGCGGGACCCACACGGCGCGGCGACGCGTGACGTGACGTGTCACCGTCTTGAAGCCGCGAACGGCAACACGCTTGTGGACGACCTTCGTGCTGTGCACTGGCACGCGGACGTGAGAGACGACGCGACGCGTGACCTTACGGCGACCGCGAACGGCAACACGGCGCTTCACAACCTTACAAGTCTTACCGTGGTGGGCGTCATGCCGGCGACGGAACAAGCGGCGACCGCCGGTGCAGACGTGTGACGTGACCATCTTGTGCGATACGGTTGGCACCATCATGGTCTTGTGGGACACAACGCGCTTCGTGCGGAAGCTGCGAGTCGTGACCTTCATAGGCTTCGTCACGAAGTGCGTCGTACGAACACGCGATTTCACCGGAACAACTTCAGTCCGGAACTTCAGCATCCGCTGCGTGTAGGTGTAGGGAGTCGTCACTGTTTTGCGGACCAGACGCGTCGTCGGCCGCATGACCGTCACGCGCTTCATGACCGTCTTTCTGACCTGACGCGTCACGCGCTTGTGCGTCACCTGACGCACGGTCACCATTTTCGTCACCGGCACTTTCTTTACAGAACCCCGGTGAAACCGATCGAACGCCTGAGCATCTGTCGTGCCGATCACCCCGCTAAGGGCTGTTGCCGACATGACAGCGAGCGTCGTCGCAACTCGCTTCATGAAATTAAACTCCCGTTGAGACCGAAAAACGAACTTCTCGACGGGAAACGGGGTATCCGTCCCAAGCGGGACTGACAAAAGACTTCAGCTCGGACAGTTAAGCGACTGATACCAATTGAATTTACAACACGTCACTTAAAGCAGCGGCTGTCAATTTGGTTAACTCGGCAACTCTCGGAAAAGTAGGCAATTTTGTGATGTTTTGTATTCGAAAAATCTGTTTCACAAACCATTTACCATTATTCAGATCTTTTATCCCCGGGCCTCTTCAAAACACGATCCGGAGCAGCCCGCGCGCAGCATCACTCGTTATGCCGGTACCAGGCACCGCCACCGCGACGCCCATTAATGACGAAAACGCGACGGAACGTTCCGGCATTCAAACCACTCAACCGCTCGTCCATGGCTGTGTATTTCGTGCGTCGGACACGGCGTTGACGGGCCTTCGAAGCAGCACCCACTTCTGAGGTCACGGTTTGCACATCACCACCACCCTCAGCGACCAACTTCGGTGCGGCGAGAGCGGGCAATGCCGTCAAGCGCGGTGCCGTAGCGGTAGGTCTCGCAACCGTGCGCCGACGGTCGCGCGGCTCACCCGACTGACGCGCTGCAACGACACGGCGCAAGGGGCTCTTCATGGGCAACGGGACAACGCGCTTCAAAGCCGTCTTGCCATAATACTTCGCCACGCAGGGATCGTAACGGATGGCATCGGCAAGCCCAGCGTCGGTGACCGTGATGGCTTTGCCATCGTCACAAACGAAAACTTGGTCGGCGTAAGCGCGCTCAAATGCAGCGCCGCCGAGCAATGCCAGAATGGAAACCCCAAGCACCCGCTTGATCATCTGCCCCTCCCACATGTCCGCAGCGGTCACATGAGCCGATAAGAACGAGAGGCCGCCGGTTTGTAGCGATACGGGGCAGATGTTTACATTTCGTTAGGATCAGGAAACCCACAGGGTCAGCGCAGTCCGGACGGGGCCGGATTACCCAGGATAACGCCAGTAATCGCCTTTCGGAGTTTTGATGCGCTTTAGGATCGGGATCCGCTTGCCGGGCGGGCGTTCGCCTGTTTGCAACAGCAGCTCGATGTCATTCAAAAGCTCGGTGCTTTGCGCGTAACCCGAATGATTGAGATCGAAGATGTCGGTCTTGATTGAGGTCACATCGATGGTATCGAGCCCTGCAATCAGTACTGGGCCCTCAGGCGGAATATCGCCAGCCCTGACGCCGCCCCACAGCTGCTTCGAAAGCTTCAGCGCGCTATCATTTCCATGCGCGTAGAGCGTCATGCCCTGACTGAACCCGATGATCGACTTGGCGAGGCTCTCGAAGCGATTGCGATCCACGTCCGGTGCCGCGAACACGACCTGATGGAGACGCACATCGGCTGGCAGTTGCTGACGCAAGTTCCGCAGTACCGGTAGCAGAAGCTGATTGCCCATCGAGTGCGCGACGATGCTGACAGCCTTTGCGCCGGTCTGTTGCAGGACCAGTTTCACAAACTCTTCGAAATAAGGCTCAGCCTGTCCGGCACTTTCGCGGTCGTAAGTGTAATCATCCCAGCTTCCCTTTGACGGGAAGGAGTAGACGAACGGCGCTCCGTCGAACTTCATGTCGTACGAGAGTTGTGCCGCGCGATAGAGACCGAAATCAAACGTTGTATTGAAGCCGTGCACGAAGATGAGCGCGTGGTCTTTAAAGCGCGCCGATTGCTTTAGGCGGTCGCGAACAAGCTCAAGAAACGCATCGCGCGGAAGCGAACGGACGGTCCGAAGCGTGAAGTGTTTGGCCGGGTCTTCCTTTTCCTCGTAGATCACAACGCGCGTAAACGGCAGACGATAGACCCACGGGCGTTCGATCTCGGGCACCTGGTGCGCCTTTGGGATTGTCACGAGGGCGTGGCCAAGTTCCAGCCGATTGGCGCGCTCAAAGCCATAGGAGATCCGGCGCGGCGTTTCTTTCCCGCGCATACGATCCGTGCCGTAAAAAACAGGCACGACATCCCATTTATCACTGGACGCTGACGCGTTCCCGGGTTGCGCCTCACCACCCTCAGCCTCGGTTTCGCGCGCACCGCCGACACTGCGCGTGCGCCCTCCCGCACTTCGATCGGCCCGCTCCGTCACGGTCGGCCCGATGGGTGCTGATGGGGCCCTCGGCTTCACCGGTTCGCGCTGCACGACCGGCGGTCTTGGCGTCGTTGGTCGTTTGATCGTTGGCGCCCCTACCGACGTTGGTGCGCTCGAGCCGGTTGGCTTGGCGCTACGCGCCGTGCGCGCGGTGTTGAGCTCCGGCATTACGATCGCCAGCACCGCAGGCACCGCAATCGCAACGAGCACGAGGCTCCGCGCCAACCACCGCCCAACCGGCGGCAGACGACGCGTCGCAAAAAAGACAACGAGCACGAGCGCGATCAGACCGGCGGCAACACCGCCAAGCACCGTCGGGTCATCAAACAGTTCGAACATCGCCCCCGCCCTCATTCCGTCAGCTTCAATCCGTCGGCATAACTGTCATGACGGAGATCAAGTGAAAAGGAGGCTGGAGGATGGCGCCAAACCCTACGGCGCCCTCGTGACGCTGGGCAGCAGGAAAAGAACACGCCGCATCGAGGACCTTTGCTCCCCGCACGCGAGCGGTGGAGCTGGCACGCGACGCCCTGCCCGTGACTGAGGACCCGTGACTGAGTGATGTCCGCGACGCGCGCGGTCATCAAGCGCGGCACTCGCAACTCCAGCCTCAACGCAAAACACAGCGCGTGGCCAGTTTGAGAGGCTATTCACCATCTCAATACGTTTGGCAGATCGCACTTGAACATTGATCAATATTGGCTCATATTGGAATTGAACAAAGTTCAAAACGCGGAGCCCACATGCCCTTGAACGACATGAGATGCCCACTTTCTGCCAAGAGGGAGCCGCGATCTTGGTACGCCGAGCCCGGACGCGCGACCGCAGACAGTTCGCTGGACACACCCCAAACCAAGCGAAGCGGCCGATTATTCGCGCCAAACGTCAGAGTAAACGAAGGCCCAACCATTGTCCGGTTATTGTCAAACCCTGTGCATGGGCGTGCCGTAGGGTTGCAACCGCACCACGACGCGTTGATGCCATCCCTGAGGGCAACCGCGCGCGCCGCTCTCGTGACAGGAAACCAAATCGCGTTTCGGGACGCGTTCTTAGACGCGTTCGTAAACGCGATTTGGGCCGCACCCCAAGCCGAAGACAGCGCCATAAACAAACCCAAGCCGCAGACGACTGGAGCCTGAGATCGATGTTTACCGAACTCCTGAAATCGCGGCGCTTCCTGCCGTTGTTCGTCTGTCAATTCCTGTCAGCGCTGAACGACAACTTTGTTAAGACCGCGCTCGTCATCCTGCTGCTCTATGGGGCCGGGACGGCGGGCGGTGCGGACAACTCCGGCGTCATGGTCACGCTGGCCGGCGCAACGTTGATTGCACCGTTCTTCTTCCTGTCGGCGCTCGGCGGGGAGCTTGCCGACCGATACGACAAAGCAGCCGTCGCTCGTTGGATTAAAATCGCCGAGGTGCCGATCGCCGCGCTCGCAGCCATCGGCTTTGTCACCTCATCCGTGCCCATCCTCTTCACCGCACTCTTCGGCTTCGGCTGTATGGCCGCCATCTTCGGCCCGCTCAAATACGGAATTCTGCCCGACCATCTGGAGACCGAAAAACTCCCGGCCGCCAACGCGCTTGTGGAAGGCGCAACGTTCCTTGCCATCCTTGGCGGCACGATCGCCGGTGGGATCGCCATGACGAACGTCGGTGCAGCCGCCCTCGTCCCGCCGTGGGGTGTTGCGCTCATCATCGTGGCGTTTGCCAGCACGGGGTACTTGTCAGCGCGCTCCATTCCATCGACACGCCGCGCCGTCCCCGACCTGCCAATCACGAAGAACATTCTCTCGTCCACGTTCCGGTTGATTGGTGAGCTGCGCGAGGACAAGCGCCTCTGGGACGGCGGCCTCATCACGAGCGTCTTTTGGTTTGCAGGCGTCGTCGCCCTCGCGCTTTTCCCGACCGTCGTCAAATCCGCGCTTGGCGGCTCCGAAGCCGTTGTCACCGCAGGGCTGGTCACGTTCGTTCTCGGTATCGCCGTCGGCTCATGGCTTGCCGCGCGCGCATCGCACCGTCGTCCCAACCTCGCGCTCGTCCCAATCGGCGCCCTCGGCATGGGCCTCTCCGCAGCCTACGCAGCGATCGTGATTTCAGGTTTGCCGTCCGTTCCGGCGGGCGTGGCTTTCGGGCTCGACCAGGTCGCCGCCAGCGACAATGCCTGGCATCTTGCAGCCGCCCTCTTTGCGCTTGCAGCGTCAGGTGGCCTCTTCATCGTGCCAGCGTTTGCCGCGGTCCAAATTTGGTCACCGGCCGACCGCCGCGCTCGGACGATCGCCGCCGTCAATATCATCAACGCAGCTGCGATGACCGTCGGCAGCCTCGGCCTCGCGGCGCTCCAAAGTGCAGGTGTCGGACTCGACTGGCTGTTCGGCGGCCTCGCTGTCCTGATGTTTGTCTCAACCGTCTGGATTGCTTGGCTTTGGGGCCGAGAGGGGATGCGCGATCTCGCCTATGCGCTTTTCCGACTGTTCTACGGCATCGAAGTCAAAGGCCGCGAGAACCTGCCAGCCCCCGGCGAACGCGCGATTATTGCGCCAAACCACGTGAGCTTTATGGACGGCCCGATGCTGCACAGCATCTTGCCTGACCATGCCGCGTTCGCAATCGACACCGGCATCGCGAAAGCGTGGTGGGTCGCACCGTTCTTGAAGCTTGTGAAGGCGTTCACACTTGATCCAACGAAGCCGCTTGCAACGCGCCATCTTGTCAAGGAAGTGGCCGATGGCCAAACGCTCGTGATCTTCCCCGAAGGACGCCTGACGGTCACCGGCGGCTTGATGAAAGTTTACGACGGCACGGCCATGATCGCCGACAAGGCGGATGCCAAAATCATCCCCGTCCGGATTTCGGGCATGGAACGGTCAAGCTGGAGCTACTTACGCAAGCGCCAAACCAAAAAGGTTTGGTTCCCCAAAACGACGATCGAAATCCTGCCAGCTCGCAAACTCGAAATCCCAGACGAATTGCGCGGGAAATGGCGTCGACAGTTTGCCGGACGTGCGCTGCAAGACGTCATGGTTGAAACCGCAGTCGCGACGGCCAACACAGACCAGACACTGTTCGATGCGCTCGTTGAAGCGAAGGCAACGCGCGACACGGGCCAACCGATCGTTGCAGATCCGACGGGCGTCAAGCTCGGCTACGGCAAGCTGATCATTGGCGCACAGGCGCTGGCGGCCAAGCTGCAATCAGCCCACGGCATTGCGCGCGAACCGGGCGAGGCCGTTGGCGTCATGCTGCCGAACGCAGCGGGCGCGGCCGTGACCTTCTTCGCGCTCCAATCGCTCGGCGCGGTTCCGGCCATGCTGAACTTCACAGCCGGGCCGAAAAACGTGCTCTCCGCTTGCACAACAGCCTGTGTCAAGCGCGTCCTCACATCGCGCGAGTTCGTCGCAAAGGCCCACCTCGAAGACGTTATTGCCGCGATCGAAGCGCACGTTGAGATCATCTATCTCGACGACGTGCGTCCGACGATCACGACGGCGGACAAGTTGAAAGCAGCGCTCCGTCGGGGCGTGCCATTTGCCGAACGCAAGCCAAGCGACCCGGCTGCCATCCTGTTTACCTCCGGCAGCGAAGGCGTCCCGAAAGGCGTCGTGCTCAGCCACACCAACCTCCTATCCAACGCGATGCAGGCGCTGACACTCGTGACGGCCGACGGCGAAGACAAAGTCTTCAACGTGCTTCCCGTCTTCCACGCGTTTGGCCTGACCGCTGGCATGATCATGCCGATCGTCGGTGGCATCCCGCTGTTCCTCTATCCCTCGCCGCTTCACTACCGCATTGTTCCGGAGCTCGTTTATCAAACCAACGCGACGATCCTGTTCGGCACCGACACCTTCCTCAACGGCTATGCCCGCACCGCGCATCCCTACGACTTCGACCAACTCCGCCTGATCTTGGCCGGAGCCGAAGCGGTGAAAGCCTCAACGCGCCATCTCTACATGGAGAAGTTTGGCGTCCGCATCCTGGAAGGCTACGGCGTCACCGAGTGCGCGCCCGTGCTCGCGATCAACACGCCACTTGCCAGTAAGGCGGGCAGCGTTGGCCGTCTGGTCCCACTGCTCGAGGCAAAGCTCGACGACGTGCCGGGCCTTGAAGCTGGCAAACGCCTGAGCGTGCGCGGGCCGAACGTCATGCTCGGCTACTACCGTGCGGAGAACCCGGGTGTTCTGGAGCCGCCGACCGATGGTTGGCACGACACTGGCGACATCGTCGACATCGACCGCGATGGCTTTGTGACCATCAAGGGTCGCGCCAAGCGGTTCGCCAAGATCGCTGGCGAGATGGTCTCGCTCTCGGCCGTCGAAGTACTGGTCGCGAGGCTCTGGCCCGACGCTCACTCCGTTGTCGTCACCGTGCCCGATGTACGCAAAGGCGAACGTCTTGTGCTTCTCACCACAAACACCGATCCGTCGCGCCCGGAACTGTCGGCGTTCGCTCGGAGCGAAGGCGCAACGGAATTGATGGTGCCCGCCACCCTGCTCACGGTTGACGGGATCCCACTCCTCGGCTCCGGCAAAACCGACTACGTCGGCGCCACCAAGCTCGCGCTCGAACTCACGAACGGCGCCAAGAGAGCGGCATCCGACGTGGAAGACATCGAAGAAGCCGGAGAGACTGAGACAATCGTCACCGCAGGCGCGGCGTAGCTGACTGCGAACGACCATAAACAAAACCCGCCCGGTGCGAATGCTCCGAGCGGGGCGGCGTCTTAGTAGAGGCCTTTGCAAATGAGGTAACGCTTTTTCCAGTAGTAAGCGCCCGTGTAGCGCCACTTCTTCTTCAGGTGGTAGCAGCCGCGACCGTGGTAGACTTTGCCGTAAACGCCGATCTTGAAGTGCTTTTTGAATTTCCAGCGGTGCTTCTTTTTCCAGTGCGGGCTGCAGAATGTAGCGCGACAGCCCCGTGGCAGGCGACGGGCACCACCGTTCCGCCGGAACCCACCAAGACGGCGAAAGCCACCGCCTCTGCGGAACCCGCCACCCCGGCGGAAGCCACCGCCGCGGCGACCGACTTGGATGAGTTTGGCTTCCCCGTTGCCCGCATCTGACGTCAGCGTCGTGGCTGGCGCGATGTTTGCGCCGAGGGCGGAAGCAGCACCACCGAGGTCGGCTGCGTTGGCGTTCGTCGTTGCAAGAAGCGTGGCGGCTGCTGCGATTGCGATCAGGGTTTTCATCGGTCTCTCTCCTCAAGTTGGGCGCCTCGTCTGCGCCGATGAAGA
>JBCBWG010000092.1:0-11633 GCA_039817205.1 Pseudomonadota bacterium
AGCTGAAAAAGGCCTCGCTC
The DNA here is from genome assembly GCA_039817205.1 of Pseudomonadota bacterium. Taxonomy (GTDB): domain Bacteria; phylum Pseudomonadota; class Alphaproteobacteria; order Rhizobiales; family Hyphomicrobiaceae; genus JBCBWG01. The sequence goes on from JBCBWG010000092.1 coordinate 21, forward strand.
CGGCGATGTATGCGGTCGGACGGCTCTACGATCGCGGGATCGGCGTCCCAAGGCAGCGGGCTGAGGCGATCCGCTGGTACGAGAAGGCGGCGGGGGCAGGGTTCGGGCTGGCGTTCTCGGCTCTCGGGACCATGGCCGAATTTGGCGAAGGCATGCCCCGCGATTTGGTGCAGGCGCTCAGCTATTATCAGCATGGGGCGACCCTTGGCGATGCTCGCTCACAGGCCTCTTTGGCGTTCCTCTATGCAACAGGCAAAGGCGTTGCGCGAAACACAAAACGCGCGCGCGCTCTCTACGCCAAACCGGCGACCGAGGGTGACCCGCGCGCGCGATACAACCTGGCCCTGATGCTCCAGTCTCACGATGGTGGGCCGCCGGATTTTGAAAAGGCCGCGCGCCTGTTGGAGGGAGCTGCCCGTCAAAACCACGCAGGCGCGATGCTCGCATTGGCCAGGCTTCTTGACCGCGGGCAAGGCATCCCGCGCGATCCGGTGCGCGCGGCCAAGCTGTATGTGCGGGGGCACCGACTTTCAAAAGCTGGATCTGGAGCAGCCCAGGCAGGGGGCCCAGCAGTTGCCCGGCGACGTTGGCCGAGGCGAGCAGCCGACGGGTTGAAGCGATTTTCGCGGGCCATGCGACGCGCGCTCCAGACAGAGCTCAAGCGGCTTGGACATTACGAGGGCCGTGCGCATGGCTTTCTAAATCGGGCAACGCGTCGTGCGCTTGGGCGGGCGATTGCGTCGGCTCAGTGATCGCACGCGCCGTATCTCTTGACGGCGGTCGACTTGCTTTTTTCCGCTTGGTTCAACGCGTTGGCAAAGAGGTCTTGTCAGGTCTCCGATGTCATGGCTTTTGCCAGCCATGCAGTGCGTGTTTGTCAAACAACGTCCTTGGTTTGGGGCCTCGTTGAGGTCTTGGCTGTGGTCATTCTTGAGGTCATCGTTGAGATCCGGGGCCCTCGGGTTTGTGCTTGTGGGATCACTGATTGGAATGGCACCCGCAGCCGCGCAAACCAGCACGACCGAAACCCAGCCGCTGACCGTTGAACAACGCGTGCGCTCCATCTTCGAGCGGCACTGCATAGGGTGTCATTCAGAACAAGCACCGTCCGCGCTCCGACCCGGAGGTGGGCTCGCGCGGCTCAGAGACCTCGATTGGCTTGCTGCGTCGCACTTGGTCAACCCGGGCGACCCAGATCTCTCGTCGCTTTACATCGCGCTGCTCACGCAACATGCGCCGCAGGAAATCTTCAAACCATTCGGTGTTGCGCCGGGCCCAACGCCGGAAGAGGTGGCCGCGGTGCGCGGTTGGATCCGGACGCTCCCGCCGGCAGACGGCGGTGCCTGTGAGGAGGCCACGCGGCGTGTGAGCCCGCGCCGTCTCGCACGTGCGGCGGTCCGGTATTTGAAATCACTGCCAGCAAGCGAACGCTTGTCGATCCGTTTTCTGTCGCTGGCGCACTTGGGAGGGGGCTGCGATGCGGCTCGGAGGACGTCCGCGTTCGCTGTTGCCGTCGACCATTTGTTGAACGGGTTGACGTGGCGGCCAACGCGGCTTGCGGCAAGGCGTGTCCCGGTCAGTGCCGATCTTTCAGGTGCGGCGGTACTGCTTGCGATCGATCTAAGAGACTACGGTTGGGACGTTGATGTTTGGGCGCGCATGTCGACGCGGGTTTTGACGCCGCGGCTGCGGCCTCGCGACCAGGTCCACAGACGGCTGCGCACACAAACGGGATCGCTGCGCCCGATCCTGAATGCGGATGCATTTGCCGCGACCGTGCTCGCGACCGACAACTACGCGGTGTTCTTGAGCATACCCGATACGCGGGCGCAGTTTGCAGCGCTCCTCGGCGTGAGGCGACCGCTGACGTCAGCGCCACAACTCCATCGTAAGACAACGGGCTCCGAAGTAACGGGCCGCCCGCGTGAAATTGTGCGGCTCACGACAAGGCTGACAAACGTCTGGGCCGCCGCTGAAGTTGCTCCGAATGAGACGACCGCCGACTTAGCGATCGCACGCGCTGGGCGCTGGCTTTTTTCGTTGCCGAACGGGACGTATGCGGTCGCAACGTTTGATCGCGCGGGCAAGCGGCTCGGACCGGCAACGGGTGGTCGCGATGCGTCAGCCGGAGCCTGCCTCAGTTGCCATGCACGTGGTCCGCGAAAGCTTACGGCCGAGGCACGACCGGCTGTGGCAGCCCGCCCGCCGGTGGAACCGGACGCGGTTGGCGCGGCAGAGCCCGAGCGCGGGGCCTCACCAAGCACATCGCAGTCGACGCCTGAGGCTCAATTGGCTGACAGCGCTGCAAAACTCATTGAAGCCGATCAGGTGGTCCGACCGCGCATCGACGGCATAGATGCGGTCCAGGCGCTGGCGCTCGCCTATCGTCGCCCGCTCAACCTCAGGCGGGCCGCGGCGGAGTATGGCGCCGACCCCGCTGTCTTCCGTGGTGTTCTGAGCGAGCGTGTGGCACAGGGTGATGATCTCGCGCGTCGGATGAGCCTCGGCGCGTTGCCACGGGAGGACTTCAACCGCCTGATGGCTCGTATGACCGCATCAGCTGACCCGGCGCACGCCGCGGACCAGATCCATGCGCCACCATCGCCTGGGCTTCTGACGGTTTGGCCGGACCGCGCGCGTTATCGGGTGGGTGATGGGCTTCAGATCCGATTGCTGACAACGGTCGCGTGCTATCCGACCGTCGTGAGCGTCGGCGCTGAAGGCCAGGCGCTCATCCTTTACCCCAACGATTATCAAGAGCAGGCGCTTTTGAAGCCGGCTGCTGAACTTCGGTTGCCCGGTGCCGCGGCTCCCTTTGCGTTTCGGCTCAACACCGTCGGTCGTGAACGGCTGCTGGCGTTCTGCGCGCAAGAGCCCGGTCCAATTTTTGGCGTGCCTTATGATTTCCAGACACAGGTCTTTCCGATCCTCGGACCGTGGGGGACATTTACGACAACGCTCGCCGGCCGCTACAGCGCGGCGTTGAACGCGGCGCAATTGGCCTCGGCCAAAACGCGTCGGGAGAGGTTGGTGCAGCGATGGCGAAGACGCAGCCGCAGACGCCGTGGTCCCAAACCGTCCGAGGTCTTCGACGCACGACCCAAATGGCTACTACGAGCCGGTGCGAGCTATAAGGTTTCAGATTGAGGTCCGGCCTGTCAAAAGCCAGGGCGACAGCCAAAGCCTGGGCCACAGCCAAAGCCTGGGCAACCGGTTGCTGCCCGCATGTTTCTTTACAAGCAAGGTGATGCAGCCTAACCCGCTGGAATTCACAATTCCGGCGCGTTTGGTTCAACGGCGGACCGACCTCACCATATAAAGGCGACGTTGTGCGCCGTTGGCATGTCACGGCTCAAACGGCGAATGGTGCCCATTCCGCTAACGCCAAATGTAACGCCTGAGATAACGCCAGAGAATAGGCTTTCGCCCATGGAACGCTATCAGTCCGCTCGCCACTTTCTGAGCGAAACACGGCCCGAGCGCCCGGTCTTCGGCGTCCGTCCCCATGCCGCGGCTCGGGCAGCTCGCTATTTCCTGACGCATTTCCCGGGCGAGGTCGCTTACGCATACAAAGCAAACTCGTCCGTGTTTTTGCTCGGGGCCCTTTACGGCGCAGGCATCCGGCACTTCGACGTCGCCTCATTGCCTGAGCTGGAAGATGCCGCAACCATCCCGGATGCGACACTGCACTTTATGCATCCGGTGAAATCGCGCAACGCGATCCGGCGCGCCTACCACGAGTTCGGCATTCGGCGTTTCGCTGTCGACAGTCACGACGAACTTGAGAAGATCATGGAGGAGACCGGGCGACCGGATGACCTTCACCTCTATGTCCGCCTGTCCGTCCCGGCCCACGACTCGTCAATCCCGCTAGAGCGGAAGTTCGGAGTCGACGCCGACCGCGCAGTTGATCTGCTTCAGGCGGCCCGGCAATGCTGTGATGAGCTGGGTCTGACGTTTCATGTTGGATCGCAGACGGCGACCACGGAGGCCTATGTCAACGCATTGAAGTTGGTCCGGCAGGTCATCGTGAAAGCAGGCGTTGTGATTGACGCGCTTGATGTCGGTGGCGGCTTTCCGGCCCGCTACGATAAGAAAACGCCGACGCCGCTCAAAACGTTTTTCAAGGTCATCGAGGACCACTTCGAAGATCTGCCCGTCAGCCACGATTGCCGTCTCGTCTGCGAGCCGGGTCGTGCGCTGGTTGCCGAGGCCGAAAGCCTGATCGTGCGCGTTGATGCGCGACGCGGCAACGAGCTTTTTATCAACGACGGTGGCTACGGTGCCCTGTTTGATGCAACGCACTTTGGTTTTTCCTTCCCCGTGCGTTTGGTCCGACCCGAGGACGTTGCGACGCCACATCAAGAGCAACGTCTCGAGCCGTTCGAGCTGTGGGGGCCGACGTGTGACTCGGTCGATTACATGACGGGGCCGTTCCTGTTGCCACCAGTTGTGCGGGAAGGTGACTATCTCGAGTTTGGCAACATGGGTGCTTACGGCCGCGCCATCGCCGGGACATTCAACGGCTATGGTCAGTACGACGAGATCATTCTCGACGACGCCCCGATGTACACAATGTTCGAGGATGCCGGGACGACGACTGGAGTAGAGGTACGTCCGCATGGCTTGGCTGGGCCGTGCGGCGACGGCGTGCGTGGCGATGCCGAAACGGTTGAGCCGTCTTGAGCCTTGTTTGATGCTCGTACGCGCTGCTGCCCGACTGCGAATAGGAACCAGAGATCGTGGATTACCTGCCAGCCTCGCATGCGTTTCTCGAAGCGGATCGTGTCGATGCCGCGAAGCCAGAAGAAGCGATGGCCGTCGTGGTGCCGTTCGGGCTTGAGGCGACGGTGAGCTATGGTGGTGGCACGGCTGCGGGACCGGCGGCCATTCTTGCAGCGAGCGATCAGCTTGAGCTTTATGATGAAGAGCTCGCGTGCGAGCCAAACGCCGTCTTCGGTGTTGCAACGCTCGCCGAGCCAGAGATCGCGGCTGACCAAGCTGCAGCGCTTGAGCAGTTGGATCAGTTGGTCGAGCCGATCGTCGCGGCTGGGCGCTTTCCTCTCATCCTTGGCGGCGAACACGCGTTGACGCCCGGTGCCATTCGACCGTTTCTCAGGCGAAATACAGAGCTGGCGATCTTGCAAATCGATGCGCATGCCGATCTCAGGGACGGCTATCTGGGCGCCCACTATTCACATGCGTCGGCCATGCGGCGCGCGCTCGACCACGACGGCGTTCAAGTTATCTCCGTGGGTATCCGATCGGTCAGCGCGGAGGAAATCGCTTACGCAAAGGCAAACTCTGACCGCGTCACGATCCACTTTGCAAAAGATCAGGATCGCTGGTCGGTCGACGAAATCGTTGCGCCGCTTAAAGGCAAACGCATTTACATCAGCTTTGACATCGACGGGCTCGATGGTGCCGTCATGCCGGCGACCGGAACGCCGACGCCGGGCGGACTTCAATATTGGCAGGCGATGAATGTCCTACGTGCGGCATCCGAGGTCGGTACGGTCGTTGGTGGCGACGTTGTCGAACTTGCACCAATTGAGGGGCTGCACGTCTGCGACTACACGGCTGCAGCTGTCGCCTACAAACTCATGAGCTACGCGCTCATTGCGAGATAGATTGCGGCGCCGTCTCGGATGGCTCCGGCCCGCAACGCGATCGCTGCTTAGGGTGTCGGTGCAAACGCATCCATGTGAAATGTTGCATGCTCTGTTCCGTAAGCGAGGTCGCGCGCGATCGGGCAAGCGCGCCGAGCCAGACAGCTGCCACGCGCGCAAGCCTCACCTTCCGGCGATTGGACATGTGAGCGGCACGTGGCAACGTCGTAGCCGTCGACCTTGAACGCGCTGACTGGACACGTCGTGAGGCAAGGCCGGTCTTCGCAGGTATCGCACGCGGCGAGCTGTGGCTGCTCCGGGCCTGCGAAAGCGCCAAGCGCGAGTTCCCGATCGAAGACCAAAGCGGCTCTTAAGGCCCACCAAAGCCCGTATGTTGGATGCATCAAAAGACCGATTGGAGACGGCTGTGCGCCCGTGGCGCGCCGTGCCCATCGCTGAAACGGATAATAGGGCGGTCCGTCGGATGGCATAACGACCGCTGCACCATATTGTGCTGCAAGTTCGCCCGCGCGAGCACGCGACCAACGGTCAAGCGGATGAGGCTGGCCGTCCATAAAAGCGTCCGATATTTTGAAGCTTGACCAGAGCGTTGAGCCAACGTTCGCGATCAGGGCGACCGTTTTTATCGGACTGGAAACCATCGCTGGGCTTTGACGTTCGCTCGGCATAGCCGGGCCATCGGCATCGAGATGAAACGCACCTGCGAGAACGAGCCCGTTGGTCGTCAACGCGTCTGCCATCGCTTCAAGCTCTGACTGCAAGTCCGGCCCCAGGGTGCTCATGCCGCGTCTGCAAATAGCAAGTGTCGAAAAGCGGCGATGCTCGTACCGTCCGACGCTGAGCGCTCTGCGGCTGTTCGTTTTTGCAGATTGTACATCGCGTGCTGGCTTCGAAGCTGCAAAGATATCTCGATCTTTTGGGCTGTGGTGCGAACGTCTTGGCAGTTGTTTGTCACTGATAAAGGCTCAACTCGTGTCTCGTCTAGTTGATGGTCGCGATTGCTTGGCGGCTCAGGAAGGCGTTGCCTGTCGCATCAAGACATTCAATCATCGCGAAAAAGATGGGAGGTTGGATTGGCGACACACATCATAACAGGCGCCGGTGGTGGCATCAGCCAAGCGCTTGTCCCGCGCCTGGCATCGGCTGGTCACGACCTTTTGCTGGTGGACCCGGTGAAGACGTCACTCTCGGCGGTCGCCGATTTTGCCAGGGCCTCGGGCTTGGCCGTGAAAACACACGTGAGTGCGATGGACACGCTCGACGACTGTCGGGCCATTGTCGAGGCAGCCGGGCCTGAGATCGCAGCGCTTACGCATCTGGCCGGGGTTTTCGAACCGGACCCGAACGGCCCCGAGGACATGGCGGTCTACGAACGGGCAATCCAGGCAAACCTGACCAACGCCTACATGATCGCAGGACTTGCCGGTGCGCGGATGATGGCGACGGCTGCGCCGGAAGCGCCGGCGCGGATGGTCTTCATCGCGTCACTCGCGTTCACGCGCGGCAGTTGGGATCATGTTCCATACACGGCGGCCAAGGGTGGCTTGGTCGGACTGACCCGGGCGCTGTCGCGCAAGTTTGCGCCGAACATTCTCGTCAACGCGCTGGCGCCCGGCGTCATTGATACGGCGATGCCCGCCCACCTGATGGAGTTGCGTGGCGTTCACCGCATCACAAAAGAGATCCCACTTGGGCGGATCGGGCGCCCGGAAGAGGTTGCTGGCGTCATTGCGTTTTTGCTTGGGCCGGATAGCACGTTCATCACGGGGCAGGTCATCAACGTCGATGGGGGCGTGGTCAACGGATGAGTACGCTCTCAGAGGTTCGCGAAGCCGACGCTGATGCTGAAACGCGCGAGATTTATGCTGAGATCCGGGCCGCCAGCAGGCTCGGGCAGGTCAACTTGATCTGGCGGCATCTCGCGATTGATATCGCCGTCTTGCGATGGGTTTGGGGCGTGCTTGGTCCGGAGTATCGCCATGACCGGCTGCACTTGTTGGCTGAGGCGCGGGCGCAACATCTTTCAAAAACGCTTGTAGCGTCCGGCCAGTTCGACGGGCATGAACAACCGTTCTGGTCGGGACTGGATGCGGATGCACGAGCACTCTCTGACGCGGTGCTTGCGTTTTATACCCGAGCGAACGCCATGAACCTGACCGCCCTGCAGGCGTTCGTTCAATATGCGCGCCACGGCCGTCCAGGTCCGCCAATTGAGATACCCGACGGATCCTGCGGCCGAACGTCGGAGCCAACAGAACTGACCCCGCTGCCGCGGCTGCCTCAGCGCTCAGAAATGCAGGATTCGGTCGGCGCGTGTGTTGACGCGCTCAGCGTTCGGCATGGCGGTGTAGGTCTTGGCGTCACGCCAAGCTTCTATTTGCACCTTGGTTTGGAGCCTGAGGCCTTGTTTGCAGCCGACAACCGCTTGTCTCGGTTTCTCGGAAGCGATGCGTTTCTAAGCGGTGTCGAGACGCTGGTTTCCGGGCCGTTGTCCGGAGCTGACAACCCGGTCGTTGTAACGTTGTGCGAACAGGCTGGAACACCGCGACCAGACGCAGGTCGCCTTGAACCTTTTCTGACCGCCCTCGAGAGTTTCACAATGACGACGATCCCGGAAATGCTCACCGTCTGCGTGTTTTTGAACGGTTCAAACAAGACGGTAGGCTAGGACTGTGCTTCGAGCACCGGCATTGGCTAGGGGCCGGCTCTGTGGCCTTGAGAGAACACGAAGGGCAATAAACTTCAGGCGCGTGCGGCCAGACTTCGCGTTGGCCCGTTTGCCGTAGGAAGAGACCACAGCGATGCGGAATATTTGTTTCGATGAGAGGGAAGCTATGGGCATGCAAACCGGCCACCGCGCACGCGCGATCACGATCGGCGCTGCAGCTGTAAGTATGGCTCTATTTTGCACTGCGGCGCACGCGGCACCGTGCACCCGCCTGCCGCTGTCAGACGTTGCTTTCGGAAAAGAAGCCGCAACGAATGCAGCGCGCGCCAAGCTCAAGGACTACGCCCGCGACATCGCAAAGAAGCGTGGCTGGCCCAAAGGCGCCCGTCTCTCAAAAAGCAACGAGAAGGTTTCGTGCAAAGTTTATCTCAACCTCGGTCCGCTCGGCACGGAGTACCAATGCCTCGTCACGGCGACATTCTGTGCGAAGTGAGGGGGAGTTTGGGGATAGGGGAATAAGGGACTGGGGAGTAGGTCTCGCCGCCTATGCTAGCTCAGGTTGAATTGGCGCCTCGCCCAGAAACCCAGGCCGCGACTGCGGCCCGGCGTGAGCGCCGCCCCCGCGGAGGCGCAGGCCGGTAGGCCGGTGCGCGCCGTGAGCGTAAGAAAAACCTCTTCCCCCGCGCGACGACCCTCAAACGCCGGCGAGGCGTTTGATCCCCCAGATCAAAAGCCGAACGACGGCGCCGACGGTGAGGGAAATGAGAACGAGCAAAACAGCTTTTGGGCTCATCTCTCCGATCAGCGAAGCGTATGCCTGGTTTGAGGCTTCGCCGAAAAGGGGCAGGATAAGATCCGCAAGCCACCGGAAAATGTCAGCGGACCGCCGGACGAGATCTCCGAACAACTCGGGATAGAACAGGTTCAGGAACACGTAGATCACCATGGCTGTGATCAGTTCGAAGACCAGCAGCACAACCGATCCGGTGAGCGCCAGGACGAGCGACAACAGTCCGCCCGCGAGCCACGAGCCTGTCGATTTCCGTGTTGCCATCGATCATCCCTCCAATCTCGACGCGCTCGCGACAGGCTTTGAACCGCGAACGTATTGCGTCATTCTTCAGTGTCATTAGGATCGTGTATGTCCACAGCAAAGATGTCTTGCCGTGAACATGCGTAAAACGGCGTCCACGTCCTGAGTTGGTCCCACTTACGCGCACTGGGACGGGTTTGGACAGGGGGAACTGGTATGTATGACGATTTCGATCGCCTGGCGCAGATTGCCTTGCAGCCACTTGAGGGATTTCGCGATGAGGATTGGACGAAATTTCGCGGCCCGCTCGCGCGAAATGCGACTTACGCGATCAATCTGAGGGGCGTGTGCAAACTGAGCCGTGGACCGATTTGCGGCAGCACGCGAATTGAGTTCGCTCTGCGATCCATCCGCGCCAACTGGGACGTGCGCCAGTTCGAAATCGGCGTCGTGAAGCAGCATACCAATGAACGGGATTTGGTGATCGCACCGATCGTTTTTAATTATCGTCATCGCAAGAGTGGCCATGTCTGGGAGGGCGACGTCACGGCCCGCATTTGGATCAATCCAGATGGCACGGTCGAAGAAATCCACGAATGCCACGATCGCAATGGGTTGGTCGCGTTTCTCAATATCGTCGAGCCGGAACTCGTGGCTGCGATTGTCAATAAGCGACGGAGTCCACGTCGAGAGGCGCGCAAGCCATCTGAGATCCTGCCGCTCGATAGTCCGCAACCGTTTGTTTGATCTTGAGGATGCGGTGGCATTGGGAACCCGGGAGGACGACCCGCGTTCTCCCTTTCTGCTTGGCAACATGGCGCCGAGATTAGGCCCTGGGCACTAACCATTCGCAGGCGCGGGGCAGCTGGAGTTGCAGGGCACTTGTTCGCGACCGCTCACAGCGCCCGTGAAAAGAGACATTGTCTCGCGGTAGCAAACGCTGCCTTCTTTTACGATGCGGACCATTGTGTTTTCCGGCTGCATGACCTGGCAGACGACGGAAAACGTGGACGCTTGGGCCAGGCGGATGTGGCCATCGGAGCCGCGCTCGGACGCCTTGGCGCGCGACACGAGCCAATCGATCAGAGAGAAGCCGGTCTCGCTCGCAACCTCGAAGTTTTTTAGCGGGAACCACTCATGATTGATCTGGCCGTTGTTGCTGACAAGCCGGAAGAGGATGTCCCCGGACTGAGGGCACGCGCCGACAAAGACTTTTGTTTTTTGGCCGGTCGTCAGCTCGTCAAACTTGATCTCAGGCATGCAGGCACCCTGCGTCTGCCACATCTTCTGCTGAGCCAGCAGATGGTTGACCCGCTCGAACGGCACGCCCTGGGTGTATGAGTGGTAGAGATTGATCAGCGTTGGAATGGCCGCGACGATCGACACCGCCAGAATACCGAGCTGCACAACGCGCTTCATGACGTGCAATGCACTGCCCTTTTCGGGCTCAACCCACTCCTCAGCCTTGCTGACCAGATCATCTCGTTTGTCATTGCTCATCTCGGCACCCCACGCATTGTCCATCGCATCATTCATCGGCATGGCGATCACGGTCCCCGTCCTCCCGGTAAGTTGAGGCGGGGATAGGCCGTGGTCTTTTAACCCAAGCTGATGAGGTTGTTCAGGAGAAATTCAGGGCCGGATCGAAGCAACTGTTTGCGGAGAATGCCTCAGCCAAAAGTCTCGATCATTTCCGTCGCGTGTCGTGCGTCAAGAGCCTGCGTGAATATCGGCGCTGATGTTCGCAATGTCTTTGGCACCTGAGCATGACCATGCTTAAGGCGAACGGTCTCCACGGCGTGCCGCAATAGCTTAAAGGCGTCAGCGCTTTTCTTGCGGATAGTGATGGCGTTCGGCAATCCGATAGCCCGCTGTGAAGACCCGTGTCTTGCTGTGCAACTCATCCGCCACATCTAAAATGCAGCGTTGGATTTTCGACGCTTGTCCATTCCGAAAATCCGAAGGCAGGCCGCCAGTTTAAGTCAGATCGAAATCGACGCGGATGGAGTAAAATCGAAATAATTTGTATGCCGCTTAAACGTGCCGGATGGCTCTCAGCACAAACAAATCCATCCCGGGCCTCCTGAACCGGGATGGTCTGCAGTGTCTGTCGAGAGGGAGCTGAGAAGCTTAGCGCCGACCGCGGCCACGTCCGCGGAAGCCTCGGCCTCTAAATCCACGACCGCGGAAGCTGCGACGGCCGAAGAAACGGCCACGCCGGAAGCCACGGCTGCGGAAACCGCCGAAGCGTCGAAACCCGCCGAAACGTCGGAAACCGCGTC
>JBCBWG010000093.1:0-11592 GCA_039817205.1 Pseudomonadota bacterium
GTCGTTGCACCAACCAGCGCCGGCGTGGTCGCGCATTTATCGTCGTCGTGCGGCAACGCGCCGATAAGGGCGATCAGATACACAAATTTCCGAAGCGCGTAGGTGAAGGAAAAGAAGCAGATCGCGAGCACGAGCCCGACAAACGCCACTTTCAGTTCGAAGAGTTCCAAGCTCACCGGACGGACAAAGCCGATTTTCGTCACGAGGCTATGGACATCGCCGATTACGGTAAAAATGGAGATGACGCCCGCGAGAACGAGCAACGTTGCAGAACCGAAGAACGCGATCGCGTTCGTAACATGGCCGATGAGGATCGCGTCGAACGGTCGGATAACGCGGCTCGTCATGGCCCAAACCCAGTGCTCGCGCACGAGGTTGAGTTGCGAATTCAGTGACCCTTTCGCAAAGACCGTAAGCGCGGCGGAATAGCCGAACCAGCAGAGCCCGAGCAGCACAATCGCAACGGCATCAAGGAATGTGAAATCGGGGGGCATTGGTTCGGATCAATGTGCAGAAGCGGTGTCGTGGGATGGAGCTTGACGACGCAAAGCGACGCCCCGGTCGGCGTGAGCGATGGCACGCCGACTGTCTCCATCGCAATGCCCGAGTTTGCAAAGCTGCTTTGACGCCAGCTTGCAATCGGCGAACCTGGCACTGAGCGTTATTGGAGAGAGACCCAACATTCTCTACGCCCATCTCGGCGGAGCACCGGCGCTCACCGGCTATAGCTACACGTATCGGTACGGTTCGCCACGGGCCGATACTTAAGCTGCGGGCTCGTGACAACAGACGCAGATTTTGTTGCCATCCGCATCGCGCACATAAGCCCCATAGTAATCTGGATGATAATGCGGTCTGAGCCCCGGCCCACCTTCGTCCGTTGCGCCGTTAGCAAGAGCGTACTGATAAGCATCATCGACTTTGCTTCGGGCCGACACCTCAAAGGCAACCATCTGACCGTTTCCAGACGTCGCAGCTTCACCATCGAACGGCAGACACGCAACGAACAGAGGCCCGGTATGGCCGACCGGCGTCCAGAGCGTCGCGTTCGGCTCCTCCAGGCCGGGCATGCGTTGCCACCCACAAATCTTGAGCCAGCCGTCATAAAACGAGGTCGCTCTGGCCAAGTCTCGAACACCAACGGTGACATGCGAAAACACGGGACACCTCTCCTCGATCACACCGATCCGGCACAATCGTGAGCCACGGCAACGCGTGTCGCTGTTGCCGCATCCGACAGCCTGGCAATGCTCACACGGCCATCTCAGCGCGACATCTGACGGCGGCGCTCAAGGAACCGTTCGTGGCTTTCCTCGGTGCCGTCGTGGAACGAACCGAACGCTTTGTCCCAAGGCACTTCGAGGTTCCCGTAGTTACACTCGAAATAGCGATGGTGCATCTGATGGTGAAAGTTCCCAAGCGCGAGCGCGTTCTGATCTTTCACCAGCAGTGTTTCAAATCCTGCGTGCGACGTCGCAGCGGTCAGCGCCTGATGCTGCATGTGAAACAGGATATGGATCGGGTGTGCCGGTACGAGAAAGTGGATGAGCACTGAGCTGAAAAACAACGCGTGTTCCACCGGATGCATAGAGAGGCCGGACCAGGGACCGACGTTGGTACTCCGATGGTGCAGCGCGTGCGCGCGCTTATAGAGCGGCGGCCAGTGAAGCGCGCGATGCACCCAGTAGAAGTGAAATGAAATCCAAAGCGGTGTGAGAAAAAGGAGCGCGATGAAACCGACCGGGTTGTCGCGCCACGTCATCACCGGAGCATAGCCGTTCGCCATCGCCCACAGCATCAATGCTTCGTAGGCCGTCCAGAAACCAACCCCGCTCGTGAGCGTCCAAATCATGTTGTCGCGCAGCTGGCTTCCGCCCGTAAACGCACGCCCCTTTGCGTTCACCTCGCGCGGATCAAACTTCAGCTTATTCCCCTGCGTCTTCCGCGTGTGCAAGGCGAGGTGGAGCCCACCTGCAACGAGGGTGATCAGGACGATGTTGCGCGCGAACATTTGCGCGATCCAGTCCCAATTGAGCGTCTTCGTGACCTCCAGGCTTGGCTGAAGATAGGCCCAGGTGATGACCGCGAGGCCAACGAGAATGAGATTTTCGCCGAGCACGAACCAGCGGCCCGCGATCCATCTTGCAGCTGCGAGCGGTTTTGGCGGCCAAGCAAACAGAGGCGATGTCTGGATCGCGGTCGCCGGGCGATGGTGCCACTGACGTGCGAACTGGCTCTCTACTGATTTGGAATCTTGGTTCATATGTTCCATCTCGTTCGACTGGCACGTCGTAACGCGAACGGCTCCGATAATAGCCCGGAACAAGCGCCGCCGTGGAACTATTGAGGACTTGCTATGCTATTTCCAGCGCCCATAACTCCAGGGCGTCAAAACGTGCGATCTGGTCCGAATGTCGGGCACCGGATCGTAGCCGTGGGTTCCGAACGGTTGGCAGCGCAGCAGCCGGGCCAAGATTTGCCAGCCGCCACGCCATGGGCCGTTTTTGTCGATGGCCTCCAGCGCAAAATCCGAACACGTTGGCAAGTGTCGGCAAGGCCAACCTAGCCACGGCCGGAGCGTGAAGCGATAGAGATAGATGGGCGCTTTGAGGAGAGCGGCTCCGGCAATGGATGCGATGCCCCACGGCCGGAACGGCGAACTGGCCAACGTTCCGGAGGGCGTGTGCGTCTCATCACCCGGCAATGGCAGCTGCCGGGGCGTGGGATGTCTCGGGGTGGGATGTCTGGTCGTGGTTTGTCTGGTTTGGGGCTGGCACCTGTGCGTCGCGCTCGGCAAACGCTTTTTCGACAGCGTCGAAGACAAGCAACGTCGAAGCATGGCGCGCGCGATAGGCTTTCACCGGCTCAAGCACCCGAAGATCGGCCCAGCGCCCTTCCGGACCGGCGCCATCGGCCTTGAGCATGTCCCGCATGCGTTCGGCAACTTGGCGCAACTCATCACGGGTCGTCCCGATGATCTCCCGGCCGACAACCGAGGCCGACGATTGGCCGAGCAAGCACGCTTTCACCGTTTGCCCGTAGTCTGCGACCCGATCCCCATCGAAGACCAGATCGACGGTGACGGTCGACCCGCAGAGCTTGGAATGTGCGGTGGCGGTTGCGTCAGGCGACGTCAACCTGTCTGTGCGCGGAATGTCGGCTGCCAGTTCGATGATCCGCGTGTTGTAGATTTCGTTCAGGTCGGCCATCGATCCTGTCCTTCCAGACGGCCCCCGCCCTCGTTTCTCTAAAACCGAGGTTGGGGCGTAAGTACCAGCGTTTTGGCGGGTCCAGCCAAAAGTATCGTCACCAGTGGTACGCATCACCAATGCAAATTCGACCACACCACCTTCGACCCCTGACGAGGCCTTCCGGCTGCTCTTGCATCTGGTATAGCGCGGCAACAGCTCGGGCGAAACGGTCAAGCAAGCGGCCGCGCTCGCACCAGATGTCGCGTCCCGCTATTGCGGCGACAACCCTGAAACGGAAAGATCGTTGCAATGACGAAAGAAATATCCAGCCGAGGCGGTAAGGCGGAAGTCGAGACCGGCCTTATTTTCCAACCAAAATTTGATGCCGACGGCCTGATCCCCGCCATCGCGACCGCCTCCGACACGGGCGAAGTTTTGATGTTTGCCTGGATGAACCGTGAGGCGCTTTTGGCCACGCTGGACACGCGCCGCGCCCACTTCTGGAGCCGCTCGCGGGGCAAGCTTTGGCGCAAGGGTGAGGACAGCGGGAACGAGCTGATCGTCAATGACATTCGCGTCGATTGCGATCAGGACGTCATTGCCATGTCCGTCACCTTGGTCGGCGATAAGGTCGCCTGTCACACGGGTGCGCGATCCTGCTTCTATCGCCGGATCGATCTGGACAGCGAACAGACGGCGGGCCCGATCACGCTGCAACACATCTGAGCACAACACGGTAACGCACACACCGCGAGCGCATCCGTGCTGGCACCGAATGTGCTATCCTTTCGGCCAAAGCAACACGGACCGCTCGATGCGCGAAGACCGGCTAACTGGCAGCGAGCTATATCTGCGGTCCGTGGCATGATCCACCGCGCGATCCGTTAAGCGATCTAGGGAGACGGCTGAGGCGATGGCAAAGATTGGATTGGCACTTGGCGGTGGCGCCGCCAGAGGCTGGGCTCACATCGGTGTCATCCGAGCGCTCACAGCTGCCGGCATTGAGCCGGATGTGATTGCCGGAACCTCGATTGGGGCGGTCGTCGGTGGCTGTTACGTGGCACACCGGTTCGACGAGCTTGAAGAGTTTGCCCGGTCCATGACGCCCCGGCGCATGTTCGGCTATTTCGATTTTAATCTGGCAGGCTCCGGTCTGATCAACGGACAACGCCTGAGCGATGCGCTCGAAACACACCTTGGCGATGACAATATCGAAGAGCTTGAGCGTCCGTTCGTCGCCGTCGCAACAGAGATTGGCACCGGGCACGAAGTGTGGCTTCGGCGCGGTCGCATGGTCGAAGCCATCCGGGCCTCGTATGCGATCCCCGGCATCTTCAAGCCGGTGCGCGTCAACGATCGCTGGTTGTTCGACGGCGCCCTTGTCAATCCGATCCCTGTTTCGGTCTGCCGCGCGCTTGGCGCCCAGTATGTGATCGCGGTCAATCTCAACGCCGATCTCTTGACGCTCGGCACGGTGATCTCGGACGTCGGAGCGCGCGACAGCGGTACGGCCGATGGATTGGCTTCAACCGCGCAGAACGGTTCCGCGCCAGCCATGCTTCTTGATGAGCCGCCGGTGGCAAATGGAGTTGAAAATGGAAAGGCTGGCAAGCGTGGCGCGTTGCATCTTGTGCAGCGTCAGTTTCTCGGTTGGGGCAGCCGCCAGATGGGGGACGGCGCGCCGAGCTTGTCGACCATTATGGTCGATGCGTTCAACATCGTGCACGATCGCATTGCGCGGTCCCGTCTCGCCGGTGACCCGCCTGACATTATAATCAACCCAAAGCTCCGAAACATCGGCCTGTTCGACTTCCACCGCGCCGAAGAGCTCGTTCGCATCGGCGAGGTTGCAGCCACCCGCGCGTTGGCCGACCTTCGCGAAGACATCGAAGACGCCAGCCGCGGCACCGATGCCGACCTCAGCACCTCGCCAGAAGTCGAGAAAGCAGCAGTCGACAGCGCTCGAGCGCTAAAGGAAGCCCCCGACGCGCCTTAAGTTTTTGGCCGTGCCAGATCCTTTAACCCGCGACGAGATACGTTTTTAACGCCGAGGCTTCCATCTCCACTTCGGCGATATGGTGTTTGACCACATCTCCGATTGAGATGATGCCGCGCATGTTGTTTTCATCGACCACGGGCATGTGGCGGAAACGGCCGCCCGTCATGAGTTCCATCACGTGATCAACGGTATCTGAACTCCGACACGTGACAACGCGATCGGTCATCGCAGAGGTCACCGGCGCTTCGAGAGCAGATGGACCGCGGTGTGCAATGGCCCGCACAATATCCCGTTCCGATAGAATGCCTGCGAGCGATCCGTCGTCATCATGGACGACGACAGCGCCAATCTTGTGGGAGCTTAATAACTCCGCCGCAGTTTGTAGGTTTGCCCGGCATTGGACCGCGACGATGCTGTCGCCTTTTCCATTTAATATCGATGCAACTTTCATTGGCCGTCCTCCAGCGCTTCTGTCTTCCAGAAGAGCCTGGGCGCACCGTTCAATCAAAGCGCCCACGCGGTCTGTGCAGAGCTTCGTAATACTTGTTGTACAGTTCTTATCGGCCAGCGAACGCGAGTTTCACCAACCGGTCGCGCATGCTGGCGCACAAGCGGTGCGTGATGCAAGCCCTGAACAGGATCGTGCTTGTAGGATCGCAGTTCAAACCGGGGTCAGCAAAGGCGAGACAACGCAAAAGCAGGAACGTGAAACTGCGGTGACGACGCGGTTGAGAAGTTTTGCCGGCTGATCCTCGCGCTGTCGCCTCTCGGGCCCACCGCGTTTCGGGCCTCAGTGGGTCCAGGGATGATTGTCGTGTTGGTCTTCGTCCGTCGGCACAGGTGACCACCGTCTGAGCGGCACCTGATCGACGAGGCCCAGCAGGAGAAAACCTGCGAGAAAGCCACCGACGTGGGCTTCCCAGGCAATCTCACCTTCCGCGAGCATCTGCCCGACATCCGTTGCGAAAATAGCGTTGATGCCGAGCCAAATCACAATTGCGAGCAAAACACTCCGGTCCAGGACAGCAACGCCAAGCGGCATACGTGGAATGTTCATACCGTCGCCGCTGGCGCCGAACACTGATGCCCCACGCGCATTAAACAAAAAGCGGAAAACGCCACCCATCAGTCCGGAGACCGCACCCGATGCTCCGACGACGGGTTTTAATTCGCCCATATTGACAAGGTAAAACAGACCGGCGCCAGCGAGCCCACAAACGAGAAAATAAATCAGAAAGCGCAAAACGTTCATGCGCCGCGCAATGATCGCGCCGAACGCAAGCAACCAGGCACTGTTCATTACGAGGTGGAGCCAGCCGCCATGCAAAAACATATGGGTGAACGGTGAGGTCCAGGCTGCCACAACGCCGCCGGGCAAAAACGGATCGGGACTGGCGACGTAGCGCGCCGGAATAAACGCAAGCGCAAACAGCAAAGACGGATCATCCGTCACGAATTGATCAAGCCCAACATGGACCAGAGCCATCAGCGCGATGAGGGCGATGACCACCGCCGGCGCGTTGAATACCGGCTGCCTCGCCGTCTGATCCTGCATGCGTTCCACCTAAATCCCACTCAGCTTTGGATAAAGCGCGTTTCCGCCTGATGGCCTGCCCCCCCGCAGACGCGTGCCGAGGCCTTGGCATACTTCATGCGTTGCGACCTGCAACCGACACCTGCTCGACGCCACCGCTGGCGACGCGACGCATCACGACACTTCAAGGTACATGGGGCGACTGGCGCGATCACGCCAGTGCAGAGACGCATGAAGCACACGACAAGCCACAGCCTGTTTTCCTACTGGAACGAAGTGCGCCGGGGCCGTCCGGCACCGCGCCGCTTCGATATCGAGCCATCGCGCATCTCTCACATACTGGCCGAGACGTTAATCCTGGAGCGGATCGACTTCGAGACGTACCGGTTCCGGCTCGCTGGCACCAAAGTTTCCCAAGCTTTCGGATGCGAACTGAGGGGCGAAGATTTCTTTGCTCTCTGGGAGCGAGACGAGGACCGGGTGACGCTCGAGCACCATTTATCGTCGATCACAAAGCGGTTCCAGGTTGGCGTGTTTGAGTTTCAGGCGAACGCCAACGGTCAATCGGCTGACATTGCGCCGCCTGCGCGCTTCGAGATGATCTTGCTGCCGCTCGTGCACACCAAGGGGCAGGTGGACCGCTGCCTCGGGGCAATCAGCCGGGCCTACAGTGCAACCGCCCCAAAGGGCGGCTCAATCGACAACCCTGAGCTTACGACAGCGCATTTGCTGACGCCGGATACAAACCCGGACCTCAGTGAACGATCTACGCCCGGCGGGACGGTTGTGCCGTTGCAGTCGTCGATCAGATCTGCCCGCATCGTCCGGCACGAGCGCCGCCAGTTCCGTGTTTACGACGGTGGCCTCGCCGGCAAACCCAAGCGGCCAACGTTCGACACCTGACCCGACGCGGGCCGACCCGATTTCAGATCGTGTGTGCCAAATTCTGTCAGGCGTTTTGCCAATCATTAAGCATTGGCCCCGATACTCAGGCGACGGCTTTGTTTTCTGCTTGTCAACCCTGGGAGAGCGCCGATGGCCAGTACCCTTCCGATCCAGTCGCTGGACAGCAACGTCCCGAATCTCCAGCCAGACCGGCGGCGCCACCGCCGTGTCGATGTCGACCTCAGCGGACGGTTCATGCGGGAAGATAAGCAAGAGTTTCCGTGCAAACTCAAGAACATCTCGGTCGGTGGCGCATCCTTTGTGACCCCTGCGGTCGTGCGACCCGGCGAAGGTATTATCGCCTACATTGACGACATCGGTCGGCTTGAAGGCCCTGTCTTCCGCAAAAGCCCGGATGGTTTTGTTGTCACGCTTCGTCTGACTGCGCGCGCCCGAGAGCGCTTGGCAGCTCAATTGATGTGGCTTTCCAACCGCGACGAGCTGGAGCAAATCGATCAGCGCCGCCCGGGCCACCATCGGTTTGCGGTTGGCAACCGGACATCACTTCTTCAACTCAGCGACGGCTCTGAGCACGTTTGCACCGTCATCGACCTTTCGATTTCCGGCGCATCGCTTGAGACGAACGCTCGGCCAGCGATCGGCTCGCAAGTCAACCTTGGCGCACTGGAGTGTCTGGTCGTTCGCCATCATGACCAGGGCATCGCGCTCGCGTTCCTCGAGATCCAGGACATCGGCGACCTGCGTCGGCTGTTCGGCCTATGAGCGATGTCATCGTTCTGTCCACATACCGGATCACGCTGGGCGGAGTTAGAACTCGGTTCGAACGGCTGTCCACAGATTGGTTGCGGCAAACACCTGTTGCTGATGCAGGTTTGTTGCAAGACTGTGCGTAACGACCCGGGTTTGTGTGTTGGTTTTTTGGCGCGTTTCGGCGGCGCGTCTGGAGTTTGGTGCGTTTCGCTTGTTGGGCGGACGTTGTGAGTAAGTGGGGTAAAAGTACGATGTGGTCACGCGTTGTGACGGCCATTGCGGCCGCGGGGGCGCTGCTGGTTTTTGTGGCACCAGTTACAGTACAAGCGGGAAATGCCGACGCGCGGTTCATGCGGGTCCATGGCACAGCGGAGCCGCCGTACGGGTTCGTTCAATTCTGCAAATCCTTCGCTTACGAATGCCGCAACGACGGCACCTCGACCCGGCGCTTCAATGCGACGCCCGACCGGCTCGTTGAGCTCGACCGGATTAATCGCGAGATCAACCGCGCCGTCGCACCGGCAACGGACGAAGAACTGTTCGGCGTTCGCGAGCATTGGACGATGCCAGGCGCACGCGGCGACTGCGAGGACTATGTCGTCTTGAAGCGCCGCCTCCTCATGGACCGCGGTTGGCCTGCAAGCGCACTCTTGATCACAGTCGTCTTCGACGAGAACGGCGAAGGCCACGCGGTACTGACGGCTCGGACGCGTCAGGGTGATTTCATCCTCGACAACAAGGTCGACAATCTGAAGCTTTGGGACCGGACGCCGTACCGCTTTGTCATGCGGCAATCGTACTTGAACCCACGCGTTTGGATGGCCCTTGACCCGAGCATGCGCCGTTCGCCTGAAATGCTCGCCGGTGTCTCGACCAACTGATTGATCCGGTCGCCACGCGACGCGAACCCGTGGACATGTCTAGAGGCGCCCGGTTGAACTCAGCCGGGCGTTTTGTGATCTCAGTTGCTCTTGTCTCAAGGCAAATCAGCCAACTTTCGGGTCGAGATCTCCAGCTGCGTATCGTTTCGCCATATCCGCAAGCGTGTGAACCTTGGTGATTTTCGACGCCTGACCGGCAGTACCAAACGCCTCGAGGCGTTCTTTGCAGAGCTTTGTCATCGCGTCGCGTGCAGGCTTGAGGTATTTGCGCGGATCAAACTCAGCCGGGCTTTCGGCAAACACTTTTCGGATCTGGCCCGTGATCGCCATCCGGTTGTCGGTGTCGATATTAATTTTACGGACACCGTTCTTGATCCCGCGCTGGATCTCCTCGACCGGTACGCCCCACGTCGGTTTCATCTCACCGCCGTACTGATTGATGATGTCCTGCAAGTCCTGCGGCACCGAGGATGAGCCGTGCATCACGAGGTGGGTGTTTGGCAATTTCGCATGGATTTCCTCGATCACGTGCATCGCGAGGACGGCGCCGTCCGGCTTGCGCGTAAATTTGTAGGCGCCATGGGACGTGCCCATCGCGATCGCAAGCGCGTCAACTTTTGTTTCAGCCACGAACTTGGCAGCCTCATCGGGGTCCGTCAAAAGCTGATCGTGGCTGAGTTTGCCTTCCGCGCCATGTCCGTCTTCTTTTTCGCCTTCGCCGGTCTCGAGAGAGCCCAGAACGCCGAGTTCGCCTTCAACGGAAATGCCGCCAAGGTGAGCCATCTCGACGACTTTCTTGGTGACGCCGACGTTGTAATCCCAATCGCCCGGTGTCTTGCCATCCGCCTCGAGAGACCCGTCCATCATCACAGACGTGAAACCGGCCTGGATTGCCGTCATACAGGTCGCGGGTTCATTGCCGTGGTCGAGGTGCACACACACGGGAATGTGCGGATAGATCTCAACGCAGGCATCCATCATATGCTTCAGCATGATGTCGTTTGCGTAGGATCGTGCGCCACGGCTCGCCTGGATAATGACCGGACTGTCGGTTTGATCGCAGGCGTCCATGATCGCCAGCGCCTGTTCCATATTGTTGATATTGAACGCTGGCACGCCATAGCTTTGTTCAGCGGCGTGATCGAGCAATTGCCTCATGGTGATGCGTGCCATGGGTGTCCCTCCGTTTGCTGCGATGGGGCGCCTGTCGGCCGGTGTCGGCTGACGACACGCGTTCCCGCCGCTCATGTGTTTCGGCGACTCATTTAGCCCCTGATGCCACCCGTTACCAGCTGACACCGCGGCGAGCAGTTGATGACTTGGAAAAGAGGACCGACCACGTCCACCGAATATGCGCTTCGCCGGTGAGGCTTTTCTACCGTTCGCCTCATCCAGCGCGGTGACGCTTAGCTGCCAAACAGCAAGCGATGCTTCGCGCGGCCGGGGATTGCGGCCGGGGATTAATGTGAACGCGCCGGTCACGATCAGCCCAAGCGATAAAGCTGGACTATTGACCTCTGGTGCGCGGCGATCGTCCCGCGGTGCGCCTCAAGAAGCGCGGTGACGCGCGTATAAATCACAAAGACCGACAAAAGGTGGATTGGAAAAAACGGCCCAATCAACCGAGATTCGCGAATCCAGAAGCTCGAGATCGCAACCGCGCTCGTCGGCGGTGCCGCCATCAATTGGCCGGGGCCGTTTCGCAAGCGCGCTTCAGCATGATCGTGCGGCCAGCGCGGGTTTGACCTGCGCATTCCCGAGGTTGCCTTCGTTGGGGGCGCGCCCTACGACCGGCTGATGACATCGCCCACGCCCGCCTTGACCGCACCCGCGAGTTCGCCGACGCGCGGCATTGTACTCATGCTGCTGACGATGGTCGTATTCTCAGCGCAAGACGGGATCTCGCGGTTACTTGCTGCCGACTATCCGCCCGTTTTCATTGTCACCATTCGCTACTGGGCGTTCGCGCTTTTCGTCATCGCAATTTCATCGATACAACGCGGCGGCCTTCGAGCTGCGGTCCGCACATCACGGCCGATCACCCAGTTGTGCCGCGGCTTGCTGCTCGCCATCCAGATTTGTTTCGTCACGTTTTCATTCCACCAACTCGGCCTGAGCGCGACGCACGCAATCATGGCAATCACGCCGCTGATGGTCGTCGCAGCGGGCGCTTTGGTGCTTCGTGAGCAGGTCGCACCGTTGCAATGGGCCGCCGTCGCAATCGGTTTCGTCGGCGTCTTGATATTGGTCGCGCCCGACGGAGGTGTTTTCGACCTCTATGCGATTATCCCGCTCGGATGCGCCGTCGGTTTCGCGACATACCAAATCCTT
>JBCBWG010000094.1:0-11588 GCA_039817205.1 Pseudomonadota bacterium
CTAACCGGATTGGCGGCAGCGTTGGGCTTTATAACGCTTTCGTGGTCGAAAACTGCGTCGTCTGCCGATTGGCGCGCGATCACGGATTCGATCTTGGCGCGCGCTTCCGGCGACAGGTCATTGAAGGCCTGGTCGCTCATGCGGCGCGTCAACCGAATGGGAGCGTTGGGCGATGTGGACCGGGGTGGCGAGCGCACGGGCGCGTGCTGCTGCGGATCTTCAGCTGGCTGTTGGGCGACGCGCTTCGGTGTCGGAGCTGGTGTTGCCGCGTCTGGAGCGGCGCTTACGTCTGAAGCGGGGTCCGGTTGACGGCCAGGCCCGCGGCGGCCGCGGTTCCGGATCCGCGCTGCTTCTTGATCGAGGCGCTGCCGCAACTCGGTTGCCGCAGCCGTCCCGGATGCTTGCATCGCAGCGGACGATTTCCGGTCTTTCAGCGTTGCTGCGGCCTGTGGCGGCGTCTTTTTCGCAGCAGCGAGCGGAGACGGTCGCGCGGCGCGTGCACGCAGAGCGTCGGCCGGCGATTGAGCCGGTTTGTTCGTCGCGGATGTGTCAGCCGGACGCGTCACCGTCGAACGTCACTCGCTTGCTACGGCAACCCGGATTGCCAAAAAGGCACCGGGTGCTTGGGATATGAGCGGCGACAATGGCTGACAAGACTGAGCAAAGTCTTAATCGTCGATCCAGACTGGAGCGGTGAAAGTGGTGCGCATTGGCAGCGGCTTCGGATAAAGCGATGCAAACGTTCAAAAGATAATGACTTCGTAATTGGCGAGATAAGCTTTCTTAGGCACTTTGATTTAGCCTCGGTTCACCGCGTTTGTAATTGGAGTTGAGTTATGCGTCTTATTAATCTCATTGCAGCGCTCTGTGCCGCGATGATCTTTAGCGCCGGCAGCGCGACGAGCGCTGAGGCAGGTGGCATCGATCGCTTGCGTGCCCCGGCCGGATGGGGTGTTGCTCAGCACGCCCATCGCTACGTTTATCGCCCCCGCTACCGCTTTGTTCGGACCAACCGGACGCGGCGGTTCCGTATGCATTCCTATGCCGATCCGCACCGGTACCGTTATGAGCCGCGCGGATACTATCCGTATTATAACAGCGGGTATTGGAAATCGCGCCGCCACGTCTACCGCCCGCGATACAAATTCCATCACCCGCGCTATCGGTCCGCATGGGGCAAACACAAACGGCAGTACCACCACCGGAGCTGGCATAACCGCAACCACGGTCGCCATCGGTTTTGGCACTGGTAGGACCCAACGCAAATCACGCTGATCAGAGAGCCGGTGCCAGCGCGCCGGCTTTTGCTGTTCGTTGACACGGCGCGCGTTCTTAACGGAACGATGTCTCCAGAAGGTCGGCCGCAGCGACTAGGTTTGGGGCCACCGCATCGGGCTCGTAGTCCGGCAAGGGTTTGCGCGCTGTGCCGCGGTCGACCCAAATGCATCGAAACGCCATGTCGCGCGCGGCTGCAAGGTCGAGGTGAGGTGACGCGCAAATGTGGACAATGTCGTTTTTCGTGACGCCGAGTGTTTTGTGCGCAAACTCAAAAATCGTTTTGCTTGGCTTGTAGGCCTGGGCTGCTTCCGCGGTCACAATCCGATCAATGTGACCCCCCATTTGCCCGACGTTGCCCTGGATCAAATCTTCATCGGTATTCGAGATGACGCAAAGCTGATAGCCAAGTGTCTTAAGCCGGCTCAATGTGTCTGGAACTTCCGGAAAAGGTGGGAACGATGCAATTTTTGATACCAACGTTTGAGCGTCGTCCGGCGTGTCGTGCATGCCCAGGTCTCTCATCGCCATTTCGAGCGAATAAGCCGAAACAGATTTGAAATTACGAAACGGCGCGGATTGCTCGGCTGCATGCTCGTACCGATCGTAAACCTCGATAAACTCCTCCGTCTTCAGGTCTGCCCGGCCGTGGTTCGCGAGAATGCCGCTCACAACTCCGATGAGGCCCTCGTCCCATTGGGCGAGCGTTCCGTAACAATCGAACGTAAGCCACGTTGGCTTTGCGCCCGAAATAGTGTTTGGCATCGCGTATGGCCTCCGAAAAATCGTGCGAGCGCCGACGCCCACGCTCACGCACGTGGCGCCGACGACAGGGACGCGACGTGCAACGCGACGGCTGCAGCGTTTGATACGTTGAGGCTCGCAATCGGCCCCGGGGCTGCAATACGAACCAGCTGATCGCAGGCCTCGGCTGTCGATTGACGCAAGCCCTTGCCCTCCGCGCCGAGCACCAGCGCAGTCGGCCCGCGCAAATCGACATCATGCAGTGCGGTCTCCGCGTCGCCCGCTAACCCGATGCATCGGACGCCAGCTGCTTGGAGATCGCCAAGTGCGCGAGTGAGGTTCGGGACAAGGCAAATCGGGACCAACTCAAGGGCTCCTGAGGCCGCCTTAGCAAGCACACCATGCAGCGGCGGCGACTGGCGGCGGGTCAAGACGACACCGGCTGCGCCAAAAACGGCGGCCGACCGCAGCACCGCGCCAACGTTTTGCGGGTCAGTCACCTGGTCGAGCAGAACGATTGGCCCCTTGTCGACCGCGGTTGCGATGAGGTTGTCGAGATCGGGTTCCGGGAGCGGCTCGACCTCGGCCATTACGCCTTGGTGCACGGTGTCCGCACCCAGCCGCCGATCGAGATCCCGGGGCGTTACGCGTTCGACGGCGATAGGTCGGTCTGAAAGCGTATCAGCCAACTTGCGTTCGGCGTTCTCGGTCAGCGCGAGTGACTTGATCTCGCGGTCTGCGTTGGCGATTGCGAAAGCGACGGCGTGATGCCCGAACAGGACGGGGTCCTCCTGCCAGCTGTCTCGGCGCGGCGCGGACCCACGCGATCGCCCAGATGGGCCGCGGCCTGATCCGCTCTTTCCAGGCGCACCGCGACGATCGCGATTGCCGCGCGGCGCACCCGGCCGCCTCGCACCACGCGGCCGACGCTCGGCCTCTTCTGCGTCATCGCCAGCGTTCGGCGCGGTGCGCCCGTTCGTGTCGTCCGTCATTGCGCGCACAACTCTTTTGTTCGGATTGGGTCGACGTCCAGCGTGTGTGACAGAATGGGCAGAACGCGCCAAGGTCCAACGTCCACAAGGTCCCACGGTCGACACAGGCGTTAGACCAGGATTTCCGCCACATGGGTCGGCCAAAGCGGTTTTGCAATTGACATCGCAAGCTGCTTTTGACGTATTGCGCGCTCGCGGCGTGCCCGGTCTCTCGATCGAGCCCGTCGTCGGCTGGAGGGGTGCCCGAGTGGCTAAAGGGGACGGGCTGTAAACCCGTTGGCTATGCCTACGTTGGTTCGAATCCAACTCCCTCCACCATCTCCGCAGGCGTCGTATAATGGTATTACCCTAGCCTTCCAAGCTAGTGACGCGGGTTCGATTCCCGCCGCCTGCTCCAGCTTCCTCAATTAAACCAGACCGCGTAGCCCAACACATCCCGGCCCATGGGTCGGGTGAGGGCCTGGAACGTGTCAGCGTCGACGACGGGTTTGCCGGTTTCGAGGTAGGGGCTGAGCGCATGCCCCGTGCCGATCAAAAAAACGTCGATGCGCCGCGTTTCCTTGAGGAAGCGGGCGAGGTTGACGCCGCGGTGGAAGCGTGGGTGACGCACGAGTTTGTCGCCAACCAGGATACCGCGGACGGTGTCGAGGGTCGCGATCCATGCATCAACCACATCGTTTGAAATGGGCTGTGAGCCAAACAACGGTGCCGTCTGCTTGGCATTTGGCAGCCACTCGCGGTCATTGTCGGTCTCAGCGCGTGCAAGTGCCCAGGTCTGGCGGTTGAGCTCCGTTACGCGGATCAAATGCTGGCGGGCCTCATCGATCAGGCGCGGCTCGGTGACGTCGAATGTGAGCAGGCGAACGCCTGCGATCAGATCCATGATTGAACCGATTTGTTGATGCTCGTTGCCGTTACGTTTCCGCGCGAGCGCGCGCCGTTTGCGACCGATTGCGTTGTAGTCGCGCGAAAGCTCGCGGCGGTTGGCCATCAGTTCCACGCGACGGGCGCGGAGCTTGCGCCGCTCGGCCCTGGCAGCGTCGGTGTTCGGCAAAGCGGCGATTTGATCGCGCAAGTCTTTCAATTCGCGCCGGACGTCGGCCGGACTTCGCGTCTTTGCCTGTTGCGCGGCAAGGGCGTCGATCTTGGCGTCCAAATCCTCGTCGGATGGCGCGAAGGCTGCGTCCGCTGCGAGACGTCTCCCGAAACGGTTTGCTTTGTTGCCGAACGCCCTGTGCGCCGTTGCGTTGTAAAACTTCCGGCTGTCCAGGCCGTGCACGAACTTAGCGCCCGCGAGGATCAGGTTGAGGTAGCTGCGCAGCCATGATGCATCGGCGGTGTCGAACGCAACAGTTGCGTCCTCCGCTGCTCTCAGTCCGCGGCGGAGTCGCCGCGAGGTCATTGTGAGTATTGCATTGAACAGCCGTTCGTTCGTGTCGATGCGCCCGTTCTGATCGATATCGTAGGCAATCTGAAACGGTTTGATCGTGAGTTTGGCTGGGCGCTTTCCAACCCGCGCAAGGCTCGCTTCTGCCGTTTCGAGATCAGCGATGAACTGGCCGCTCAGTTCGGAGAGGCGCGCATAGGTCATCGCCGTCTGGTTGGGACGAAGCGCACCGAATTTTATCTGCCCGAGCATCGGCACCAGTGGGCCCAAGAGGCTGAGACCAAAGCCGCGTCCACCGCGGGCCATCTCAACCGGTGGGAGGTGCTTTGCAATGCCGCTCTGATAGCGTGCGACGGCACGCATCGCTTGCATCGTGCCGAGCGCGAAGTGCGCGTTCCCATCGCGCGGCGTCCGTCGGGTCAGCGCTGTCAGTTCCGCGACGCCTGTCTCAAACTGACCGGAATAGGCGTTCGCCTCGAAAATGCGTAACGCGTCATCGGCGCCTTGCGCCTGCGCCTTTGCTGTAAGTGAGGCGGCGCAGGTCAAAATCAAACACACGCTCGCAAATTTGCGCGTAAAAATCATTCGAACACCCATCCCTCGCACATCGATCACCGATGATTGCACGGCGACACGTCAAGATTTGGATGATCCATGGATCAAACTGCGCGGATTCAAATGGGATGGTCGTCAAAGCGTAAACGACCGTCCCGTCAAACACCCAAGCGTCGGAGATCAAGCGTGGTCGGATAGTCAGGGTTGTCCGGTGGTGATATCGGCTCGAAGCCGCCGGGTGTGTGACCCGTCGTCTCGAACCGCGAGAGGCGTCTCCCCTCGGCTTCGTACGCGTTGACAGGGATGACCTCGAAGTTGCGACCGCCCGGATGCGAGACATGGTAACGGCAACCGCCAATCGCGCGGCCGGTCCAGGTGTCGTAGATGTCGAAAATCAAAGGCACGTGGACGCCGATGGTCGGGTGCAGGGCCGACGGCGGCTGCCACGCTCGGTACCTGATGCCGGCCACCGCCTCGCCAGATGTATCCGTCGGTGTCAGCGGGACGCGGACCTCGTTGCATGTGACGACGTAGCGGTCGCCTGTGAGCCCGCGCACTTTCAATTCGACGCGCTCAAGCGAGCTGTCGACGTAGCGCGCCGTGCCACCGATCATGCCGACTTCGCCAAGCACATGCCAAGGCTCGAGCGCTTGGCGCAACTCG
This sequence comes from Pseudomonadota bacterium, assembly GCA_039817205.1. GTDB lineage: Bacteria > Pseudomonadota > Alphaproteobacteria > Rhizobiales > Hyphomicrobiaceae > JBCBWG01. The sequence goes on from JBCBWG010000094.1 coordinate 5,617, forward strand.
ACCTCAACATCGCCCGCCGAGACTTTGCCGAGAAGCGGACAGCGGAAGTCGCGGTGTGGTTCGAACCAATCGAGCGCGATCGGCAAACCCGATGTGTTGAGATCACGGATCACAGCCGCGAGATCTGCCCAAAGCGGCGTCGGCAGCATGAACTTGTCGTGGAGTGTCGTCCCCCAACGGACCGGACGTCCGCGATACGGTCGCTCCCAAAGCCGAACGATGATCGCGCGCAGAAGCAGCTGCTGCGCCAAACTCATGCGGGCGTGCGGCGGCATTTCGAAGGAGCGGAACTCGACAAGGCCCAGCCGACCGGTCGGCCCGTCCGGCGAATAGAGTTTGTCGATGCAAATTTCGGCGCGGTGCGTGTTGCCCGTGACATCGATGAGCAGGTTGCGGAACAGCCGGTCGACCAACCAGGGCGGTAGGGTCGGATCTGCCAGTTCGCCTGCTTTCGGGAACGGCACTTGCGCGAGCGCGATTTCCAGTTCGTGGATCTGCTCGTGGCGGCCCTCATCGATCCGCGGCGCCTGGCTCGTTGGACCAATAAAGAGCCCTGAAAACAGATACGACAACGCTGGATGATGCTGCCAATAGAGGATCAACGACGCCAGCAGATCCGGTCGGCGGAGAAACGGGCTGTCTGCCGGTGTCGCACCACCAAGGACGATGTGGTTGCCGCCGCCGGTGCCGGTATGCCGCCCGTCGAGCAGAAACTTCTCAGCGCTCAAACGCGCTTGATGGGCATCGTCGTAAAGCCCAGTCGTCAGTTCGATCGCCTCGCGCCAAGTAGATGTTGGCGGCACGTTGACCTCAATGACGCCCGGGTCCGGCGTCACCTTCAAGACCTGCAATCGCTGGTCGCTCGGTGGCTCGTAGCCTTCGACGTGCACGGGCGTTTCGCAGGCTGACGCCGTCTCTTCAATCGCCGCAATGAGAGCGGCGTAATCCGCGCCATCCTCCAGCGGTGGTAGGAACACGCAAAGAACGCCGTCGCGCGGTTCGACCGACACGGCCGTCCGCACGGCACCATCAATTTCGGACCCCGGAGGCCCTTTCTGGAAGAGGGATGCTCGGGTTTCTTCGCGTCGCTCCTGGAAAAGTTGCTGTGCCGGCTTAAGCTCCGGCGCATCCGCAAATGGATCGCCCGGTAGAACATGCGGATGGGTCGTCTTCGGCAACCCCGGCAACGAGCCGAGGGGCAGCCGATAGCCAGCCGCTGAATCCCCTGGTGTCAAAAACAGCTTGTCGCGTTTGAGTGTCCAACGCTCCGTGATCCACTTTCGGCGACCGCTCGCGGCGCTCTGCCAGGACTGGATCGGCAACACATAACTCGCGGGTGTCTCGACACCGCGGTCGAGCACACCGAGCAGCCGTTTTCGCTCTGCCGGGTCTTCAATGTCAGCTGTCTCGAGCGTGCGATTGACCGGGATTTTTTGCTCGATAAGCATGAAGTGCGCCGCGTCTTCATAGGCCGGCATGGCGCTGTCGTTTGGCAGGCCAAGCGTCTCGCAGAGCGCTGCAGCGAATGCCTCAGCAAGTTCAGGTGTCGCAGGTTTCGGGGCATCCTCTCGCTTGTCGTCGGCCTCGTCCAGACCAACCCGGTCGGCCGCGATGAGTTCTGGGTTTTGCCAAAGCGGCTGTCCGTCGCCGCGCCAGTAGAGCGAGAACCCCCACCTTGGTAGAGGCTCGCCGGGGTACCATTTGCCCTGTCCGAAATGCAGAAGACCGCCCGGCGCGAGACGCGTTCTCAGGCGGCGGATCAGGTCTTCGGCATATCGCCGCTTGGTCGGTCCAACAGCGTCCGTCGACCACTCGTCGCGGTCATTGTTTTCGGCGGCCACGAACGTCGGCTCGCCACCCATCGTCAGGCGCACATCACCTTGCTGCAGACGGGCATCGATCGCATCACCGGCTTCGACAATCGAATGCCAGGTGGCGTCCGAATACGGCAGCGTGACCCGTGGCGTTTCATGCACGCGTTGAACGTCCATGTGAAACGAGAAACTGACGTTCGAGAACGTGTGCTTTCCGGTGATCGGCGCAGCGCTCGACGGCCTCGGCGTTGCAGCGAGCGGGATATGGCCTTCGCCGGTCAGCAATCCAGACGTGCCGTCGAGCCCGATCCAACCGGCGCCCGGAACGTAAACTTCGGCCCAGGCGTGCAAATCGGTAAAATCGGTTTCGGTTCCTGACGGTCCGTCAAGCGCCTTCACGTCCGCGGTCAACTGAATGAGATAGCCGGAGACGAAGCGGGCGGCGTACCCGAGGTTGCGCAGAATTTGCACCATGAGCCACGCCGTGTCGCGACACGATCCAGCGCGCCGCTCGAGCGTTTCCTCGGGCGTCTGAACGCCCGGCTCCATCCGGATCAGATAGCGAATATCGGATGCGAGTTGACGGTTGAGATCGCAGAGGAAGTCGATCGTCACTTGGGGGGCGCGGCGGATCGTTGTTATGTATTTTTGCAACCAAGGCCCGACGGGATCGCAGGTCAGGTACGGCTTCAGTTCTTCCGCGACATCTGCCTCGTAGGCGAACGGGTGGTCTTTCGCCTCTTCGGCGACGAAGAAGTCGAACGGATTGATCACCGCCATGTCGGCGACGAGATCGACCGTCACGTTGAAATGGTCGACCGGCTCCGGGAAGACCACGCGGGCGAGATAATTGCCAAACGGGTCCTGCTGCCAGTTGACCCAATGGTCTGTCGGCGAAATTTGGAGGCCGTAGCTCAGGATCGGTGTGCGCGCATGGGGTGCGGGGCGCAGCCGAATAAGTTGCGGCCCCATCTCCGTGAGACGATCATAGTCGTACGTCGTTTTGTGCGTCAGTGCGGCGTGGAGGACCATGGTGTCGGAGGTTCCGATCAGATGGATGATTGGTATGCGTTGGCCGGTTGTAATGCGTCTCACAAGGGACTTGCACCCAGGCAAAGGTGCACAGGGTGCAGGCCAAGGGCCCGGTTACGGTCAATGGCGAACCTAGGGCTGGCGGTCCGCCTTCGCACTCAGACTAGCAAAGACAGACGTGTTCCGCGTGCCATCGGTTCAGGCAAGCTGCTTTGAATTGAAGCGCGGAGGGCACTTCATTGTGCGCTGCGCCAGCCCTTCACAGCGCCGATGATGACACCAATTGCACCCGCCATCGGCGCCACCAGCTGTGGGATCATGGTGCGCAGAACAGGACCTGCGTGCGAATCAAAGACGGCGATCGTCAGGCCCAGAATGTACGTGCCAACCGCGAACGCGCCGCCGAACAGCAGTGCAAACAGCACGGCGCGCTTGGCGCGCGCTAGAAATCCGGGGACTACCTGTTGTTCGTTTGACATGGGTGCGCGTGTCAATCTTTGACCGGGTCGATCCTGTCTGGCGCGAGCGGGGGCGCCATGGCAATTAGCCGCTCGGATGGTGCCGGGATTTGATCGATTGCGTTTCTGAAACCAAAACGTCCCGGATGGCCGGACGCCTGCGCACGGGGAGCCGTCCCACATGAGCCAACAGAACCGCGGCAGACTTACGGACGCGACGTGCCAAGCCCAGTTAGGCGACGCTCTGTTCCTCGATTTTGACGGCACGCTGGTTGGTTTTGCGAGCCGACCGGATGGTGTCAAACCGGCTGACTATCTGATCCCGGCCCTTGCTGCCGCCTCAGACGCCCTAGATGGGGCACTCGCAATTGTAACCGGTCGAACGATCGAAGAAATCGACCGGTTTCTGAGCCCGCTCGTTTTGCCCGTTGCCGGTGTCCACGGTCTCGTGCGGCGGACCGCGGCTGGGGATGTCGTCGGCCTTGATGTTGAAACGGGTCAGCTTGCCCGCATAACAGCGACACTCGAAGACCACGTCCGTGCAAAGCCCGAACTGTTGATCGAACGGAAAACCCACGGCGTTGCGCTTCATTATCGCCAGGCACCGACGCTCGAGGACGCATGCCAAGACGTCATGGATCGCGCCGTCGCCGAAGCCGATCAATTCCACGTCCAGCGCGGGAAATTCGTGATCGAAGCGCGGGCAACCGGCGCCAACAAAGGCACGGCAATCGCAGCCTTTCTCGAAGAAGCTCCGTTTCGCGGCCGTCGCCCTGTGTTCTTCGGCGATGACGTCACGGACGAAGACGGCTTTGCGGTCGTCAACGGGTTCGGTGGGCTTTCGGTGAAAGTCGGTGACGGCGAAACATCGGCTCAGGAACGTGTCTCCGGCATCGCCGACGTTCACCGATGGGTCCAGGCGCTTACAGAGCTTAAGGCACGCTCGGTGTGACGCCCAGGCTGCTCGCCAGGCTGCTCCCCAGTCTGCTCCCAAGTCTGACGCCCTGTCCGACGCTTAGGTCGACGCCTGCCCAATGCCCCGAATAGACGCGCCACTAAAGACGCAAACGGCGATTCCCGTTATGGTCCCCCAACTCCGACGCGTTAAAGGGGACCTGCATGACGGCGACGCTTGATCTCGGCATGATTGGCAACTGCAGCTTTGCAGCGCTCGTTGATACCCGCGCGCGGATGGTGTGGTGCTGTCTGCCCCGGTTCGACGGGGACCCGATTTTCAACGCGCTCATCAATGGGGATGCGGCGGACCGGGAGGACGGTTCGGGCGTCCTGGCCGTTGATCTCAAAGGCCTGACCGATAGCCGACAATGGTACGTGCCTCGGACCGCTATCCTCAAAACGCGGTTGGTGTCACCCGATGGCGTTGTCGAGGTCACGGACTTCGCCCCGCGCTTTTACGACCGGGGTCGGCCGTTTCGCCCCCGGACGTTGGTCCGCCATATTGAAGTCGTCTCGGGAAGCCCGCGCATCAGACTGCGCGTCCGGCCCACCTACAACTACGGCAACATCGTCCCGAAACGCACGCGCGGCTCGAACCATATCCGCTTTGTCGGTGATGATATGACCTTGCGGCTGACCACCGACGCGGCGGTGGACTACGTGCTCGACGAGACCTGGTTCAACCTGACCGAGTCCGTCAATTTGATCCTCGGCCCGGACGAGCCTTTGTCGGCGGCTGTCGCGGTGATGGCGCGCGAGTTTGAAGAAAACACGTCCGATTACTGGAACAGCTGGACCCGACGCTTGGCCCTGCCCATGGAGTGGCAGGACGAGGTTATTCGGGCCGCGATTACTCTCAAGCTCTGCGCCTACGAAGAAACAGGCGCAATCATTGCGGCGGTCACCACCTCCATTCCCGAACACGCGGACAGCGGCCGCAACTGGGACTACCGCTTCTGCTGGATCCGGGATGCGTTCTTTGTTGTCCGCGCCCTCAATAATCTCGCCGCTGTCCGGACGATGGAGAATTACTTCGGCTGGATCATGAACGTCGTCTCAGACGTCGAAAGTGGTCACCTGCAGCCGGTCCTTGGCATCGGCCTTGAGACGGCATTGACCGAGCGGTTCGAGCCGGGGCTTGCTGGGTATCGCGGGATGGGGCCGGTGCGGGTTGGGAACCAAGCCCACGAGCATCACCAATATGACGTCTATGGCAACGTGGTTCTGGGCGCAGCGCAAGCGTTCATTGACAAGCGCATGACGCGGCTCGCTGGACCGCATGAGTTTGAGCGGCTTGAGGCGATTGGGGCGGAGGCCTTGCGCCTCTACAATCAGCCCGATGCGGGCATGTGGGAACTCCGATCTCGCGCGCGCGTTCACACGTCGTCCAGCCTCATGTGTTGGGCGGCCTGTGATCGGCTTGCAAAACTGTCCGCGGCGCTGGGACGCTCGGATCGCTCGGCCACGTGGAAGGCCCACGCCAAGACGATTGGCGACGAGATCCTCGCGCGATCCTGGTCGGAAAAGCGGCAGGCCTTCGTCGAGAGTTTTGAGGGCGAGGCGTTGGATGCAAGTGTTCTTCTGATGAGCGAAGTTGGATTAATCGCCGCTGACGATCCCCGCTTCGTCGCAACGGTTGAGCGGATCGAGCAAGTGCTTGCGGATGGCGCGCATGTCAGACGCTATGAAGCTGCTGACGACTTCGGTCTGC
>JBCBWG010000095.1:0-11539 GCA_039817205.1 Pseudomonadota bacterium
CCTGACGCGGTGTCTGAGTTTGCTGTGGACCGGATTGCACAAATCATTGAGGGCAAGACAGACCCTTCAAAAGTCTGGAGCATTCCGCAACTTGAGCGGCGCTACATCTGTTTGGCCAACTATGTCCGGCCGGTCGGTCGCGACGCGCTCTATGTCGACACGATCGCGACGAATCATCCGATGCTCGCAACCCGGCTTCCGCTCATGCCGGAGATCGCCGACGCATTTGACTATCTTGGCGAACCGCAGACACTTGATGAAAAATACGGACCGGCGATCGGGCCTTTGCGATCCTTGCACCAAGAGCTGACGACGCTCTTGCAGATCTAGCAGGTCGATTTGCGAATGAGACCGGATGAGGAGGCGTGGCATGAAGCGAACCACAAACCGTCTCGCCGGTGCGCGGCTCACGCGATTTCTTCGCGCCTATTTCGCGTCGCTTGAAGAGATGGACCCTAAAGCGGCGGAACGAACCGCTGACGCCTGCGGTCAGATCTTGGCGTCCGCGCGTGTTCGGCAAAGTGCAGCCGGCCGTGTGGTCGCGAACCAACGCACGGCCCGCGCACGCGCGCCTCTGCCGAATGCGCCCCAAACAGTGACTGGGACTGAGACTGGGACCGGGACCGAGACTGGGACCACAAAGCTGTCACCACACCAGCAAGAGCACGCAGCTCCTGTCGAGCAGCCAACACCCGGGGCGTTTGACCCTTATGCCTTCGGGCTCGTGCCGTTGTTTCAAACCGAAGGTGCCGACGCGGTTCGCACAAAGCTCGACGCGGTCGCGTCTGTCGAGCAACTCCGTGCGCTTGCGCGCGCTCAGAAGATCGGCCTGCCCGTTGATATCCGCCGCGGTGATGTCGACGCACCAACCGTGCGCGATGCGATTGTCCGCGGCGTCGAAAAGCGCATTGCGGACCGGCGGGCTGCTGCGAGTTAGAGCACGCACTGTTCCCGACCCACCGTCACGGATGGAGGCGAGAGTTGGCTGATCTCTATCGCAGCGCCGAACGGCTCATGGGGATGAACGACGAGGCGTGGGCCCGCCATGCGAACCCTCTGAGCCTCTGGACCCGCGTTGCAGCGCTTCCGTTGCTCATTCTCGCAATCTGGAGCCGGGTCTGGCTTGGATCGTGGGCTCTCGTGCCGGTCGCGTTGGCCATCGGTTGGGTCTGGCTCAACCCGCGCGCATTTTCAGTCCCGGATCGCTTTGATCATTGGGCTGCAAAGGGAACGATCGGCGAGCGGCTCTTCATTGCGCGGACGTCTCACCCGATCCCCGATCATCACGTGCGGATCGCTCATTTGCTCACAGCCTTGTCGGCTGTTGGCCTGGCGCCGCTGATCTATGGCCTCACTGTTCTCGATCCAGGTGCAACGCTTGCCGGCTTGATCGGCACCATGCTTCCAAAAATTTGGTTTGTTGATCGGATGGTCTGGCTGCACGATGACATGCAGCGCACCGACCCGGCCTATGTTGCGAGTTTCACGCCACAGCCGACCAAACCTTGAGCGCTTCGACGGTCTCTTTCACATCGTGGACCCGCACGAGCTGAGCGCCCTGGGCAACGCCTGCAAGAGCTGCGGCGAGTGAGCCCGACACGCGATCCGCCGCAACTTCGACGCCAGTTAGCTTGCCGATAAATGTCTTGCGCGATGCGCCAAGCAGAAGCGGCACGCCGAGCCCGTGGAACACGGAAAGACCGCGCATCAGCGCCAAATTGTGATCGAGCGTTTTGCCAAAGCCGATCCCCGGGTCGGCGATAATCTTACGGCGTGGAATGCCGACACGGTCGCAAGCTTCGATGCGCGCTTCGAGATAGTCGAACACATCAAGCACGACATCATCGTAAGCCGGACTGTTCTGCATGGTTTTCGGGTCGCCGAGCGCGTGCATAAGCATCACCGGCAATCCGAGGTCTGCGACGGTTTCCAAGCTTTCCGGGTCATGCGTCAAAGCGGAGACGTCGTTGATGATGTCAGCGCCCGCCGAGGCCGCCTCACACATCACATCGGCCTTGCGCGTATCAATTGAGATGAGGGCATCGGTCGTACCGGCAAGCGTCTTTATGACCGGGATGACACGAGCCAACTCATCCTCAACCGAGACAGGATCAGACCCGGGTCGCGTGCTCTCACCGCCGATATCGAGGATGTCCGCACCCGCCGCTGCCAAACTCTGAGCATGGGCGACCGCAGCGTCGACCGAGCCGAGTGCGCCCCCATCGGAAAAACTGTCGGGCGTGACGTTGACGATGCCCATGATGCGCGGGCGATCCATGCTGAGACCAGCGATGCGTGGGCGCGGCTCTCGCATAAGATTGAACATGTCGGCGGCCTGCTGGCTTCGACGCCCCCAGTCGCGCTCGAGAAAATCACCAAGGCCCGCGATGCGCCGCTCCACGGCCGCCCCGTTGCGCTCGATAACCTCAAGCCCAAGGAAGTCGAGCCAGCCACCGGCAAGTTGTAGGCCACCCCACACTTCCTCGGCCGCCTCTCCGCTCCGAGAGGGGTAAAGCCCGATCGGGCGTACGTAGATATCGCGGAGCATCGCTCGAGCCTCGGACACACAATCAGCCGGGCCGAGACATGGCAGATGCGGCCGCCGCTGCCAATGTTGCGGCAACCCCTCACTGCAAGGCGCATCTGATCGGACAAAGCGGCGGGCGGCCGAGTAGCACGCCGAGCGGATCGTGGGCGGTCACCGAACAGACCGGGCGGAGGAAGCGGCTCGCTTCGTAGCCGAGATCGCGCACATGACACGACCGGCCCATGACGTCCTCCGCTTGCGCCCAGAGCGCAACAACAGTCCGCCGATATTGTGGCTGCATAAGCGCTCGCCACGTCGTACGGCGACGCCGCGCGGCCTCGTCAATGTAGGCTGCAAGAAACGCCATCAACGCTGCCAGGCCATCGCGATGGAACGTGGTCTGGCCGCGGGCCTCGAGCGCGTTCATGCGCACGGCGGTATTGAGATCGTGCGCGTAGGCATTCAGCTCATCGAGCAGGTATCGAAGGTAATCAGCGGAAGAGGCCTGGCCGGTCACCAAGTAACTCTCAACAAACGGACTTGAGCGCGGAAACCGCTTGGCGACCAGACGCGGTGGAAAAAATGCGCGCGCTTCGGGCACACGCGGGAGCCGTTCGCCGTTGATCAGCGGGTAGGCGTCCCATTGGTGCGTCAGCATATGCACGGTCTCGTGGACCGCGGTGACGACGCCGCCGACCATGTCGCGGCAGCTATCAATCCAACCGAGAAATCGGCGCTTGTTGCGATAGGCGCGGTAGACGGCATAGCCGTCCGGCGAGAACCGCTTGAGTGAGCTGATGGCGTTGCTGTGGCAGGGGCGCGCCATTGCTGAGGTCCAGGCGGTGAGGACGGCAAACGCCACAAGCGTGCTGATAACAAACAGCGTCGGTCTGAACGTCATGTTGGGCTCCCGGCCGGTTGCATGCCTGCCAACCGAATTTGAAAGCCTGCCCAAGGACTTTCGACACGACCGCCGCTTCAGCACGATCGCGCGCCAAAGAGGTCTTGTCGTGTTTCGGAGCCGTGGTCGTCGCAGCCATCAATGGCGGTGCCGGGACGGGCGCGCGGCAGCCGCGTGTTCATTCGACGGCGCATCACGCCCGCGATCGGCGGAAGGTTGAGGCCGAAAACCCATCACCAGCCGAAAAAAGGCGCCACTCCGAAGAGCAGCGCCCAGATCTGTCATTGGCTAGACCTATCTTTGACCAGATCTCGCTTTGGCCCGATCTAGCTTGAGCAAGGGCCGCGATACGACCGCTAAAGATACCGCGTTAGGCGGGCTGCGGTTCCATGCCGCCATCGTCCGTCTCAGGCCCGCGCTTCGGTCGGATTGCACCGGCCGTTGGGACTGCGGAACCTACCGGGCCCTTCGGACCGTCGTCGTCTTCCGCGCGCTCGATCTTTTCGCCGCGCATGGCCAGTTCGGTTTCGACGCCGGAGATCGTTTCGAACTCCATCAGCGCCTGCGTCACACGCTCCAGCGCATCACGGTTGCTCGAGAGAACATCCCAGGCTGTGTCGTAGCCCTGGTTGACGAACCGGCGCACCTCTTCGTCGATCAGCTTGGCCGTCTCCTCGGACATGTTCTGCTGCTGCGTGACAGAGTGACCGAGGAAGACCTCCTGCTGGTTCTCAGAATAGAGCAACGGCCCAAGCTTTTCGCTCATGCCCCACTCGGTCACCATGCGCTTGGCGATGTTCGTTGCCTGCTGAATATCGCTTGCAGCGCCCGTGTTGAGGTGTTCCTTGCCGTAGATCAGCTGTTCGGCGACACGACCACCGAACGTCATAGCCAAGCGCGCTTCGCACCACTGTTTCGAGTACGATAGCTTGTCCCGTTCGGGTAGCGACATCGTCACGCCAAGCGCTCGGCCGCGCGGGATGATCGTCACCTTGTGCAGCGGGTCGTTGCCCTCGACCAGAATGTTGACAAGCGCATGCCCGGCCTCGTGGTAGGCCGTCGCGAGCTTCTCATCCTCGGTCATCGCCATCGATCGGCGCTCAGCACCCATCATGACTTTGTCTTTGGCGTCTTCGAACTCAAGTTGCGTGACAAGGCGCTTGTTGCGGCGGGCCGCCAAGAGGGCTGCCTCGTTCACAAGGTTTGCAAGATCAGCGCCTGAGAACCCCGGCGTGCCGCGCGCAAGAACCCGTGGCTCAACGTCCGGTGCCAGCGGCACCTTCCGCATATGAACCTTGAGGATCTTTTCACGCCCGGTGACATCCGGGTTCGGAACGGTAATCTGGCGGTCGAAGCGGCCGGGGCGCAGAAGCGCTGGATCCAGCACGTCTGGACGGTTGGTCGCCGCGATAATGATGATGCCTTCGTTGGCCTCGAAGCCGTCCATCTCGACGAGCAACTGGTTGAGCGTTTGCTCGCGCTCGTCGTTACCGCCGCCAAGGCCCGCACCACGGTGACGGCCGACGGCGTCGATCTCGTCAATGAAGATAATGCAGGGAGCGTTTTTCTTCGCATCTTGGAACATGTCGCGGACACGGCTCGCGCCGACGCCGACAAACATTTCGACGAAGTCAGATCCCGAGATCGTGAAGAAGGGGACGTTCGCCTCGCCAGCGACGGCGCGCGCGATCAATGTCTTACCGGTTCCCGGCGGTCCCACGAGCAAGGCGCCCCGCGGAATACGGCCACCGAGCCGTTGGAACTTTTGCGGATCGCGCAAGAACTCGACGATTTCTTGCAGATCGCCTTTGGCTTCGTCGACACCGGCCACATCGTCGAACGTGACGCGCCCTTGTCGCTCCGTCAGAAGCTTTGCCTTCGACTTGCCAAAACCCATCGCGCGGCCGGAACCCGACTGCATCTGCCGCATCAAATAAATCCAGACGGCGAGCAGGATGAGCATCGGCGCCCAAGAGAGCAGGACCGAGAACAGTGACGGCACTTCGTCATCCGAAGGCCGCGCTTTGATCTGAACGCCACCTGCCTGCAGTTTGTCGACGAGGTTGGGGTCCGACGGCGCGTACGTCGCAAACGGGGTTGAATTGTTCCGGTAGCGCCCGGAAAGCCGGTTGCCCTGGACGACGACTTCCTCAATGGACTTCGCTTCCAATGCCGCCAGGAACTCGGAGTAGGAGATTTCTGTTCCAGCACGGTTTGGATTTGGCTTTTGGAACAATTGGAACAGTCCGACCAGGCAGACCGCGATGATCACCCAGATCGCAAAGTTGCGGAAGTTGGAGTTCATATCGGCCCCTTTCAGGCGCTGTCGCGGTGGCGGGGCCCAAATGGCGCGCGCGCTTTGCCTAACCGCAATCTGTCATACGGACGTTGTTTGAAGATAGGTTTGCGGCATGGCTTTGCCAAGTTTCGTGCGACAGAAGCGTGAGCAGAACATTTCAAGTACAAAACATCACGATTGGCTGGGGTCAGCCTCATAAGCCTGCGATCCCAGCCACCTGATCTGCACGATATCGTCTTCGCCACTTAGAGGTCGGAACGGGTCCGGCAGCGCCAAGGCCTGCGATGTATTGCCCACACCGGAGGCGACGGGCAGCCCTCGAAGCGCGGACGTCATGAGCTTCGGACGCGGTCCAGAGCGCCCGACCCTCCAGGTGTATTTCTCCTGAAGGTCCATCCAAAACGCCGTGTGGCGTGGACCGACAACGATATCCGTTGCGGCATTTTCATTGACTTCAATGGCAAAGCGGCGATCCCAAATCGCGCGTGTCCCTGGCGACAATCGCATCGTTGGGAACACGTCCCGGTCGGGCTCACGACAAATTTCGATCCACCCCTGGCCAGCCGGTTCGCCCCGGATGAGGCAGCCCGCAACGGTCACTTGAAACGACTGATAACTGCCCCCGAGACCTCGCTGGGCGGTCTCGACGTTCGCGATGTGTTTGTCCCAAATCGCATCAATCTGTTTGAGCGATGGGCCCATGGCCGATCCACCGTATGCGGCGAGCTTTTCGCGTAGGACGCGCTTGCCGACATAGGCTGGCTGATCTGCCAAGCCGCGCCACGGCAGCACAGCCACCAAACCCGGGATGCTGGTTGCATCGAGCTCATCATCGACTTTGGAAACCAGCTGATCCGCAGCCGCCTGGACTTCGCGCAACCGACGCATGGTCGTCTCGATCCCGCGCACCGCATCGTCTCCCGGCCCGGTCGTAGCTAAGGCGGCACGCAACCGTGAGCGCTCAAAGGTCTCATCGGCATTGGTTGGATCATCGACCCAGCCTTCGTTCCGCGTCTTGAGGTAGGCGCGTAGATCTGATCTGCGGCATGCGATCAACGGTCGAACGAGCCGGATGTGTGTGTTGAGCCCATCGATGGCCCGGTTGCTCCACATGCCCGACAAACCGTCGATGCCGGACCCACGTGCGAGGTTCATCAGGAACGTCTCAACGTCATCGTCGCGCGTATGACCGGTTGCCACGAGGACGCGACGTCGACCGAAACGTCGATTGCAGTGTTCGGTCATCAGCCGGTAACGCGCATTGCGGGCCGCCTCCATGAGACCGGCCTCCGGCTTCGGTGCCTCCCACGTCAAAGTGGTGTGCGTAAAACCAAGGCGGGACGCCACCGTGAAAACGTCCGCTGCTTCTTGCCGCGCTTCCGGTCGCAATCCGTGGTCGACCGTCACCACTGAGATTTCTGTCGTCGGGATAGGGGCGGCGCACGAAGCGTTCCATTCGGCGAAAAGGTGGAGCAGGGCTAGGCTGTCCGAGCCACCGGAGACCGCAAGCACGACGGCGCTGCCGGACGAGAACGCTGCAATCGCGTCTTCTGACAGCAAACCCAAAGCCTGGCCTCCGACCGCTCCGCCCACCCAGGGCGCAGGCGGACACCACCGAACCGAAGCAGGTCCGACATATCGCTCTAGCGCGACAACCTGAGCCCGAGCCGCAATTCGTTGTCTTCGTAGTCCCGGCCCGGAGCGTCGCTGTCGAAGTTGGTATAGGTCCAGCTCGCGATCCAAGCCGTGTTGCGGTTCATGAAGTACTCAAGGCCTGTATTCAAGCGCAGCTCGCGCTCGTCGAGATTGATCCCCTCAAAGCGCTCCCAGGTGTAGGCAACGCCTGCATTGGCAATCACGTTCTCACGGAACGCATGCCGGATTTGGACGCCGGCCGTCCGCGCAATCGAGCCCGGCGTGTCGGCTGCGGTCGTCGTGTCAAATTCCGTGTTGAGCGTGAGCAGGACCGACGTCAGCGCGTTCATACGCCAACCGAGGTTCGCGTCAATGATGACGCCCCGCAGTGTTTGCAGCTCCGGCGCGTCCGGGCGTTGCTCGCCATAGCCGATGCTGAACTCGCCGCGAAGAACCTGATCGTCATTTCCAAAGGACAGGCCAACCCGGTAGCGCTCGCCACGACTGTCGCGAGAGAAGCCGTCTTCGCCGCTGACCGCATCAACCGTGCGATGGTTCAGCGCGACTTCGGCGAACGCGAAAAGCGTCGGCTTAAATTCCCAGCTCGTACGCACGGCGCCTTCGGTTTCGAGCTCATCCCGGTCGTCGTTGACGATGACATTGCCAACCCCGTCCGAAGTGTCGCTTGTGTCTTCTTCCGTCACTGAGCCACGCAATTGGAGCCGCAGACGGTTGAAGCGGTGATTGAGCGTCAAGGCTGCGACCGATGTTGTGACATCGGCACGATCGGTCGAGGCGACGGGGATCGTCACACCGGTTGTGCCCGTTCCGGTCGTCGTGCCAGTCACAGTGCCAATCCCGGTCCCCGTTGCCGCGAGAGCCGGGTCAGCATCGAGATCGGACCGGTTTTCCTGCGTGACGAACCGACCGAGGTAGCCTTCAATGTTCGTCCGCCGCGTGATGTCCAGCCGACCGCGAGCCTCGAGCGTGTATTCGCGCGCGTCTTCGCTGTCGAACTCGTTGAACTTTGAGAAGACACCGCTGGCACCGAGTTCGACCGCGTGCACATTCCAGTTGGAGACGACCCGAACGGTCGGGACCAACTCGAACGCCACGTCTTTCTCGGCGGGGCTGCTTTGGAAGACGTTGCTGTCGTAGAGCACGCCTGTTGTGATCGACGGCAAAATGACAAAGCTGCCCGCACGGATACCAATTGGCTCATACGGTTCGAAGCGGAATAGCTGACGCGGGCGTTCGTTCAAGATCGGCGAGACGTCGATCGAGAACGCGGTTGGATCGTAACCCGCTGCTGGCTGGTCGAATGCTGCGCGGTCCTCATCACGGCGGGTGTCGACCGTCACCGGGTTCGCGCCATCGACCGGCTGCGAGGGGCGCAGGATTGTTAAATCACCGTCGACTGGGACCTCATCACGCACCGGGGGTGAGAAATCGCCATCGACGGGCACTGGCGAGCGCCGGCCCGTGTCCACCACAGCGTTGGGATCAAACCGGACGTTGGCACCACCGGCGTCATCCGGCTCCGGATCACCCGGACGGATCAGTTCGGTGTTGAACGGGTTTGCAGGACGTTGCGCCCCGCGATCCCGTGTCGGCGTGCGCGCGCCACGATCGCGACGGCGGTCCGTCTGGGCGCGAGCACGCGGTGGGGGATTGATTGTTGTGATCGTCTCGAAGCTGACCTGTGCCGAGGCGGCCTGGGGCGTCAGCAAAGACGCAAGCATCGCTCCAACGCTCGCCGCGCAGCCAACCGTCACCAAACGACGCAAAGCGCGGGCTTGCTTTCCTTGAGCGAGCGGCGGTCTGGTGAGGCAGCGCGGCACGTGTGCACTCCGGCTTCGGACGATTTGGAACGCACAACGACATTAGTCTCTACCCGTGAGCGGTTAACGCCACGTTGACACGTGGATCGAACCTGGACGCGTCTGAGGCCCCTTGGGTGTCGATGCTGGCTCTGATAAAGACCGCTCAAGCTTTTGAATTTTTTGGGCTGTTTCGCACGATCGTCGGCGTTCCGGGGGCATCCATGGCCGCGCAGAAATCGAAAAAGCAGAGCAAGTCCGCCAAAGCGCGCAAATCCGTCGGGAGCGACAGGGGCGTGCGCGAACGCAAAACCGGGGGCAGCGGCAAGCCTTTGCAAAAATCCAAAGAAGCGCTCAAGCAGACGCAAAAGGAAACACTGGCAGTCGATGGCTTATCGGGCGGTGGCTCAAAGAAGCGCGGATCGGTGCCAGCTCAAAGCGCAGCCCGGACGATCGCCATTGAGATGCGCGCGCTTGAGCGATTGCGCGAGGCGATCGAAACGGAGCTGGCGAAGCCGTTCAGCGACGCGATCGCGCTCCTCAAGAAGACCACGGGCCGCATCATCGTAACCGGGATCGGCAAGAGCGGTCACATCGGTCAGAAAATCGCCGCGACCTTCGCGTCGACGGGAAACCCTGCATTTTTCGTTCACCCATCCGAGGCCTCGCACGGCGACCTCGGGATGATCACGCAAGACGATGCGATCGTTGCCCTGTCCTGGTCCGGCGAGACAGTCGAACTATCGAACATCCTGTCCTACGCCAGTCTTTTCTCGGTGCCGCTCATCTCGCTCACATCTTCGCGGCTATCGGCGCTCGGGCGGGCATCCACCATTGTTCTGGAGCTTCCAAAAGCCGAAGAGGCTTGTCCGCACGGGCTCGCACCGACGACATCCACAACAATGCAACTGGCTCTTGGCGATAGCCTGGCCGTGGCGCTCTTGGAGGCCCGCGGGTTCACGGCGCGCGACTTCAAAGTCTTCCACCCGGGCGGATCGCTTGGCGCTCAGCTCAAACTCGTCTCGGATGTGATGCACGGCGCTGACGCCTTGCCGCTTGCGCGCGAAGACATGAGCATGGGCGAGGCGCTTCTGATCATGACGCAGAAGTCGTTCGGATGTCTCGGCGTCGTCGACAAAAAGGGACGTCTGATCGGGATCGTGACGGATGGTGACTTACGACGTCACATGAACGACGACCTGATGAAAGAGACCGTCGGCGCAGTCATGACGCCCGATCCCAAAACAATCGCGCCGGATACGCTGTCGTCAATGGCGCTAGAGCACCTGAACGCGCTGCGGATCACAGCACTTTTTGTGGTCTCGAAAGAGAAGCCCGTCGGCCTCGTGCACGTCCACGACCTTCTGCGCCTCGGCATCAGTTGAGACACGGAAGGCGGCGAGCGACTGCGGGCGGGCTCATTGGTCCAGCCAGCACCCTGAGGCCGTTTACTCGACGGCCTTCACGACCACCGCTGTTCCTTGGACATCGACGATTTCGACCGTCACGCCAACGTCTGCGTCGGACCCTTCGGCGAGCCATGACGTGTCACCGATCGTAACCCGGCCGCGCCCATTGCGGATCGCTTCGGCGACTCGGACGCGGCGGCCGATGTATTGCGCGCCCCGAACGTTCAAGTTGGGTTGGTCCGAGGGTGCCTCATCGGTCGGGAAGAAGCGTCGCATGACGAAAACGCTCGCGACGGCAAGCGACGCATACAGCACGAACTGCCACTCCCAAGGCATCGGGACCAACAGAACGATGACTCCGACCACGGCTGCTGCGAGCCCGAACCAAACCAGCAGCACGCCCGGCACGACAGTTTCCAGTGTGAACAAAACAAGTGCAGCGATCAGCCAGTTCCAAGGTCCGAGGCTTAAGAAGAACTCTACGATCTGTTGCATGTCGTCCCTCGCGGCCCCTTACGATTCAGACCTTGGATCTCTGCGCCAATCGCCAACAAATTGAAATGCGGATCGGGACGCGACGCTCCGGCGGATGCCCAGCATTTTACGTCCAGGGCGACGACCCTGACGGTGCCGACGACACCGTTGGTGGCTCTCCGGTATTGGTTCCATACCGATCACCGAAGCGCGCGCTCCCCTCTGCGTTGGTCGACGAGGTGCGGGAAACCAGCGGACGCCCACCGCCACCAGTGGATGGCGGGCGCGAGACCGGGGGTGTCGGCTTGCCGCCGCCGTCACCACTATTGTTCGAACCGCTGCCACCCTTTCCGAACGCATCGCCCGTGATTTCGGCGAGGCCTGCGAGAGATCCGATAACAGACGAGGCCTCGAGCGGCATCATGATGACTTTTTGGTTGGGCGCTGATGCGAGCGCTTCGAGCGCGCGGACAT
>JBCBWG010000096.1:0-11463 GCA_039817205.1 Pseudomonadota bacterium
GGTCGCATCCAAATCGTTTGCGACGCTTGAAACACTGAGGAACGCAAAGACCGCCCGGGCATGGCTCGTCAATGCCTGTGGCGAGGAAGCCGTCGCCGATCATTTCGCAGCACTCTCGACAAACCTCGAGGCCGTCGCCGCATTTGGCATTCGATCCGACCGCACGTTCGGCTTTTGGGACTGGGTCGGCGGCCGCTACTCGCTGTGGTCAGCAATTGGCCTCCCCATCGCAATTGCGATTGGTCCGGAGAAGTTTCGCGAATTGCTTTCAGGGGCCGCCGCAATGGATGCCCATTTCCTGAACGCGCCGCTTGGTGACAACTTGCCCGTACTTGCTGCTCTTGTCGGTATCTGGAACCGCAACATTGAAGGCCACGCGGCACTCGGCATCCTGCCTTATGACCAGAGGCTCCAGCGGCTGCCGGCCTATGTCCAGCAACTGGACATGGAGAGTAACGGCAAACGGGTGGCCCTTGATGGCCAGCCGGTCACGCATGAAACAGCACCGGTGATCTGGGGCGAACCTGGCACGAACGCGCAGCATGCCTTTTTCCAGATGCTGCACCAAGGAGCGACAATCGTCCCTTGCGATTTCCTGGTCGCAGCTGACAGTCGCGAAACCGACGCACTCTACGAGCCCCATCACAAAGCGCTCGTCGCCAACTGCCTCGCGCAAAGCGAGGCGCTGGCCCTCGGCGAGACGACCGACGAGGCGCGCGCCCGCATGGAGGCCGCCGGGATGGCGACGGCGGAAATCGAACGGCTTGGCCCGCACAAGACGTTTCCAGGCAATCGGCCCTCATCCACCCTGCTCTATCCCGCACTAACGTCTGCATTACTCGGTCAATTGCTCGCCTTTTACGAACACAAGGTGTTTGTTCAGGGTGTCATCTGGGGGATCAATTCGTTTGACCAGTGGGGCGTCCAGCTTGGTAAGCTTCTCGCAGACGAACTGACGCCAATGCTGTCCACAGACGAGATCGACCCCGACCGCAACGGATCGACCAACGGTCTCCTCCAGGCGGTGCGACATATGCGAAACCGATGAGCCAAACGGACCAAGCTCGCGCGGCGAAGCAACAAGCAGAAGTAAGTGGAGCGCGCATGTTCCTGTCGGTGTTTGATATCTTCAAGGTGGGCGTCGGGCCTTCGAGTTCCCACACTATGGGGCCGATGGTGGCAGCCGGCCGCTTCCTTGATGTGATGCGCGAGAGCAAGGCACCGATCCCGGGCGCTGGGCCAGCGCACAGGGTCAGCTGCACGCTTTACGGCTCACTCGCGTGGACTGGCAAAGGTCACGCAACGGACCGCGCGGTCCTCCTCGGCTTCGATGGCCATCTGCCAGCGACCATCGACGCCGACCGCATGGACGAAATAGATGCCCGTATTCGCCGCGATCGCGCTGTCGCGCCAGAGGGCTTGCCAAAGCTGCAATTCGATCCGGAAAGCGACCTCGTTTTCGATTTCGGTCCGCCCCTGCCGGGTCATGCCAACGGAATGGTTTTTCGCTGTTTTGATGCCGACAATAATCTGCGGTTTGAAGAGACGTATTACTCAGTCGGCGGCGGGTTCGTCACAAGCGAGCGGGAACAGACAGCAGCCGACGCTGAAACGCCCGATCGTCACCACCAAGATCTCAAACAAGCGGGCTTTCCCCATCCGTTCGCGACCGCAGCGGATATGCTGCGCATGGGAGAGAGCGCCGGCCTCACCATCGCCGAGATGAAACTTGCAAACGAGGTCATGGCGAGCGGCTCACCCGAAACAGTTTACCGGCGACTGCAAGCGATCCAGGATGCCATGCACCAATGCATCGACCGCGGTTTGCGCGAAGACGGCATCCTGCCCGGCGGACTCAACGTGAAACGCCGCGCTAAGGCGATCCATGACAAACTTGAGGCCGAGCGCGGTCTCAACCTCACCCAGCCTCACGCGATCAATGACTGGCTGATTGTCTACGCCATGGCCGTCAACGAGGAGAATGCTGTGGGCGGCCGGGTTGTCACGTCGCCAACCAACGGGGCAGCCGGCGTGGTGCCCGCGGTTCTTCGGTATTACCGGGAGCACTGCATCGGTGCCAGCGCGGACGGCGGAACAACCTTCATGTTAACGGCGGCGGCGATTGGCGGCCTCATCAAACACAACGCTTCGATCTCCGGCGCTGAGGTCGGCTGTCAGGGCGAAGTCGGTTCGGCGTCTGCAATGGCGGCGGCCGGGCTCTGCGCAGCTTTCGGCGGCACAAATGCGCAAATCGAGAACGCAGCCGAGATTGCCCTCGAGCATCACCTCGGCATGACCTGCGATCCCGTCGGCGGCCTCGTGCAGATCCCATGCATTGAGCGCAACGGTCTCGGTGCGATCAAGGCGGTCGCCGCTGCATCGTTGGCGCTGCGCGGTGATGGCACGCACATCATGCCGCTGGACAACTGCATCGAGGCCATGCGGCAGACCGGGGTCGATATGAACGCCAAATACAAAGAGACGAGCCAAGGAGGGCTTGCGGTAAACCTACCCGAGTGTTGACGCGCAACTGACCGTAGACGCGGTGACCCATTGCTGTAGCGTGGTATGTGTCAGAGGCCGTGATCCGAAAGCCAGCCCATGTCGATCTCTCCCACTGCGCCAGCGCAACAGACCGGTTCGGACACATGCCAGCCGACGCCGCGCACAGCGATCCTCAAGCAGATCGAGAAAAAGCTCCTGTGGCTTGCCTGCTGGACCGTCCATAACGCCAACCATCTCCGGGAAAAAGGTGATGGCGTGAAGGTCGGCGGACACCAGGCGTCGTCGGCGTCCATGGTCTCGCTTATGACGGCGCTCTACTTTCACGCGTTGCAACCGGAAGACCGCATCGCCGTCAAGCCGCATGCCTCGCCGGTATTCCACGCGATCCAGTATCTCATGGGCAACCAAACGCGCGAGAAGCTCGAGAACTTTCGCGGCTTCGGTGGCGCTCAAAGCTACCCAAGCCGGACCAAAGACATCGACGATGTGGACTTCTCGACGGGATCGGTCGGCCTTGGCGTTGCGATTACGGCGTTTGCCTCACTCGTCCAAGACTACATCGCCGCCAAACCATGGGCTGACGCGAAACCCGACGGCCGCATGATCGCACTCGTCGGTGATGCCGAACTCGATGAGGGCAATATCTACGAATGCCTTCAAGAGGGTTGGAAGCACGATCTTCGAAACACATGGTGGATCATCGATTACAACCGCCAGTCTCTCGATGGCGTGGTGCGCGAGGGTCTGTGGCAACGCGTTGAAGGTATCTTCCAAGCGTTCGGCTGGGATGTCGTGGTCTTGAAATACGGCGCGCTGCAACGGGCCGCGTTCGCTGAACCCGGCGGCGACCGCTTGAAAGCGTGGATCGACACCTGTCCCAATCAGCTCTACTCGGCGCTCACGTTCCAAGGCGGGGCTGCCTGGCGACAACGCCTGTTGGACGAGATCGGCGATCAGGGCCCGGTGACCGCGCTGCTTGAGCGACGCAGCGACGTCGCGTTGAGCGACCTGATGAACAACCTCGGTGGGCACTGCACGGCGACACTTTGCGATGCGTTCGATGCTATTGACCACGACCGGCCGACCGCGTTCCTCGCCTACACGATCAAAGGGTGGGGCACGCCGCTGGCTGGCCATAAGGACAACCACGCGGGGCTGATGACAACAGCGCAGATGGAGGGCTTCCAGTCGGCCATGGGCGTTGCAGCGGGCGCTGAGTGGGATGTGTTTGCAGGCGTTGAGGACCCGGCCGCCGTCTCTCAGTTTCTGGCAGACGTCCCGTTCTTCTCCAAAGGCACGCGGCGCCGCACAGCATCGCGAGCGAACGTCCCAGCGCCAACAAAACTTGATGACAAGCTCCTGTCGACGCAGGCGGGCTTTGGGAAAATCCTCGACGACATCGCCAAATCGAAAACCGAATTTGCTGATCGCATCGTCACAACGTCGCCGGACGTGACCGTCTCAACCAACCTCGGTCCCTGGGTCAACCGCCGCGGGCTATTCGCGCGCGACGCCGTGGCCGACACGTTCCGCGATGAGCGCGTTCCATCGGCACAGAAATGGCAGTTTGCACCAACGGGCCAGCACATCGAGCTTGGCATCGCCGAGATGAACCTGTTTCTCTTGCTCGGTGCGGCCGGCCTCTCTCATTCCCTGTTCGGTGAGCGCCTTTTGCCGGTCGGCACAGTCTACGACCCGTTCGTTGCCCGCGGCCTCGATGCACTGAACTATGCCTGTTACCAGGACGCGCGCTTCATGATCGCGGGCACGCCGTCGGGCGTGACGCTCGCACCCGAAGGCGGCGCCCACCAATCGATTGGATCGCCGCTCATCGGCATGAGCCAGGACGGTCTTGCATCGTTCGAACCCGCCTACCTTGATGAGCTTTCGATCATCATGCGTTGGGCGTTCGACTACATGCAGCGTGATGGCGAGGGCGACCCCGATGAACGAACCTGGCTTCGCGACGAAACGGGCGGCTCTGTTTATTTGAGGCTCTCAACACGGCCCATCGAACAACCGGTCGCGCGCAGCGATCCCGATTTCGATCAGGCTGTGATCGATGGCGCTTACTGGGCCCGCAAACCGGGCCCGAACGCAGACGTCATTATCGCCTACCAAGGTGCCGTCGCGCCGGAAGCAATCGCAGCAGCGGGCCTGATAGCCGAAGACCGACGCGACGTCGGCGTTTTAGCCGTCACATCGTCGGACCGCCTCAACGCCGGTTGGACAGCAGCGGCCCGAGTCAACCGCCGCGGCGGCATCAATGGGGGGCGCGCAGTCAGCCACATCGAGCGTCTTTTGAGCGGTGCACCGGCTCACTGCACGATCATCACGGTCATGGACGGCCACCCGGCAACACTCGCCTGGCTTGGCAGCGTTTGCGGTCACAAATCGGTCGCGCTCGGCGTCGAGCACTTCGGCCAAACTGGAACCGTCGACGACCTGTACGCGCATTTCGGGATCGACACGCGCGCAATTGTCGAGGCGGCTTCCAACATCGCAGCCGGGCGCCCGGTGCGTCATCTCAGGTCGGTGTCCTGATCTGCATCTGCGTGATCAGTTTACGTTCGAGACGCCGGTGAAAAAGAACCGCCCGAGCCCGACGGTAAATACGAGGCAACCGTAAAGGCTGTGCTCAAGCCAAATGGCTTGAAACGATTTCGTTTGTTCGTAGCGGCAGGCGAGCAAGAGACCGATGACCGTCGTTCCAACAACGGCGATCCAGTTGCCGAAAATGATATGACCAAAACCAAATGCGAGCCCGTTGACGAGGATCGCGAGCCAACGCGCCTCCCCGAACAAAGGTCCGTAACGGTGGAAAAAGAACGTGCGGTAGACGAGCTCCTGCGGCAGCACCGACATGATCGGATAGGCGAACATGACAAACAGCCATAGCTCCGTTCGGTAGATCGGAAAGCCGAGAAAGCGCTCCGGGAAAACCTCCAGTGTTGCAAGGGTGATCCCACCGCCGATGACGATAAACGCCCCGATGATCGCAGCGAACGCTTTCAACGACATGCGCCGCCCAAGCTCACGGCGCACCGAGAAGGTGTCGTCCCAAAGAAGGTACAGAATAAAACCGATCAGGATCGGTTGCAGCGCGAGAAAGAGGGGCACGTTCCAGCGAAAGATCGCCCAAGCGATGAAGAGCGGCGCGCCAACATAGAAGAGCCCCAACTCGGCGATGAGCCAAATGCGCCGCGCAAGCCGTGGCGTGACCGTGCCAGCCGGTTGGATCAATGTGCCGCCGGCAGCTAGCCGGCTGATGCGCGCGTCCGATGCGAACGGTTTCATGGTCCGGCCTCGGTCTCGATCATCAGCCGGTTGAGCCGATTGGCAAGATCTCGCGCGATCTCGGCCGTAGCGTCGCGCGGCGCATAGGTCCAATCCGGAAACTGCTCGAACGGGGGTTCGAGCTTCCTTGCGACGCCCTCAGACAGCAATGCATCATGGAAGCGGGAGAATTTTCGGCTGCCTCGACTTGGATGAAAAACCAAAAGAGGCCGTCCGGTCGCAAGGGCTTCGGCGGCCATGCTGATCGAATCTGCCGTCACAACGATCGCATCACCTGCCGCCAACAGCTTAGGATAGGGATTGGCCTCTTCCCCGTCGTAGACATATCGCGGTCGATCAGCCGTCGCCGTCAGGGTCGCTTCCAACAGCTCAGGGTGCGTGCGCCGGGACGGCGTGATGAGAACGCTGCCTGCGTGCCGCGCGAGATCTGACAATGCTGTTTGAAAGCGCGCATGGTCCGCGTTCTGAAACCGGTAGACCGCGTTTCGGCCACCGAGCAGCACCGTCAAGCGCGGCCCCGGCAGGTCATCGATGAATGACGGGCGGTTGCGGCGGAGCGCGTCTAACCGGTCCGGCGAGAAGCCATGGGGCGCCGTGAGCGAGGTCACCACGTTCGGCCCACGCAACCGGTCGTGCTGCGGCACCCAGATGACATCGGCGATGCCGAGCCCGCCCTTGCTATCGAGCAGCGCCACCGTGTGCGTCTTCGATTGCGCACGTTTTACCGCGCGGAGATAGGGCATGCTGCGCCGACCAATTGCGATCGCGATCTCCGGAAACGGCGGAGCGAACTCTGAGCCGGGCAAACCAAACCGGTCCGTCGTGTCGGGACGACCGAACGGTGCGATCCATTTGGCAAGCCCGCTCGGGGCCACGCGGATCAGCCGCCAATCGAGCCCCATGGCATCGGCGATGCCACGTGCCTGGCTCTCCGATCCAGCCTTCCCATCGGTTATGACCCAGGCTTTGGCGCCTGCAAATGGCGCGTCGGTTTCGGCCGATGACCGGTTGCGTTGTTGATCGTCTGTGTCCATGTCAAACCGAGTAACCGTCATCACCGGCCAAAAGCAATCGGGACGCGAACCTGTGTCGGCCAAACTCGACAGCATTGATCTCCGGATCCTCAAAGAGCTGATGGTTGACGGGCGCATGACCAACGTTGCACTGGCAGAACGCGTCGGCCTCTCGGGCCCGCCCTGCCTGCGCCGTGTTCGCGCTCTTGAAAACGCAGGCGTCATCACGGGCTACCACGCGAATGTGGACCACGCAGCGCTCGACTTCACCGTGACAGCGTTTGTCTCCGTCGCGCTCCATAACCAGGCTGAGCGCGATCTGAGAGCGTTTGAAAACCTCGTCCTCGATTGGTCGATCGTCCGGGAAGCTCACATGATGTCCGGCGAAACGGACTACGTTCTCAAGTGCGTCGCGCGCGATCTCAAAGTGTTTCAGGATTTTTTGATCAACACGGTCTCGTCCGCACCCAATGTATCGAGTGTAAAAGCACAAGTCGCGATGCGGCCCGCAAAGCTCGAGCCGGGCGTCGCACTCGTCGTCAATGACAGCCGCTGAACACTTACAGGGATCAACCATACCCATGGCTCAAACCTTGGACGACCAACTGCCGCGCACGCGTCTGATGTCGTTTCGCGACCGGGTCGATGCACAAATCGCTTTACTCGACTGGGTCTGCGCCGAGGTTCGCGGCAATCCAGCGCTCGCTGACGGGCCAATCCTGGAAGTGGGGCTCGGAAACGGGCGAACCTACTCCCACCTCCTCGGCCGCCTGCCAGGACGCCGCGTCATCGTTTTCGATAAAGATGTGAAGGCCCATCCGATGAGCCGCCCCGCGCCTGAGGATTTCGTCCGCGGTCAGGTACGGGAGACGGTCCGGGATTTCGCAGATGCATCCGGTCGGAAGGCTGTCATGATCCACTCGGACATCGGCGATGGGACAGAAGCAACCGAGGCGGATATCCTGACCTGGATCGCCTCGGTCTACGCCAGTGCCACGGCGCCTGGGGCACTCGTCCTTTGCACTCAGGCGCTTGACGACCCAGCTTTCGAGAGACTGGCCGATCCGGTCCCGAAGTACGCCGCGCGCTACGGAATTTATCGACGGGTCTAAACCCAGACGATGAACGAAGCGGCGTTGCAACGCGTGGCGTCGACCGTGCTTTACTTCCACTCGACGTTCAGGACCTCATAGCTCTTGTGGCCTTTGGGCGTCGTGACTTCGACGTCGTCGCCGACAGATTTTCCAATAAGCGCACGTGCGATCGGCGAGGCAATTGAGATCTTGCCGTCTTTCACGGACGCCTCAAGTTCGCCGACAATTTTGTACGTGACCTTTTCCTCAGTATCGATGTCGTCGAGCGTCACCGTCGCGCCAAACTTAACCGAGTCCCCCGACATGTCCTTCGGCTCAAGGACGTCGGCGCGCGAAAGCTGGTCTTCCAGCTGGCTCACTTTCGCCTCGTTCATCCCCTGCGCTTCTTTCGCGGAGTGATACTCGGCGTTTTCCGACAGATCTCCGTGCGCCCGCGCCTCAGCGATCGCATTGATGATGCGGGGCCGCTCTTTCGATTTGAGACGCTGAAGTTCTGTCTCCAACGCGTCATATCCTTCGCGCGTCATCGGGACACGTTCCAAGCTCATCCGCTTCTCTCCTGCAGCTTACCGGCGTTTAAAAGGAGAACGCCCCGCCGCCCGCTCAGATCCGAGCGGTACGGCCAACGCCGGTTGACGCCTGGGCAACCAGGTCATCACAAATCTGTCATCGATGTGGTGGGTAACGCGCCGTCCGACCAGACCAACGCATGTCCCGCAAGGGAAAGACTATCCCCGAACCGCGGCAGCGTAATCCTGTAACGGCGCGACGTGCAAGTCATCAGCACGCAAAGCGGCGATCGCTTGCGCCACCGCACTCGCCCCCGCCAGCGTCGTATAGTACGGCACCTTGTTCAACAAGGCTGTGCGGCGGATATCCTTTGAGTCGCCCAAAGCCTTCGCGCCCTCAGTCGTATTGAACACCATTGAAATTTCACCGTTTTTCATCGCATCAACGATGTGAGGCCGCCCCTCAAGCACCTTGTTGATGACAGCGCAGGCGCAGCCGTTTGCCGTCAGGTGGCGTGCGGTCCCGCGGGTTGCAACGATCTCAAAGCCCAGATCGATCAGCAGTCGCGCAGGTGCGACGATCCCGCCTTTGTCGCCATCGCGCACCGAGATGAACACCTTCCCACTGCTCGGAAGTTTTTCACCCGCACCGATCTGGCTCTTGGCAAACGCCATCGCGAAATCGCGGTCGATGCCCATGACCTCGCCCGTGGACCGCATCTCCGGCCCCAGCACCGGATCAACACCCGGAAACCGAGCGAAGGGAAACACCGCTTCCTTCACTGCGATATGGTCAGGCTTAACGGGGGCCAGGCCGAGGTCTGCGATTTTGGCACCCGCCATCACGCGCGAGGCAAGGCCTGCGATTGGCAAGCCAACGACCTTGGCAACGAACGGCACCGTCCGGCTCGCGCGTGGGTTCACCTCGAGAATGAAGACCATCTCATCTCTGATTGCGAACTGGACGTTCATTAGGCCGACGACCCCCAACGCGAGCGCCAAAGCGCTGGCCTGACGTGAGAGCTCTTCAACGGTTTCGTCGCTCAGTGAATGAGGTGGCAGCGAACACGCGCTGTCGCCCGAGTGGATCCCGGCTTCTTCGATGTGCTCCATGACGCCTGCGATGAACGTGGCCTCGCCGTCGCAAAGACAATCAACGTCGACTTCGATCGCACCATCAAGATACCGATCAATCAAAAGCGGCCGCGTATCGGACACAACCAATTCGGATGGTCCCTCAAGGACGGCTGAGAGTTGAGCCACGTACCGATCGATGTCGTTCGGGTCGTGCAGGATTTCCATGCCACGACCGCCGAGCACATATGAGGGTCGGATCACGACCGGGAAGCCGATTTCGGCGGCAGCTGCCTTTGCCTCATCAAGCGACCGGGCAATCCCGCTTTCGGGCTGTCGCAGGTCCAGCTGCTCGATCAGCGATTTAAAGCGATCGCGGTCTTCAGCCAGATCAATCGCATCCGGCGGCGTCCCAAGAATGGGCACGCCGGCCGCTTCAAGCGCCACTGCGAGTTTCAACGGTGTTTGCCCACCGAACTGGACAATGACGCCTTTGACCGAGCCATTTTGCTGTTCCGTGCGAATGAGGGCCAAGACGTCTTCGGCTGTCAGCGGCTCGAAATAGAGCCGGTCCGACGTGTCGTAGTCGGTCGAGACGGTCTCCGGGTTGCAGTTGACCATGATGGTCTCATAGCCCGCATCCGACAGCGCAAAACAGGCATGGCAGCAGCAGTAGTCAAACTCGATCCCTTGGCCGATCCGGTTCGGGCCGCCGCCCAGAATAATGATCTTCTCGCGATCGGTGGGATGCGCCTCGGATTCACTGTCCCCACCAAGTCCCGCTTCGTAGGTCGAGTACATGTAGGCCGTCGGGCTCGCGAACTCGGCGGCGCACGTGTCAATCCGCTTGTGGACCGGGACAACGCCAAGCCGGTGTCGGAGCGCTTCAATGTCTTTGGCGCCGAAGCCTTGATCCGGGCGGCTTGCGAGATCCGCAAGTGCCGCATCTGAAAACCCAAGCGCCTTCAACGCGCGGAGATTATCGGCATCCTCTGGCAAACCGTGGGCAATGACGCGGGCCTCGGCGTCGACCACCTCCTGTAAGCGCGCAATGAACCAGGGATCGTATTTTGAAAAGGCATGCACCTGGTCGGCATCCATGCCTTGGCGCAACGCCTCCGCGACGCGCAAAATCCGGTCTGGTGTCGGCGTCGCCAATGCCGCACGAATAACGTTTTTGTCGTCGCCAGCCCCGAGCCCTTCCAGATGAACTTCGTCGAGGCCGTTGAGCCCGTTCTCCATGGAACGGAGTGCCTTCTGCATGCTCTCGTTGAATGTCCGCCCAATCGCCATGACCTCACCAACCGACTTCATGGCGGTGGTCAGAACGGGATCGGCGCCCGGAAATTTTTCGAATGCGAAGCGGGGGATCTTCGTGACGACATAATCGATCGTCGGCTCGAAGGCAGCCGGTGTCGCCCCACCTGTGATGTCGTTTTCAAGTTCATCGAGCGTGTACCCAACCGCAAGCTTCGCTGCGATCTTGGCGATGGGAAAGCCGGTTGCCTTCGATGCAAGCGCCGACGAGCGCGACACCCGTGGGTTCATCTCGATAACGACCAGACGACCATCCGCCGGATTAACCGCGAATTGCACGTTTGAGCCGCCGGTCTCGACACCGATTTCGCGCAGGACCGCAATCGAGGCGTCCCGCATGATCTGGTATTCTTTGTCGGTCAACGTGAGGGCGGGCGCCACCGTGATCGAGTCGCCCGTGTGCACGCCCATCGGATCGACATTTTCGATCGAGCAAATAATGATGCAGTTGTCCGCCTTGTCGCGAACGACCTCCATCTCAAACTCTTTCCAACCGATAAGGCTTTCATCGATCAGGATCTGGCCGACGGGGCTCGCATCAATCCCCGACTTGGCGATCTGCTCAAACTCTTCGCGATTGTAGGCAACCCCGCCGCCGGTTCCGCCAAGCGTGAACGCTGGCCGAACAATGGCCGGAAGCCCTATCTCGTCGAG
>JBCBWG010000097.1:0-11458 GCA_039817205.1 Pseudomonadota bacterium
CCGACGCCGCCTGTGTCCCGCAGTATAAACGTCAGGTTGCCCGTGATAATTTCATGGACAGCCTGGATTTCGTAGCCATCCGGCGGCGGCGGCGCGCCATAGCTGATCGACAAATCGACGATTGGCGCATCGAAAGCTTGGACGTTGTCGCCTGTGGTGTCCGCATCTGCAGGGGGCACTACGTCACCGGATGCATCCATCGAAACAGCCGTTGCAACTGCAGACGACTCAGCCGTTTCGGATGGGCCTTCATCACCGCCGTCGGCGTCATCATCCTCGGCCGTCGCCGCAACCGTTGTGGACTCGGGCGCCGGAGCCGTGTCGTCTGGGCTGTCGTCGGCGTCCGCAACTTCGAGGGCTGGGCCTTGTCCCTCAACGATCGCGTCCAGCTCGATGTCGATGCCAGACTGAGGGGCCGTCGCGTCTTCGGAGGTTTGGGCGTTGGCGGCCGAATTAACGGCGTCGAGAACGTCAAGCCCGATTTGGGTGACGCTCGCGCCTGTTTGGTCGCCATAGGCCAAAGCTTGTCCGGCCGCAAAGCCAGCGCCAATCGTTACGACAAAGCGGTCAGAGCAAATATTACACATGACGAACCCATCCCCGACGAAAACTAATATTTCGTCAGAGAATAGATGTTTGAGGCGCGTCTGGAAAGATCAAAAACCGCTTAACGCGACCAATGACACCAATACTAAAGATTTAACTTCGTGGTGGTTCAGATTGGAGAAACTAACCCGGCGCTGGAATGTTACAACATAACAAAATCGCTACTGCGGTTGTGCCGTTGCCAAAGTGAAACAGCGCTTTATCTAGGCTTAGGACACACTCGATCCAAACTGACGCCAAGCTGTTTCGACAATGGAGTCAATCGATGAGTGCGTCGCGACAAACCCTAGCTTCTCACGGGCCAGATCAGCTGACGCAACAAGGGCGGGCGGATCGCCCGCGCGGCGCGGTTTCATGACGGCTGGAACCGCGCGTCCGGTCACCTTTTCAATACCCGTTAAGATGTCTTTGATTGATAAGCCGACGCCGGTTCCGAGGTTGACGGTCAAGCTCTCACCGCCGCGGGACAGATAATCAACGGCTTGGACGTGGCCCGCTGCCAGATCGGCCACGTGGATGTAATCACGGATGCAGGTTCCGTCAGGCGTTGGATAATCATCACCGAAGATTTCAAGCTGCTCAATGTCGCCGGCTGCAGCCATCAAAGCGCGCGGGATTAAATGCGTTTCCGGATCGTGCCACTCGCCAAGTTCACCGGCGGGGTCGGCACCGCATGCGTTGAAATACCGAAGCGCTGCGTAGCGAATGCCATAACTGGCCGCATAATCGCTCAACACGCTTTCGATCATGAGTTTGGTGCGACCGTACGGGTTGATCGGATTGGTCGTCGTTTGTTCGGTGATCGGGAGTGTTTCGGGGACGCCGTACGTCGCGCATGTGCTCGAAAAGACAATGAGGTTGCAGTCGGACCGACGTGCGGCTTCGAGCATACTGATCGTGCCCGAGACGTTGTTCACATAATAAGGCCCGGGATCGGTGACCGATTCGCCGACGTAGGCGAGCGCTGCGAAATGGATGACGGCCTTGGGTTGGTAGGTGCGAAACGCGTCGTCCAATCGCGCGCGATCGAGGAGGTCCCCGACGACCAGCGGACCCCACTTGACGTTGTCGCGGTGCCCTCGGCTGAGGTTGTCATAAACGACCGGTGTGAAGCCGCGTGCCTTCAGCGCCTTGCAGGTGTGAGAGCCAATGTAGCCCGCACCACCAACGACGAGGACGGTGTCCATCGCTTGAAATCCTCTTCTCTCTCAAGACGCGTCGATGCCGTTTCTTTTCGCGTTGAACCGAGCGAGTTCCCGTTGGCTGGAGCGCCTGAGTTCGGCGCGGCAGCCTGATGCATCAACCGGCGTTGCGCTGACCACTTAGGAGTTGATCGAAGTATGTAATCGTCGGTGTCAGCCCGTTTCGAAGCGGCGTGGTCGGCTCCCAATCGAGTGTCTCTTTCGCAACCGTAATGTCGGGGCGGCGCTGCCGAGGATCGTCGGACGGGAGCGGGTGATATGCGATCTTTGATTTTGACCCAACCATCTCAATGACCGTTTCAGCCAACTCCTTGATCGTGAACTCGCCGGGGTTGCCGAGGTTGATCGGGCCGATGACGTCATCCGGGGTGTCCATCATCCGCAGGAAGCCTTCGACCAGGTCGTCCACATAGCAGAACGACCTCGTCTGGCTCCCATCGCCGTAAATCGTAATGTCGTCACCCTGTAGGGCCTGAACAATGAAGTTCGACACGACGCGCCCGTCGTTGGGGTGCATGCGCGGGCCATACGTATTGAAGATGCGGACCACTTTGATGTTGAGGTTGTGCTGGCGGCGATAGTCGAAAAACAGTGTTTCGGCACAGCGTTTGCCTTCATCGTAGCAGGCCCGCGCGCCGATCGGGTTGACGTTGCCCCAGTAGGCCTCCGTCTGCGGGTGCTCGACTGGGTCGCCGTACACCTCTGACGTCGAAGCCTGGAAAATTTTCGCTTTCAAGCGCTTGGCGAGGCCCAGCATGTTGATCGCACCGGAGACGCTTGTCTTCGTCGTTTGCACGGGATCGAACTGGTAGTGGATCGGACTCGCGGGGCAGGCGAGATTGTAGATCTCATCGACTTCGACATAGAGCGGGAAGGTCACGTCGTGACGCATCAACTCGAAGTCGCGATTGTCCATCAAATGGCGAATGTTCTGCCGCGTGCTCGTGAAAAAATTGTCGACGCAGAGAACTTCGTGGCCACGCTCCAAGAGCCGCTCGCAAAGGTGAGAGCCTAAGAAGCCAGCGCCGCCGGTCACCAGGATGCGTTTTGAATTGGTCGCCACAATAAACCTCGAACACTTAACTCAATGGCTCAGTTGTTACGTTCACACATGGATCGCATCCGGTGGTCAAGTGACCCGTAATGGCAGCGTTGGCTCTTCTCCACAGTGCCCAACCCAAAAGACACTGAGCGTCGGCTAAAAGGCACTCAAATGGTTGGGGCGCGCGACCATCAAGTTGGGATCCGACTGATGCTTCGGAAGCTCGACAGCGCCGCGGTAGGCAACGCCGACGATCTGCATGGTGTCAAAGATTTGCACGTCCCAGCCATCGTCTTGCAACGCTTTGAGCCCATCGGCGACGTGCGGTGATGTCAGATCGTGAAAGACGATGATCGCGTCGTCGGCTGCGAACTGGCTTGCAGCGAGGGCATCAAGTCGCGGCGCATCGCCATCGTGATCCCCATCGATAAAGATGAAGGACCAGGGTGCGCCACGGCTCGCTGCGACCGCATCCAAAATCGAGGGTGAGAACCCGGCCCAGTATCGGATGCCGGGGTTTTCTTCCCACAGAGCCAGTCGCTCGCGGACCCCTTTGAAATGACGCGTATTGCTGAAGAACGGGTCGACCGTATCGAGCCGGACGCCAGCGGCTGCAATGTGCGCGGTCGACCAGCCGACGTGTGCGCCGACCTCAAGTCCCGCGTGACCGGCGAAGGGCTTGGCGAGATTGTAAAGCAGCACGGCCTCATCAACCGAGAGTGTGCCAACGGCTGCACGCGCTTTCTCGCCGGTATCGACCCGCCAGAGATGTGGACATCGGTACCGCAAATATCGCCATATCGCAGCTTTCGGATCGCGTGGTGTCAGGTTTGGAAAGTGCGGAAGCAGACCTGGGTTTTCTAACCCCGGTGCTGTGTAGTCGTAGCGCTCGATCGTGGTCTGGTTGAGCGGGGACGTTTTCACGAATACGCGCCCGGTGTAGTCCACGGCAACAGGCAGCGGTCGGCGCTCGCTCGATGGGAACTTTGACAGATACTCATCGACCGCTTGGCGCGCACCATTCCAATGACCGTAATCGTCGACGATCATGATGCCGTGGGTGTTGAGCCGCGGATAGAGCTGCTCCAGTTCGGCGCGCGTGCTGTCGTAAAAATCCGTGTCGAGACGCAGGATGGCGATCTCGTTTGTTTCCGTTTTCGACAGGGTCTCGCGCACGTCTCCGGCGACAAATCGGATGTTCTCGAGGGGATAGCCACAGCTCTCGATATTGCGTCGAACTTCATCTTCGGTGGCGACAGCCCACACATCCGAGCGCCGCTCAACGTCGGCCTCCATCATCTCCTGGCCGCTTCGTCCCTGGCGATCGAAGTCAACATCACTCGGTGGCGTCATGCCATCGAACGTGTCGAAGATCACAATGCGACGCCAGGTATTGCCGCGTGTCAAAAGCGTCTTCAGCATCAGCATGGTCGAGCCGCCGCGCCAGACGCCACACTCAACAAAAGAGCCTGAGATACGGTTGTCGAGGACGTTCAAGACAGCCTGATAGAGCGCATAACCCCGCTCCGGCGAGGTCATCGTGAACTCTTCGACCTCGGACCAGATCTTTGCAAAGACCGGGTCGTCGAGTGCCCAACTCTTAGGCTTCATCGCTGCGTGACCCTTTTAAAGCGCACCCTGCCCGAGCCGGTCACGTCATGTTCGATTGGAGTGGTCGGGAAGGTTGGAACGCAACGTCGTAGTTCAAGAGATCCGTCGGACGCATCAGCGAGCGTGTCCCGCTCGCCTCCAACGTTTGTGAGCCAAGCCGCCGCCGTTTGAAGTGGATCGTCCGGTCCACCACCTTGTGGTTGTAACCGGCCAACACCGTCTCGCAGTTCCAGTGCCAATCCTCGAATGCGAACCCGCTTTTCACATCACGTTTCGAGTACGGGAAATCCTCGTACGACGCCCGGGGCGCAAAGCAGAGCGCGTCCCAGTAGTTCGTAATCCTGAGGTTTTGCCAATCGAACGCCGGGTGATCCTGATCGCAGTGGATGTGGATGTTGCTGTTTTCCTCGAAGAACCAATTGAACTCGGGATGCAGGATTGTTTTGTCGGGGCACCGCGCGGCAAGCTTCGCGGCATCAACAAGCCAATTGCGGCTCCAAAGATCATCGCCGTCGAGGAACGCGATATGGCTCGCGCTGCTTAATCCGATGATGTGGTTGCGCGCTGCGCCTTGATCGCCAAAGTCGGTCTCTTCGATCGTCCAACCTTCTGTAACGAGATCGGCGAAATAGGCGCGGGTCTCATCGTTCGGGCGGTCGAGGTTTGCGAGAAGCTGGACGGAGTAGCCGTGCGCCTCAGCCTCTGCGACCGCGTCGAGGCAGCTTTGGATGGAAATGCCAGCCAATGAGCCTTCCCGGTGGGCCGTGACAATGGCGGCGATAGAAATGTCGCTCATGGCCGACCTCTCCTTTAGGATTGAATGGCGCTGGTGGACAGGCTCTCGACAAGCGGCCGCTCAACCCGGGGGTGTCCGGCGGAGGCTGTCCGCATCGGCGCGCGATCGGCGACGAAAACACCCCTGGCCGTTTTGCGATACCGCTCGTGCGTGCACATCTCTAAAACGCGCGCTTTCAGCGCGCTGGCCCGTGCCGTCGCGGCGTCCGGCGTCCGCGCCAGTTCGGCGATGGCTTCGACGTAGGCGCTTGGGTTGAGAGCATCGGCGACTGGCCAACCGGTCTCTGGCGTCACGAGATCACTGATCCCTCCGACGTCACTCGAGACGACGGTCATACCGCGCATACCCATCTCGATGAGGATGGTTGGAAGCCCGTCCCACTCGGACGTGTAGAGATAGAAATCAAAGATCTCGAGCGGCACATCATCAACGTGCTTGTAGGGCTCTTCCAATCGGATGTTCCGAGGCAGCGCGTCCAGATCGTAAGTCACGTCTTGCAACACCGGCTTGCCGTACGCCCAGATCTCAAGGTCGGGCATCTGGTTCGCGATTTCGATGACAAGGTCGAAGCGCTTTTGGCGATCGAAGCGACCGGCCCACAACGCGCGCATGGCGCCGCCTGCAGATCGACGCCGAGCAAAATTGGCCGACAGGTTATGTGTTGACGGCCGCTCGGGCGTGAAGAGCGTATGGACCCGCTGCCTCAGTTTCGCCGGCAGCCGGTAACGCGTTTTGAGTTCTTCCGCGAGCGTGGAGTTGTCGACCATGACGCCTGACAAGTGGTCGAACACGCGCTGCAGGTTGCGGATTGGATAGCCGACCTTGTTCCCGCAAGGATCAATGTCGTAGCAGAACAGGTAGACGTAGAGTTCGGCCCAGGTTTTCATCTGCTTGCCGTACGTTTCGTACACGTCCCAGCAGAGTGAGCTGTTGACGTTGACGATGCGCTCCGGCTGCACGCCACGCAACAAATCGAGCAGCAAAAGCTGCTTCTGGTTTCGGTTCAGGCCGTCTGCGATCTCGGCGAAATCAAGCAGATCAAAATTGTCGCCGAACCAATCTGGGCGCTCGAACACCGACAGGTCTGTCAGAACCAGCAGCACCGGCTCATCGGCGTAAATGTCGTTCAGCGCTTGCAGCAGCTCGCCGCCGATGCGCGTGGCCCCGGACATCCGACAGTGCGGGATGAGGACGATCGACTTGTACTGTTGTCTGGTGAGCGCGGCCTGGAGTTTCCGACTTCGCTCGCGCACCGGCACGGTTGCACATTTCATCGGCGGGTAGCGCATGTTGCGCAAACCGTCCGGCTTCATGATCAGCGGCTCGAGCGACGCGGCATGTGCAATGAGATCGGCCATCGATCCATCACTCAGGCGCGCCACTTTTCTCGACAATTCTCGAACGGCGGTTTCAAGCCGACTCGTATCACCGACGGATGTCGCCTTCGGAAAGCTTGCGAGGTTGATGTCCGGCGATGGTTGTTGGCCGTTGTCATCACCCGCCAGAATGAAGTCGACGATCGGTGCCTTACTCGCGCTCAGCTCGTAGGTTTTCGCGTACCAGTCGGAATCGAAATACGGGGTTGCCCGACGGAACTTTTCTCGGATCCCGTGGGCGAGGAAGTGATTAAAGATCCAACCCTTCCAAGTTTTCAGATCATTGTGGTGTTTGGCGTAAAACTGTTCGTCGAATAAATAGGTCGGCACGATCTGATGGTTGCGGCCGTGGATGACCCAGTGGCCGAACGCGTTGTCACCCGGTCGCAGTTCAGGGACGACGTGCGTCTCCGTTTCGGTGCCGGGCACGTCGGTGACGCCATGCACGCGATACCGCGGCATGCCAGACGGCGGTAAGGACGCCTTCGCGTTGTGCGCGGCAAGGTGCTCGGCGTAGTGGTCCGGATTAAAAAGCGGCGTGGGTCTGATCTGCTCGAACCAGCCGGTTGCGAAGAAGTAGTTGACCACGCCGGCGTCGTCGACAGGTGCAAGATCAGCCACTTGAGCGCGCACGAATTCCGGCACAATCACTTTCGACAAAAATGGAATGATGCCGCCTGAGATAAGCTCTGGGTCGAGCGGACCAGGCATCAAGGCTAGAAGGTCGGCGTGCGGCGCCTCGGAAAGCTGCCCGCGGGCGGTCATCGCATCGGTGAGCGGAAGGAAGTAACGCGATGGCGAGCGACCCTCTGACGAGCCATGCCGTAGGAAGTGATAGAACGGGTCAAACCCGCTGTAGGCGACGTCCGGATAGGTTTTGTTGTAAAACGCCTCGCTGAAGAGGGGCGTTGGCGAGCAAATGTCCGACGCGCCGTGCCGCAGCCAAGTCTCGAAGACGCGACCGGGGTGATCGTCCTTTTGTCCCTCGGGCGCAAGGTCGTGCTCGGCGAGTTTTCCGGCAACGTGGGCCACGTCGAAGAATGGACCGGGCGGCACGTTCGCGGCCATGCCCTCGGTTAGAAAGTGCTCGAAAAGTTCGCTGGAGGATTTGTCAGAGCTGCCAATGAGGCCTGCATAATAATCGTCGTGAAAGAGACGGGCTCCGTACTCAGCAATTGCGAGCGGAACTTTGCACGTCTCGCTGATCTGTTGCGTTCGAAATCCGGTGACGCTGTCATCTCTTTTCTGGTGGCCCACACGATTGAAGACCAGGCGCTTCAGAACGCGAAGGCGACGCATCACGGCAGGTTCTTGGCGGGGGACATCGCCAGCGGAGGATTTGGTCATATCAGCAACTCGAAAGCTCTTAAACTACAACACACTTTGCCGCCGCCCTACGGTTGCCACGTTTAGCCAACGGGCGGGGTCTGAACAAGCAAACGGTTTTGTTGCGCACATGTCGCGCGGCCTCATGATATAAATGCGCCATGACAGTTGCCCAATCGGAACACTCCAAGTTGGAGGCGGTCTTGGCGCAGTTCTGCGGCGGTTCTGCCACCGATCTCACTTTCGCGTTTCGCCGGTTTCGTCCGCCTCTTTATAGAACCTGAGCGCATCATCGACGATGCCGAAAAATGACGTGCGCCCCTTGTCCAGAACCAGTCCGTGCGTGCAGGTCTCAAGCATCAGGCCTGCATTATGTGTTGCGAGCATCAAAGCGCGACTGCCCTCGGTCAGCCCCTTCATGCGCACGCGCATTTTTTCGCCGAAGCGCGCATCGCCGACACCGATCCATTCGTCGAGCAGCAGAATATCCGGCTGGACCATGGTTGAAATAGAACCGGCAAGGCGCATGCGCATCCCGGACGAATAGGTCTCCAACGGCTGATTGATCGCGTCACCGAGCTCTGAAAATTCGACGACATCCGGAACAAGATCGCGAATGTCTTTGAGCGTCAAACCCATTTGCAATCCGCGTAGGTAGATATTTTCCAAGCCCGTCGCGAAATTGTTCATGCCGAGCGATGCATCAAAGAGGCCGATGATCTGACCGTTCACGCTGAGTGAACCAGACGATGGATGATAGATGCCGGCGCACAATCGGAGCAAAGTGCTTTTGCCCGCGCCGTTACGGCCAATCAGGCCCAACCGCATGCCGGGCGCGAGCGTCATGGACACTCCGTCGATTAAGCGCGAGACGCCGCGCCGTGTCCGCGAGAGGTAGAGATCCGCGAGAAACGTCGCCGGGTTCCGGAGAATGCGCCGGTCCGTTGCGATAAACACCGGTGCATCCAGGACAAGATTTTCAGCGACAAGCAGCGGCTGCCCGCCCGTTGGAGCAACGATCGGTTCTTCATTCGTGTTGGTCGCTTCGGGGGCGATGTGTGCTGTTACAGCCAAAGCGGCACCTGCTTGGCATACCGATTGTAAACGAACTGGGCCATCGCGAAACCGACGAGCGTGATTGTTCCAACAACGATCCAACTGATCAGAGCCGGGACCTGACCGAGCAGTGGTGCGCGAACGATTTCAAGAAAATGATAGAACGGGTTGAAGAGCATAAACCCGGTGACAACTGCAGCTCGGTCGCCTCCGCCGGGCATCCAAATAATCGGCGTTGCGAGAAACGCGATCCGCAAAAGCGCGTTCGCAATCTCGTTCAAATCGCGATACCGCGCGCCGACGATCCCCATGACGGTCACGACCCAAACGCCGTTGGCAATGAGAAGGATTAAGCCAAAGAGCGAGATCAGTGAGATGGGCGTCAATGGGATTGAGAATAGGATGAGCAGAACGGCAATGATGACGATCTGGTGCGCAAACTGCAAAAGCACGTGAAACACATCGAGCAAGACGACTTGGACAAGGTTTGCGTTTGCAACCATGATTTGCGATCGGCGGCGCACAAAAATGGTTGAACCGCCGGAAATGAAGCCCTGAAATAATGTCCAGAAAACAAGTCCGATACCGAGAAAAGGAATGAATAGCTCAGTTGCGGCCGCGTTGATTTGCGCAAAGAGGAGCCCAAGGGTTGCGATGAAAACGGTAGGCCCGAAGAGAAGCCACACCGGTCCGGCGACTGTCCGGCGATACCCGACAAGGAAATTGAACCACGTCGCGTAAAGCCACTGTTCCGACGTCAAAGCGGACTGTCGAATGTCAGCGAAGAAACTCTTCGTTGTTACCGATGCTGGCCGTCCATTTGCCATAACGGCGTCCTCAGACAAGCCCAAGAAAAGTGCGCCAGACCCTTGCCAGACCCTTGCCAGACCCTTGCGAGACCCTGGACCGCTCAAGTCTCATGACCGCTCACGTCTCAGCGGAGAAAAGCGAAGCTCTAGGGTCAAGGTTCGTTCCGATGTCGCCCAACCATTGGACCACCGTTCGGGCCGACCAAGATGCGCGTCTGACGCGGCAACCGGCCAAGCTGTGAACGACACCCGGACTGCAGTTACCTGCAATCACTACCACGTGTCCATTCGGCTTCGACGGTCGACCGCGAGGCGCGGCAACTCGTCTGACTGACGAGCACCGCGGCGAAGCGACTTCAAAAGCCAACGGCACAGCCCGGTGCCGCCGACAGCGGCGGCAGGCTAGCGACCGTCGCTCGACCAGAGAGAGACGCACGGGATTTTTGAGCGATCGCAGCGTTCGGCATACTTCTTTGCGATCTCTGTCACTTCATCCATCAGGCCGGCTTCAAGCGTGATCGGCTCGAGGCCCATCGCAAGGAAGCGATCATTTTCGACGTTGAGTTCGTTCTCGTCTGCTTCGTTGCGGGGGTTTTTGATCATTTCGATCGGCACGCCGGTCAAATCCGAGATCATTTTCGCGAGATCCCGAACTCGGTGCGTTTCGGTCATTTGGTTCAGGATGTTGACCCGTTCGCCCTTTTGAGGCGGGTTCTGGATCGCGAGATCAACACACCGGCAGGTATCGCGGATGTGAATAAACGCGCGTGTTTGGCCACCGGTCCCGTGAACGGTGAGCGGATACCCGATCGCCGCCTGCATCAAAAACCGATTGAGAACGGTGCCGTAATCGCCGTCGTAATCAAAGCGATTGATCAAGCGATCGTCGCGCGCTGTTTGTTCTGTTTGCGTGCCCCAAACAATTCCCTGGTGTAAGTCGGTGACGCGGACTTTGTCGTTCTTGTTAAAGAACGCAAACAGGAGCTGATCCTGTGTTTTCGTCATGTGGTAGATCGAGCCAGGGTTGGCCGGATAGAGGATCTCCTGATCCTTCAAACCTTCGGCGGTATCCACTTTAACGCGCAAGTAGCCTTCCGGTATTTTCATCCCGGCGGTGCCGTAGCCGTACACACCCATCGTCCCGAGGTGGACGAGATGGACGTCAACGCCCGACTCCACGATCGCGCACAAAACGTCATTGGTCGCGTTGAGGTTGTTCGTGACTGTGTAGCGCTTGTGCCAGCTCGACTTCATCGAGTAGGGCGCGGCGCGCTGCTCGGCGAAGTGGACAATCGCGTCTGGGCGCTCTTCTTTGATCAGCGTCAGAAGACGGTGATAGTTTTCACCGATTGTGAAAGTTTCGAGCTTAATGGTGCGGCCCGTCAGCTCTTTCCAGGCGGCCAAGCGTTCGCCCATGGATGCGACCGGCGTGAGCGACGCGGTTTCTAACTCGACGTCGATTTTGCGGCGTGACAGGTTATCAACGATCGTGACGTCGTGTCCCTGATCAGACAGGTGCAGCGCTGTTGGCCACCCGCAAAACCCATCACCACCTAAAACAACAATGTTTGCCATGATGTCCTCTTAAACCTGCACCGTGTTGGCCAGCGATGGCTGGGCAAGTCCTCTTGAGT
>JBCBWG010000098.1:0-11367 GCA_039817205.1 Pseudomonadota bacterium
GCTCAATGCCGAAGCCGAAACCTTCGGATTCAGCGGTATCCGCACCAGCTAACGCGAAGGCTCCGTTTGCGGCGCCTTGGATGTCGCGGTCAAATTCGCCGTACTTGCCGTAGATGTTGGTGTTACCGATGCCAAAGAAGTTCTGGCGAATACCAACAGTCACGAACCAGTTATCATCGGTCTCGTCGGTGACGTCGTCACCGTTCTCGCCATACTGGCCGGTCAAGTAGAGACCTGTCGGAGTGTGCATGATCGAGCCGGAGAGACCGAACTGGTAACCATCGTCGGTCGCGATCCCTGCACCGTCAATAGCGTCGGTTTGATCCTTGTAGCCAACGCCTGCTGCGAGACGAAGCGGGCCGAATTCACCGGCGTAACGCAGTGCGACACCCCATGCATCATCCTCGCCCCAAGACGCCGAGAAGATGAAGCCCGCCAAAGTCGGCGAGACATAACGGATGTTGTTTGTCCGGTTCCCTTCACCTGCTTGCTCGCCGCTGACACCCACAAAGTCAATCGCGTTCATGGCGAGACTTGAAAGCATGCCCCCGGGGCCCGCGAGCAGGAAGTCTGGCGAGTTGTTCAATGCACCGCCGAGGTTGATCTCAGTGATGCCTTCCGTCGCTTCGTTCGACTGGCCAAGCCAGACGGTGCCGAGCGTGCGCGAGCGCAGGTACAGCGCTTCGTGGCGAATATCGAGGCCCTGGTTCACCCGCGGATCGTTCTGGTTTGTCGCCGTCAGACCATTGCTGCGAACGCCGATTTCCATAAGGAAACCAGCTTCCCAGTCTGCATTGATCGCAGCTGAACCACGGAACCGGAAGCGCGACCGCGACGTGTTCGGTGTACCGACGTAGGCATTCGACTCATTGGCCGGGATCGCGACGCCGTTACCGTCGACACCACCTGCTGGCGTGTCGACTTCCCAGAACATGATGGCCTGGTGCACGTGACCAGAAACTTCAAGCGAGACCCGGCGGTTACCTTTGCGAGCGGTCGTCGCCTCAAGTTCTGCAACGCGCTCTTCAAGATCTGCGCAGCAGTTGCCGCCCAGATCAGCCGCTTGAGCGGACACACCGCCAAGCGAAACAGCAGCGGCCAGAAGCGCTGCCGTGCTGATGGGTTTCATTCCCCCGAACATATACTCTTCTCCTCAACGCTACGTGGACTTACGCCACTCAACGACGGGTCTTAGCTCTTGACGCCCCACAACGAGAACCGCTCGCTAAACCCAACGTGACCAATCTTTCGAAGCCACGCTCACCGCTAAATGACGGTGAAGCCCACCAAACTGCAATCGTAAGAACGACGGTTCTTTTTGATCGGTGGAATACGTGGTTTTTAAAACACAGAAGCATTCGTGTGCGTCGTATTAACCGTTTTGGTTAATCAAACTATTCGCATTAAGAACGTCTTTCTGCGCCGCTTCGTTTTACGCCTCCCTTTTGCCCCAGTTGGCGAATTTGAAACCGTATTCGAACTATTTCGCCAACCGCGGCTAGCTCATCGATTTCGTACCCCAACAAGAGCCTGAGGGCGGAAAGCGGAGCAAGTCGTCGAAACGGCTTTTGGACAGCTTTCTACCCCGGTAATCCGTGCTCAAATGCGTTCCATGTGTGTCGGTGTGGCACGTCTGCAACGGCAATTGTGCGGTCCTGGGCCTTGATTCGAACCAGCATGCCCGCCGCGATCTGCCCCAGGCAACAACGCCCGAAACTTGCTAAACGCTTCGGAACCGGTCACGCGATGTTCCCACACGTCGCAGCTCGCAGGTAATTGACATGACAGCGAAAAATCCAGCCGAGTTCGATCTTGCCATCGTCGGTGGCGGCGCCACTGGGCTCGCGACGGCACTCCTCGTCGCCAAGAGGACGCGGGCGGCAGGCGGTCGGCCACCTCAGATCGCCGTGATCGCGCCGAAGCCGGTACCAACCGAGCGCAGAATGGCCAACGAACACGGCATAACCCGTACGGCCGCCGTGTTCCAGGACGGCTGCGGCTTGCTTGAAGAGGCCGGTGCAAGCGCTGCACTCTTCGATCAAGGCGCGGCGCTAAAAGCGATCCGCATGATCGACATCTCGGACCGGCTACTGAGAGCGCCAGATGTAACGTTTCAGGCCAACGAACTCGGGCTTGAGGCGTTCGGGTACAATCTCGCGAATGCCGACATTGCCGCATCGCTGGAAGAGGCCGTCGCGAAGGAGACGCAAATTCAGCGACTTGAGGCCACCGTCACTGACGTTGCGTGGCAGGAGGAGGCGGTCGTTCTCATCCTGCGGACGGGCCGCGAGATCGCCGCATCATCCGTCGTCGCAGCCGACGGCCGCAAGTCTCTGGTGCGCCAGGCCGCCGGGATTTCCACGCGCCGGAGTGACAGCGGGCAGGCCGCTTTAATTGCAAAGTTCGGGCACTCTCGCCCACACAACGGCATCTCAACGGAGCTCCATGACGCCGGCGGCCCTTGCACGAGCGTTCCCTTGCCCGGCGACACGTCCAGCCTTGTTTGGATGATGCCAGAGGCTGATGCACAAGCCTATGTCAGCGATGATCGCGGGACGCGGCGTTTGCAAAGGGATTTGCAAAGCCGCGTGGGATCGTTTCTCGGGACATTGGGAGATTTTTCCAGTCCCGTCGCAATCCCGCTGATGAGCTTCACGGCGAACCCGTTGGCTCATCGCCGGATTTTCCTGATTGGCGAGGCCGGTCACGCTTTTCCGCCAATCGGGGCGCAGGGCTTGAACCTCGGTCTTCGCGATGCCGACGACGCGGCAACCATGATAAGCCAAACGCTTGTCGACGGCGGCGACCCCGGCGCTTCTGCAATCACGCAGCGGTATCACCGCAGGCGCTGGCTCGATGTTCAGGCCCGGACACAAGGCGTCGACCTTTTCAACCGATCGCTCACCGGGGATATCGCAGGCCTCGCGCTCGCACGTGGCGCCGGCCTCCATGCGTTACGTGCCGTGCCAGGGCTTCGCCGATTTCTCATGCGACAAGGAATGCGCGGCCTAACGATACCGTCGGCCATCACAAATGTGCGCATCGGCAGCGATCGCGGCGCGGACGCTTGACGCTTCAGCGCGGCGCTGACAGAGCGAAACCAAGCCCAGCCCTTAGCGGTTGGTGAGCTTTGGGCAGCGATGACAGGCAAAGCGATGACAGGCAAAACGTGATGAGTACCGCAACGGCTGATCCGGCTGAGGCGCAAAAGCCTGCGATACCGTTTTGGCGCGACCTGCAATTTCGCACCGAATACGCAGCCCTGCGGCTTGTCATTGGCATGGTCCGCCTTTTCCCACTTGAAACGGCCACCGCGATATCAGCGGCAAGCTGGAGTTTCCTCGCGCCCAAAATTGCCAAAAAGCGCCACGACCGGGCACTAGAGAACGTCAAGATCGCATTTCCGGAGAAGTCTGACGCCGAGCGCGCGCGGATCGTTCACGCTCATTGGCGCAACCTCGGCCGCGTGATGGCCGAGACCATGCAGATTGATCGGATCCTCGCCGACCCAAGCCGCATTCGTTTGAAGAACGGCGAGATTTTCCTGCGCTACCGCAACAAGCTCGGCGCAGCGGTCGGCGTCTCCCTTCACATGGGCAACTGGGAGCTTGCCATTTGGCCGCTCGCGGTCGCAGGCGCCAACCCGGCCGCCGTCTACCGATCGGTCAACAACCCCTACGTCGATGCCTACCTCAGGCACCAGCGGCGAGATCTTTATCCGGGCGGCCTGTTCGGACGCGGACGGGTCAAAGGCGATCACGGGGACGACCAAAAAACCGCCCGTCTCATCACGGGGTTTGTGCGCGATGGCGGTCGGCTCGGCATGGTCTGCGATCTTTACGATCG
This sequence comes from Pseudomonadota bacterium, assembly GCA_039817205.1. Classification (GTDB taxonomy): domain Bacteria; phylum Pseudomonadota; class Alphaproteobacteria; order Rhizobiales; family Hyphomicrobiaceae; genus JBCBWG01. The sequence goes on from JBCBWG010000098.1 coordinate 3,847, forward strand.
CAAGGGCATTCCCGTCCCGTTTTTTGGCAAGGATGCGCGGACGCAGGCCATCGGCGCGATGATAGCCCGGCGTGTTGGCGCAAGAATTTGGCTGGCGCGCTGTGTGCGGATCGGTACTGGCAGCCAGTTCGAGATCGAATTGTCCGAACTCCATGTCCCGCGGACCGCGAACATCTCAGACGATGTCCGCCAGATCATGGTCGGCATGCAGGAGATATTCGAGGACTGGGTGCGCGAATACCCCGAACAATGGATGTGGTCCAACCGACGTTGGAATTGAGTCAAGCAGAGCCGGTTGCGCCAGACAGCGCCCGGAGCTTGCCCGCCCCCCCACTTGACGCCATCGAAGACGCCTTGATTTGACGTGCCAACGGCTGCCGCTTACGCAGCGTGGCGCGAGGACTGCCAATAAAAACAATAGACCGAACGTGAGAGATCTCAACATGAGCGCTGCCAAAACGCCTGCCAAATTCTACACGCCACTTGCGATCGGAGCGCCGGCTCCATTTCAATCGCGGCCCGTGAAGGTCGAGCGGATGATCCACTTCATCCCGCCGCACAACCCGAAGATCCGCGCCAAGCTTCCAGAGATGGTTCAGCAGGTGGACGTGGTGCTCGGCAACCTTGAGGATGCCATTGCCGCCGACGACAAGGCCGCGGCACGGGCGGGCTTCATTGAAATGGCGCGGGAAACCGATTTCGGCAGCACCGGGCTTTGGACGCGCATCAACTGCCTCAACTCTCCGTGGGTTCTCGACGACATCATGCAAATTGTGCCGGAGGTCGGACACAAGCTCGATGTCATCATGCTCCCGAAAGTCGAAGGGCCTTGGGACATTCACTATCTCGACCAGCTCCTCGCCCAGCTGGAAGCGCGCGCGGGTATCGACCGCCCGATATTGATCCATGCAATCCTCGAAACCGCCGAGGGCGTTGCCAACGTCGAGGCAATCGCTGCAGCAAGCCCGAGAATGCACGGGATCAGCCTCGGCCCCGCGGACCTAGCAGCATCACGCGGAATGAAAACAACGCGGGTCGGCGGCGGGCATCCGGCCTATGGCGTTCTCGCCGACGGCTCAGCTGACGCCGGATCGCCGCGCGCATTTTTCCAGCAAGACCTCTGGCACTACACGATCGCCAAGATGGTCGACGCGTGCCAAGCCAACGGCATCAAAGCCTTTTACGGCCCCTTCGGCGATTTCTCCGATGCAGATGCCTGTGAAAGCCAGTTCAGAAATGCGTTTTTGATGGGGTGCCTCGGCGCATGGTCGTTGCATCCAACGCAAATCGGCATCGCAAAACGCGTGTTCTCGCCGGATGTCGAGGAAGTGCTGTTCGCCAAACGCATTCTAGAAGCGATGCCGGACGGGACCGGCGCTGTGATGATTGACGGTAAGATGCAGGACGACGCGACGTGGAAGCAAGCACGCGTCATCGTGGATCTGGCGAAAGAGATTTCAGAGCGCGACGCCGAACTCAAAGCAGCCTACGGTCTCTGAAACAGTCAGCAGACAACCGATTGAGCAAATCGAACGTTTGAATGAGATTGGATCGGGCTCCTCGTGGCACGTTTCACTCCATGGCCGCGACCGCAGTCGAGGCGGAAGCCAAACCGATGCGAGCCGCGACGCCAGGGAACGAGACCGATCCAGGGCCAATCGGAACACGGTCTGAGGTCAAGTAGTCGACAGAAATGGACGAAGGCTTCGACGCGATGGACAGAATAAAATCAGCCAAATATTCCGTCGGCGACATCGTGCGGCATCGCTTCTACCCGTTTCGAGGTGTCGTCTTCGACATTGATCTTGAGTTCGGCAATTCTGAGGAATGGTGGCTTTCGATCCCGGAGGACATTCGTCCGCGAAAGGATCAGCCGTTCTATCACTTGCTCGCTGAGAACGCCGAGACGGAGTATATCGCGTACGTTTCGGAGCAGAACTTGTTGCCAGATACGGACCCGGCCCCGCTGCGGCACCCGAAGATCGGTGAGATGTTCGAGCCAACAGCCGAGGGCCGCACGCTTCGCCCGAAATTCATGCAACCCAATTGAAGTTTCCGAGCGTCCCGACGCGCGTCACGCCGGACTTCTTCAAGCTGTGTAATGCGTGCAAAAAAAATTGGCCCGAGCGGTTTGCACCGCCCGAGCCATCGGTATCTGTCTGCGCATGACTGCGATATGAGAGGCGCACCTACTCTTTCTTGCGCTCTTCCTCGAGCTGCTTCAAGCGCTGTGCCGCCTGCTGGCGCTTTCTCAGATCAGCAATCGCGCGCTGACGGTTCTGGTAAATCTGCGACATCGCCTTCTTACGCGCCGCGGCATAGAGCTTGTTATCGACGGGCTTGCCATCAAGAGCTTTCGTGAAGCCTGTCAGATCAACCGGCAGCACCACCGGACGACCAACGGCGTTCATCGCGCCAACCATCAATCCGCCGCCCTTCTTGAGCGCGGTGACCAGATTGTCGTCGGCTGGCATTTCAGCGAAGCAACCCGACGCGTGGCACATCGTGTAGTTCAATTTCATGGGCTTGATGGCCTTGGCGTCGATCTGCTTGCCAGCAATCGCCTCAGCCCATTGCGCCGGCGAATAAATCGCGGCCTTGACGCCCGGTTGCAACGCCATGCCCAACGGCACCATCAGAAGGAGTGTACGCTCTTTGGACCCCTGCAGCTGTCGGATCGCAGCTGAAACCAGGACGAGACCGGTCCGACCATCGATCCGCTCGTGGTGCGTGAGGCACATGTCTTTAACTTCGACCTGCACCTTGCCGTCAGCTGCGCGGGCAACTTTGCCGTCCGCACCGCGCTTTGGCACCTGCTGCTTATTACAGAGCTTCACCCACGCGTTCTGTGGCTTCTTGGCGCCCTGTGCAATCGCGGACGTTGCGCCAAGCGTTGTCAGGCCACCCATCGCGACTGTCAGCGAAAGAGCTGCAACTTTGAGTGCAGGTCCCAGTTGACCGAAGGTCTTCCCCATCTCTTGCTCCGTTCAACGACCTCGCCAACGCAATGGCGCAAGGCCCTGTTCCAATTCATTCGTCAGGCATTCAACCGAAAAACCGGCGAGCCCGATGCGCCCCGATTACCAAGTCTCGAGGGAACCGAGATGCCTCGGTTGGTAGACTTAAGCAGTCACACTCCCAGTGAGCCAATCTCATCAATGCAGGCGCTGACCCGGCTGGTTGCGTGACACGACACAAAACGACAGGCAAACACACGGGCATGACGACGCGCCGATTGTCTTAGGTATTTGGACCCGCTGATCGTGATGATCGGCCGGGGTCGGACACGAGCGGTTGAACGGCTGGATTGCGGCAATCCCGTGGCCCCTGGCCACATCTCAAAAATGCCTCCACAACGGTTTACCGGGACGTTGCGTTCGGGCAACGGGTCTGACGTCGGGCAGTAAGCGTGGGGTGAAGAAATCATGCGGCATGCGTTGAACAAAGACGTCCGCACAGTTTTGCCGCCGGCCTCTCGGCCGAGGTGGCACGCAGCCGCTGACGAGGCTCGGCGCGCCGCCAGGTTTCGCCACTTCTTTGCGGCCGCGATCCTGACGATTGCTTCTTTTTTCGCGCCCACCACGATCGCAGGCGCTTCAGATGCTGTTGCGACCGCCGCGACGCCAACAAAAGCCACCGGGCATCATGGGCTTGCCATGCACGGTCAGCCCGCTTTGGCCGAGACCTTTGAACACCTGCCGTACGTCAACCCAAGTGCTCCCAAAGGCGGGCGGATCTCAATCGGCGTCCAAGGTGCTTTCGACAGTCTCAACCCATTCATTGTCAAAGGCGTCGCCGTCAATAACGTGCGGGGGTACGTTTATGAAAGCCTGATGGCGCGTTCCGCCGATGAACCGTTTTCTCTTTACGGCTTGATTGCCGAGCGCGTCGTGGTGTCGGACGACCGCCGCGTTGCGACGTTTCATTTGCGCCGTTCCGCGCGCTTTTCGGACGGCCAACCGATCACGGCCGACGACGTCGTGTTTTCGCAAGACCTGTTAAAGACGGTAGGCCGCCCGTACATGCGCTCGCATTACGGCAAGATTAACCGGGCCATCGCCATTGATGCCCACACCGTCCGCTTCGAGTTCTCGGACGAAAGCGATCGCGAAATCCCGCTGATCGTCGCCCTAATGCCGATCCTTCCGAAGCATGCCGTCGATCGAACGACCTTCTCTGAGACGACGCTCGATCCGGAAAGCCTCATCGGCAGCGGTCCATACAAAATCGGACGTGTGGACGCGGGCAAACTGGTCGTCTTCTCGCGTGACCCGAACTACTGGGCCCGCGACCTGCCAATCCGCCGGGGTCTCTTTAACTTTGACGAGGTGCGCTTCGAGTTCTACCGCGATGCGACATCGATGTTTGAGGCGTTCAAAACAGGCACGCTCGATTTCCGCTACGAGACACAGCCCATTCAATGGGCCGAGGGTTACGGGTTCGCGGCCGCAACCGATGGTCGGGTGAAACGCGAGGCGATTGATCTGCGCGTGCCAGCGGGCATGCGCGCACTCGTCTTCAATACCCGTCGCCCCGTCTTTGCCAACATCCAAGTCCGCCGCGCCCTGAACGAGCTTTTTGATTTCGCCTGGATCAATCAGTCTTTGTTCAACGGCCTTTACTCCCGGTCGCAGAGCTTCTTTGCCCGCTCAGACCTCGCAGCCGTTTCTCGCCCCATGACAGCGCTTGAGGCCGAATTGCTTGGGCCCCATCTCGCGGCCGTGAGCGACCCTCTGCAAAAGGGTACGTGGCGTTTGTCCGAGAGCAATGGCAGCGGCCGCGATCGAGCAGCGCTCCGCCGCGCACTCGCCATGTTCCGCGAAGCCGGTTTCGAAATTCAGGGCAAGCGTCTCGTCAACAAAGAAACCGGTGCGCCGCTCACGTTTGAATTTCTTGCGCGGCGGAAATCGGAAGAGCGCATGATGCTCGCCTTTGCCGCACGCCTGAAGCAGATCGGCATCGCCGTTACGATCCGTCAAGTCGATGCGCAGCAGTACTGGGCACGATTGCGCACGTTCGACTTCGATATGATCCAATGGCGTTGGCCCGCGTCGCTTTCGCCCGGCAACGAGCAAATCAACCGCTGGAGCAGTCGCTACGCCGACACCGAAGGCAGCCTCAATTTCGCAGGCGTCAAAAACCCGGCAGCTGACGCAATGATCGCCGCAATGCTGTCAGCCCGCGACCGCGAAACGTTTGAAGCGGCCGTTCGCGCGTTTGACCGCGTGCTCCTGTCGGGTACGTACGTCATTCCGCTGTTCCATGCCCCCCAGCGCTGGATCGCGCATTGGTCTCACCTGAAATCGCCCGAAAAGCCGCTGTTGTTCGGCCTGGAACTCGACACGTGGTGGTCGGCGGCACCGCGCTCATGACCAAAGGCTCTGACAGATCCGCGGCCGACCGTCCGGCGCTATCGCAGAGCGCACCCCAGTTCACCGGCGCGCCGCCACCGGCTGCGTTTAATCTCACCCATTACGCCATCGGTCGCACGGCGGCGGCGGCGCCAGACCGGATCGCACTCGAAGTTGCAGCGACGCCGGACGGCGACATTGCCGAACGATTGACGTTTCGCGAGCTTGAGCGATCGGCACTAAAAATCGGCGCAGCCCTCCTTAGTCTCGGCTTGGAGCCGGGCGACCGCCTTCTCATTAAGTTGCCGAACACGAGCACGTATGCGCTGACGTTTTTTGGCGCCATCGCCGTCGGTCTCATTCCAATCCCGGCGTCGGATCAGCTCACGGCTTCAGAGGTCACCTTTCTGCTGGACGACAGCGGCGCGCGCGCGATTGTTGGTGCTGCGACTGAAGCCGTGTCACTGACGACTGGCCACGATATCCTTCACGTAACCGCTGATGATCTTGCAGCTGCGGCCGCGAAAGCGGCACCAGCCTCCTATGCCGCGACAACGGCCAACACGCCCGCCTATCTCATCTACACATCCGGAACGACGTCGAAACCGAAGGGTGTCCTGCACGCCCATCGCGCGGCCTGGGGCAGGCGGCCGATGTATCACGGCTGGTACGGTCTTGAGCCGGACGATCGCGTCTTACACGCAGGCGCCTTCAATTGGACCTACACACTCGGCACCGGCCTGACCGACCCTTGGGCAAACGGTGCGACCGCGCTTGTCTATACGGGTCCAAAAGAGCCCGATGTCTGGCCGCGGCTTCTCAATCGGCTCAGCGCCACGCTTTTTGCAGCGGTGCCGGGGCTTTATCGGCAAATGATCAAATATGCACCGAACGCCGTCGCCGATCTGGAAACGTTGCGGCACGGGCTCATGGCTGGCGAAGCACCGCCGCCCGACTTGATCCCCAGTTGGTCGCAACTGACAGGTCGCCCGATTTATGAAGCACTCGGTATGAGCGAAATCTCAACGTACATCTCGACTGGGCCAAAAACGGCCTCGCGGACCGAGTGTGCGGGTCGTCCGCAGCCGGGTCGCTCCGTCGCGATCCTATCAGCTGACGCCGAGAGCGACACACCACTCCAGCGCGGCGAAGAAGGCCTCCTCGCGGTTCATCGATCAGACCCCGGCCTGATGCTTGGCTATTGGCAAAGACCAGACGAAGAAGCACAAGTCTTTCGCGGAGATTGGTTCGTTGGTGGCGATCTCGCCCGCATGGATCATGACGGCTACGTCACGCACTGCGGCCGCGCCAATGATGTCATCAAAGCGCTCGGCTACCGGATTTCACCGGTTGAGGTCGAAGCCGCACTCCTCGGGCATCCAGCGATTGCTGAGGTTGCCTGCGCCGAGCTTCACGTGAGGGACGGCGTCACGATCCTCGGTGCGTTTTACGTCTGTCGGCCAGACGCAGCGCAACCAACGCCGAGCGAATTGGATCGGTTTGCCGAGACCTGTCTTGCCACCTACAAGCGTCCCCGGCACTGGCAAGCGATCGATACGCTGCCACGCACGGCGAATGGTAAACTTCAACGAGCACGGCTCAAGCTTGTCGCAGCGCCCGGTTTGCAAGGCTGAACGAAACCGGACTTAGCACAGAAAAGGCCCGCACTGCGAAACGCGCAGTGCGGACCAAGTCGCCCTATTCGGGCAACCCTTCGTTTTGTCTTACGACGCAGCCTTTGGCATGATCACGGTGTCGATCACGTGGATGACGCCGTTTGATGTTTCGATGTCAGCTGCCGTGACCTTCGCGCCGTCAACCATGACGCCCTTCGTCGCGTCGACTTTCACCTTCGAGCCTTCGACGGTCTTCGCCGACAGTTGCTTGCCTGCGATGTCGGACGACATCACCTTACCCGGCAGCACATGATAGGTCAGGATCTGGACGAGCTTGTCCTTGTTCTCAGGCTTCAGCAGCGAATCCACCGTGCCAGCTGGCAGCTTGGCAAACGCTTCGTCGGTCGGCGCGAATACCGTGAACGGGCCGTCGCCTTTCAACGTGTCGACCAGTCCAGCTGCTTTGACAGCAGCGACGAGCGTTTGGAACTGTCCGGCGCTTGCGGCGGTGTCGACAATGTCCTTGGCTTTCTTGCCTGCGTGGGCGGGGGCGG
>JBCBWG010000099.1:0-11151 GCA_039817205.1 Pseudomonadota bacterium
GGCTGCCATCAGCAGACACATCACGAGTTCAGCGGCGCGGACGGTCATGACGGCTCCGGTCTGACAACGGGGCGAGTGAACATGTGACGAGGGTGGCCCGGACAAGCAATGGGACAAGCGAGGGGACAAGCGATCGGGCAGGCGCAGCAGGGAGCAGCGCAAGGGAGTGACGAGACGGCATTCGGCCTGCGTCGCCAGCGAACCAACGATTAATGATCTAAGATGAGGGTTGGCGCCACATAACTGCGTGCACCAACCCTATCGTTATCGTGTGAGATCAAACGCGGACGCCGAAAGCGTTAGCCTTTGATTGCGCCCATTTTCACGAGCATCGCGCGGTGCACATCACGCTCGTTTTTCCAATAGGACATCAGCGCGTCGCCAGAGAGTGGATCGCCGACAAGCGCCTTCTTCTCGCGGTAGGTCTGCCACGCGTCAGAGTTGAAGACCTTCGTGAAGAGCCCTTGGTAATAGGCCTTGGCTTCCGCACTCATGCCCGGTGCGCCGACGACGGTCCGCTGCATGAAATAGACGAAGTCTTTGCCGAGCTCTTTGAAGGTCGGCGCATCTTTGAAAAGGCCAATCCGCTGCGGCGTAAAGCATGCGAGCGGCTTGGTTTTGCCAGCTTCAAAAAAGCCCAGCTGCTCAGACGGGTTGTTGACCGTTGAGTTCGCGTTGTTGCCAGCAAGCTCTTTCGCAACGCGCCCCCCGCCCTTGTAGGGCACGTATTTCATTTCGAGACCGTAGGACGAATTGAGAAAATCTGTCAGCAGGTTGTCTTCCGACGCTTTGCCGGTGCCCGCCATAATCCAGCTTTTGCCAGCCTTCTTCGCTTCACGTACGAAATCCTCGACCGTGGTGATGTCTTTGCGGTCCGAATTGACCCAGAGGCAGAACGTGTCTTCGGCCATTCGCATCACGGGCGTGAACGTTGTGATGTCGACGCCCAGAGCGGGCTGACGCAGCGGTGTTGTGTAAAACGAGTTGAGCGTGAACATGATCGTATGATCATCGCCCTTCTTTCTCTTCATATAAACGAGCGCCTGCGCCCCCGAGCCGCCGGGCTTGTTCACCGGCGTGACCGGAACAGGTGCGAGTTTCTCTTTCGCGATGATCGCCTGCATCAAGCGAACAGCCTTGTCAGCGCCACCGCCCTTGCCGGCCATGACCACGAACTCAATCGGCTTTTTCGGCTTCCACTCAGCCGCAGCACCCGTTGCCACTGGCAGCGACAGCGCTGCGGTTGCCGCGGCAACGGCGGCTATCTTTGTCGTTTGACCCACACGCATTGGCGTTTCCTTTCCCTGTGTCAGGCAATTATGCGCCCAACTTTTTTGGCCGTGCGTTTGGCTCCATGGCCGTTCGTCGACGAAGGGCCTGAACCCGCGCGGCACCCGGCAAATCGCTCAGCGAACTTTCGACGGGGCGTTGACGCTACTTTAGTGGAAAACAACACGCAAGGGGCGAGCACGCATGTGGCTCTTGGCCGGAAACCGAGCTCCGGCGTGTCCAATCCGTCCACATTGTTCCAAACTTCCGAGCGGGAACGACTAACGTCGGGATCGGCGAAAGTCGCAAGTTCAGCCAGTGTCGGTAGAACACCCGAACCACGACTTTGGTCGGTGGGCGCAAAGCCGCGAAAGCGCGGATTTGAGACCAACGAATCGCGTGTCGTCGCTGTGGATCAAATCGGCGACCGCTTTACGCCAGACGAACAATCAAAGTGCGCCGATACTGCAAAGCTCACCTCACAGTTTGACAGAGCAGCCTTGCCGGTTCCGGCGGCGGATTAGGGGAACGGCAAAGATGAACATGCTCGACGTTAACGTTGCCAAGCGGCGACGTCCGCGTGCCTTCCCCAAGGGCCGTCAGCCAACGGAAACGGCGCGAGCCGAAATCGAGCGCTTAGTCGGTGACCGGCCCAAAACCCGCGATCTGTTGATTGAGCATCTGCATCTCGTCCAGGACGCACAGGGGCATATCTCTGCTGAACTGCTCTGTGCGCTCGCCGAGACGATGGGTATTCCTCAAGCTGAGGCCTTTGAGGTCGCAACGTTTTATGCTCATTTCGATGTTGTTTTGGACGGCGAGACACCGCCACCGGCGACAACGATCCGTGTGTGCGACAGCCTCACCTGCGAGCTGAAAGGTGCAGCCGAACTGCAAGCCGCTCTTGAGCAAGGCACGGACCCAACTGCGGTTCGGGTCGTGCGCGCACCGTGCATGGGACGGTGCGCGGCGGCGCCCGTGTGCGAAGTCGGCCACGCTCATGTTGAGCACGCAACGGCCGACGCGGTTCTGACCAAGGTCGTGAGTGGTGACCGAAAGCCACTCATGCCTGATTATCAAATGCTTGCGGCCTACCGGGAGGCTGGCGGCTACAGCCTTTTGGCGAGCTGTCGATCCGGCGAGCGAACCGCCGATGAGATCATGGCGATCCTCTCGGATGCCGGGCTTCGCGGTCTCGGCGGCGCGGGCTTCCCGGCCGGCAAGAAATGGCAGTTCGTTCGGAGCTACGATGGCCCGCGCCTGATGACCGTCAACGGCGACGAAGGCGAACCGGGAACCTTCAAGGATCGCTACTGGCTGGAACGCGAGCCGCACAAATTCTTCGAAGGCATGCTGATCGCGGCATGGGCGATCGACGCCGAGCGCGTCTACATTTATATGCGCGACGAGTATCCAGCCGTTCTAAAAATCCTGGCAGCGGAAATCGAAGCGCTCGAAGCAGCGGGTCTGATCGCACCGGGCTACGTCGAAGTGCGTCGCGGCGCTGGCGCGTACATCTGCGGCGAAGAAAGCGCGATGATCGAGTCGATCGAAGGCAAGCGCGGACTGCCCCGTCATCGCCCCCCATATATCGCCGAAGTCGGTCTGTTTGACCGTCCGACCCTCAACCACAATGTGGAAACACTGTTTTGGATGCGCGACATCGTCGAACGCGGCGCGAACTGGTTTGCAAGCCAAGGCAAGAACGGCGCCAAAGGCTTCCGGTCCTACTCGGTGTCCGGGCGGGTCGCAAACCCAGGCGTCGTGCTCGCGCCGGCAGGCTCAACGGTTGCTGACCTGATCGATGCGTGCGGCGGAATGGAAGACGGCCACACCCTCGCCGCCTATCTGCCCGGCGGCGCATCGGGCGGAATTCTGCCCGCATCGAAAGACCAAGTACCGCTCGACTTCGGCGGCGAACTCGCAGAGCTCGGTTGCTTCGTTGGCAGCCACGCGGTCGTCGTGCTCTCGGACAAGGACGACATCAAAGCTGCAGCGCGGAACCTCATCCGGTTCTTCGAGGACGAAAGCTGCGGCCAGTGCACGCCATGCCGTGCCGGCTGCGAAAAAGCGCTGAAACTCATGCAGGCCGAAACTTGGGATCGCGCGCTGCTGGAAGAGTTGTGCAGCGTCATGGCCGACGCTTCGATCTGTGGCCTTGGACAGGCCGCACCGAACCCAATTCGCTCCGTCTTGAAGTTCTTCTGACGACCCAAAGGCGCAGCCGAGCGTAAAGTTGCACAGGTTGAGCCTGCCAAACCTGAAGCCGCAGCCGCCAAACACACACTGCCGAACATTGGCACCACCGGAAACGCACCAATGACCGACACGACCAAAACAATCTCTTTCACGCTTGACGGTCAGTCGGTGACGGCGGCGCCTGATGAGACCATCTGGCAGGTCGCAAAGCGCGTTGGCACGACCATCCCACACCTCTGCTTTCTTGACGAACCGGGCTACCGCGCCGATGGCAACTGTCGCGCCTGCATGGTCCACATCGAGGGGGAGCGCACGCTTGCGGCGTCGTGCATTCGCACGCCGACCGATGGGATGGTGATCTCGACGACGGCCGACCGCGCCGTTGCCGCACGCAAGATGGTGATGGAGCTGTTTATCGCAGATCAACCGCCGCGCGATGAGGCCCACGATCAGGTTTCAAAGTTCTGGAACTGGGCCGACATTCAGGGTGTGAGCGAAAGCCGCTTCCCGACGCGCGAGGCGAGGCCCGCGACCGATGCATCGCACACGGCAATGACCGTCAACCTCGACGCCTGCATCAATTGCAATCTCTGCGTCCGGGCCTGCCGCGAAGTCCAGGTCAACGACGTGATCGGCATGGCCTACCGCGGCGCGCAGTCCGAGGTCGTGTTCGACTTTGACGATCCCATGGGCCAGTCCACGTGCGTTGCGTGCGGCGAGTGCGTGCAAGCCTGCCCGACCGGCGCGCTCATGCCAGCGAGCCTCATTGATGCGACGAGCCAAACCGGCACGCGCGCCACGGACGACGAGGTCCATTCGGTCTGCCCCTATTGCGGCGTCGGCTGCCAGATCACGTACAAACTGCGCGACGGCGAGATCGCCTATGTTGAAGGGCGCGAAGGTCCGTCTAACGAGAACCGGCTGTGCGTCAAAGGCCGGTTTGGTTTCGATTATATCACGAGCCCGGAACGACTGACCAAGCCATTGATCCGGCGCGCCGATGCGCCCAAAGGCATCAACGTCGATCCAGCCGAACCGCTGACTCACTTCCGGGAAGCAACCTGGGATGAAGCACTTGAGGTCGCAGCGACTGGTCTAAAGCGCCTCGCAGAAGACCACGGTGGTGCAGCCGTTGCGGGCTTTGGCTCCGCAAAATGCTCGAACGAAGAGGCCTATCTCTTTCAGAAACTGATCCGCACGGCCTTCGGCCACAACAACGTCGACCACTGCACGAGGCTCTGCCACGCATCGTCTGTTGCAGCTCTGATGGAGGGGATCGGCTCCGGCAGCGTCACCGCGAGCTTCAATGATGCCGTGAAAGCCGATGCGATTATCGTCATCGGCGCAAACCCGACTGAAAACCACCCGGTTGCCGCCACATACCTTAAGCAGGCCGCCAAGAACGGCGCCGATCTCATCGTGATGGACCCGCGCCGGAACGGACTGTCCAAGCATGCGACGCACGTCCTGCAGTTCCGTCCGGGCAGCGACGTCGCCATGCTCAACGCGATCATGCACGTGATCGTGGAAGAGGGCCTGTACGACCAGCAGTATCTGCAGGCACGGACCGAGGGCTTCGATCAGCTTCGCGCGCACCTGTCCGAGTACACGCCGGAGCGGATGGCAGAGACGTGCGGCATCGACGCAAAAACCTTGAAGACGGTTGCGAGAACGTTTGCACGCGCCGAACGTGGCATCATCTTCTGGGGCATGGGTGTGTCACAGCACACCCACGGCACCGACAATGCGCGCTGCCTCATCTCGCTTGCGATGATGACCGGTCACGTCGGGCGTCCTGGCACCGGCCTGCACCCCTTACGCGGCCAGAACAATGTGCAAGGTGCATCCGACGCGGGCCTCATTCCGATGGTGCTGCCAGACTACATGAAAGTTGGCTCGGACACCGCGCGCGATCTCTGGTCGGACATCTGGTCAACCGAGGTCAACCCAGAGCCCGGCTTGACGGTTGTCGAAATCATCGATGCGGTCGGTCGTCGCGACATCAAGGGCATGTACGTCATGGGTGAGAACCCTGCGATGTCAGACCCGGACGCGACGCACGCCCGGGAGGCCTTAGCGCAACTTGAGCATCTGGTGGTGCAAGATATCTTCCTGACCGAGACGGCTATGTTCGCCGATGTCGTTTTGCCGGCTTCCGCGTGGCCCGAAAAAACTGGGACCGTGACCAACACCAACCGACAAGTGCAGATCGGTCGGAAGGCGGTCGCAGCGCCGGGTGATGCTCGCGAAGACTGGGCCATCACAACGGCGATCGCAAACCAGCTCGGCCTGAGCTGGACATACGAAACGCCAGCCGATGTCTTTGCCGAAATGAAACGCGGCATGCATTCGCTCGACAACATCACATGGGACCGGCTCGAAGAAGAAAGCGCGGTAACTTACCCCTGCCCGGCGCCGGACCATCCAGGCCACACTGTCGTCTTTGGCGATCGCTTCCCGACTGAGACTGGACGGGCAACACTGGTTCCGGCCGCCTACCGCGCGCCGGCGGAAATGACGGACACCGACTTCCCGCTCGTGCTCACGACCGGTCGCCAGTTGGAACACTGGCACACGGGCGCAATGACCCGGCGGGCAACTCACCTCGATGCGCTTGAGCCCGCGCCGACGGCTGCCATGCATCCGCTCACCTTGCGCGCGCTTGATATCGCCCCCGGTGAGGCCGTGCGGGTTGTCACGCGGCGCGGCGCGATCGAGCTGAGCGCACGTGCCGACGAAGCGTTGCAGCGTGATATGGTGTTCGTGCCCTTTGCCTACGTCGAAGCCGCAGCCAACGTGCTCACCAATCCGCAGCTCGACCCGGTTGGCAAAATTCCTGAGTTCAAATACTCAGCCGCGCGCGTCGAGCGGCTGATGATGACCGAAGCCGCCGAATAAGCGCGCGGGACGCTCACGGAATATCATCAAAGAGGCTCGTCTGCTCTGGTGCGCGTTCTTTGCGATCGCCCTGTCCCACCCGGCTGTCATAGTCGGGTTGAAACAGCCCGAGCGTTCCCTTGCAGGGCCGAAATCGCAAAGGGCGCGCGTCCGTCATCAACCAGTTGAAATGGCGGCTACTCGCCCACTGGGACGGATAGCCTTTGATGCAATCTGCAACGCTTGCGACGCCGATGATCCCACCGAATTCAAATCGGTCGGGGAGTGTCACGTGAAAGCGTTGCGCCGTTCCGTAGAGCTTGTCGGGCCGACAGCTCTTTCGGTCGTTGGCCGCGTGAATCAAAAGTGGCCCGCGATAGTTCGTTGGCCAGGATCGGTTCTCGACGTCTTTGATCCCTGCGACGACCAGCCATGCCGATGGCTGTCGAATGCTCAAGGCCGGCAGCGACCAAACCGGATCAGTGAAATCGATTGACGCCACACGCGGACCCGTCTGCTGCTCTCGCGTCGCCCGGCCGTTACGGAACGAGCGAGACGTGAAGCTCAGTCTTCGAGGTTATGATCCCACCCCGGTCGCCGATATCAATCCGACCGTAGCGCTGCTTGAAGGCCGGTGGCAGCGCGCGATCGTCAGGCAGCGCGAGCCACAGCCTGAGCAGATACCGGCGTTTGTCCGGCTCAGGCCAATCGCGGAAGCCGGTCCGATCATGCAGGAGCGTATGGTTGTAGACGAACTGCATATCCCCTGGTGCAAGCCGCATCCGCAGATGCACCTCAGGATCGTTGGCAATATCATCGAACAGATCGAGCGCCGCAATCTGGGTGTCGGTCAATCGCGGCGCATCATCAAAGCGCTGCGACGAGTTGATGTATGTGCGCTGATAGAGCCCCGTGAGGTTGCCGCCATACCAATTCAAAACCGGGATCTCGAAGTAGGGTTTCTCGCCGTCCGGCACCTCGCCACGTCGGTCCGTCGGCACCGGCTCGAACAACGCATCGGCAAGCTCGGGCGCGCGACGCCGCATCTCGTTGTAGAGCGTCACCGTTGAGACGAGCAGAGAGTCGCCACCCTCCATCGCCTCACGCAGGCACAGCAGACCGACACAATCGCAGCTGTCGGTGTGAAACGTTTGCCGTTCGGACGTCTGGTAGATGCGCACGTTTGGGTCGGACAGATCTGCGCCGACATCCGTCACGTGGCCCAGCATATGACCTTTGGCGTTCTGCGAGCGCGCGATGCCGAGATGCGAACCGATCCCACAAAAGATCGCCGCTGCGGTTTCGATGGAGAGACGTTCAATTGGAAGCCCGCGGATCAGACTGAACCCGATCCCGTGTTGCAGTTGTCCCCTGAGATCTTCGAGCCAAGGACCAAGCGTCGGCAGTGCGAAACGCTGCGCGGTGATCTCACCGATGTCATCAGCGGTTTTGAGAAAACCTTCCGCTGCGGCTTCAAGCTCGCTGATCTCAGCCTCTGTAAGCGCACGCACCCAGCGCTCGGTATGTCCCACCAAATCGCGACCAAACCATGCTGCGGGACTGTCGATCAGGTCTGGCAGATCAGACATCGGAGTGCTCCCATCTCGCGAGGTTGATACAGCCGCTATGATGCGCGTCCCTTGGCACATGTCAAAGCACGCGTCCTATTTTGTCGATCGTTTCGCGATCGCGTCACGCGCGGCTTTGAGCAGGGCCTGAGCGTCAATACCGCGTGCGCTCGCCTCTTTCGTCCAGCGCTCCGCAACTTCCTTGGCGGGCGCATCGAACGCGGCGGACGTCTCAGGCGATAGCGCGCGCACCGTCTTGCCAAGATCCGTTGCGCGTTTTTTGCCAACAGGTTCCATCGAATCCCATAGCTCACCGATTCCCTTTGAGATGTTCGCGCCGGAGTTGTCGTCGATGATCTTTTTCAGATCGTCCGGCAGGGCGTCGTACCGCGCCTTGTTCATCGCAAAGAGGAACACCGAGGTCCCAAAACGACGACCATTCATCAGCTCGACGCTGTTCGACGTCAGCTCCGCAATGCGAAGGGGTACGGCGACTTCAAACGGAATGAGCGCGCCGTCGATCGTGCCCTTGGACAACGCCTGGGGAAGTGCTGGCACAGGCATGCCAACCGGTTCAGCGCCCCAACTTTGCAGCATCCAAACGCCGGTGCGCGATGGGCTTCTGAGCTTCATACCGCGGAGATCGCCAAGGCTCTTGACGTCTTTGGAGACCAGATGGAGGGCGTTGCCCGCATGGACGTGCACGAGGATCGGTTTCACGTCAGCAAGGTCGGCCGCTACCATGGGCAATACGTCCTGGATCGCCTCTGTGGTCGCAACGGCACTGCCGCCATGGACGCCTGCGAGTTCGAAAACTTCAAGGCGCGGGAAGACGCCAGGCGTGTAGCCGGGGAGCGTCCAAACGAAATCAGCCGTCCCATCGCGAACCTGGCGATAGAGTTCCGGCGGCTTGCCTCCAAGCGTCATCGACGGAAAAATCTCGAACTTGAGCCGACCGCCGGATTGCCTGGTGACCCGCTCAGCCCAGGGCACCAGAAACTTGGTGTGCGTAATCGCTTTCGGGCTCAAAAAATGGTGGATCGAAAAGCGGTATTCCTCCGCTTTGGCAGCAACGGCAAATGCGGGCGCCAGTGTGCAAAGGCCAAGCAGCACGGTCGTCATAAGGCGCAGGGCGATGGTCATTCGGTCTCGATTCCTTCATCGTTTGATACTGATGCGGGGTCACTGCAAAAGGCGGTTGTCGCTCTCTCGACGGCGCGCGCCGGCTGTGTGAACTCACCTTCACCAAACACTTCGAACATATATGCGGCAAGTCGGGTGGGCGCCATGCCGCTCTCATTTTGGGAGTTGCGATATCAGGCCGACCAGGGCCGCTTGTGGATGTTTGATCTGAATGACCGGGACCGTGGAAAGCGGCGCAGCCATCGGATTCGGCCCATCGAAGCCCGAGAAAAAAGACGCCCGGTCCGCAACCTCGGCCCAACCCTCAAGAACGCTACCGAACAGGTAAACACCGCCCCAAGCGCCGTGGGCGAGCACGAGGTCCCGGGCTGCGCGCCCGGCAAGCCACCCGAAGTGCGCGAGCGCCCGATCGACCTCAGGCCGTCCTGCCGCCGCGATGACCGCGCGCGCATCGTCGAAGCGAACGCCTGATGTCCGAGCGACAAGTTCGACCAAGCCGCGGCCGGACAGGACATCCTCGATAGTGGCTGGCTCAATAGTGGCTGGCCCATCACTGGTGGGCTTTGGCGCAGGCTCGCGGTCCCGGTAGTCCAATGGTAAGAGATGTGGCCGGCTTCGGTTGCGGCGGCGTGCGACGTTGGGACATTGCCGACCGTGAACGTGTGGAGTGCGGACGCGCCAAACCCTGTCCCAACGTTCAGGGCGATCGCCGTTGTGGCAATGTCACCGGACCCCGGCCCACCACGCCAGCTCTCCAAGGTGTCGGTTGTGAGGTGCGGGATCGCCGATGCGACGGCCTGCAGATCGTTGACCAATCGGGCTCTGCAGCCGAGTTCGGACTTGAGGTCAGCTGCATCAATCGTCCACGGCGCGTTTGTCAACTGAACGCGATTGTTGGAGACCGGGCCGGCCGCACCGATCGCAATCCGGGCAACAGCCGTCGGGTCGCCGAGATGCCCCGAAGCATAGGCGGTGAGGGCGCTCGAGAAATCAGCAAATGACGTGAGCGGGTGTGAGGTCACGTGCGTCAGTGTCCGACCGTCAGCTGCAACGGTCGCAAACCGCACGTTTGTCCCGCCGAGGTCCGAGACAACATCCGCCATATGCGACCTCTCTCGTTCCAAATGGGGCCGAGGACGAAAAGTGGCTCTCACCAAAGCCAACGTTTAACGCGAAGGAGCTTGCGCGCGTTCGCGCTCGCGAACAGCCTCCATGTCTGAAATGAACGTGGAACGCCAGCTGACGACATCGTTGTCGCGAACGCGCGCGAGCAGTGCTTCCTGCGCCCGCATGCGGTCTTCAAGCGACATGTTCATCGCGGTCTGTATCGCTTCTGCGACTTCGGCGGTGTCATACGGATTGACCTGGAGCGCCTCGCGCAAATCTTCAGCCGCGCCTGCGAACTTTGAGAGAACCAAAACGCCAGGGTCGTGGTCATTCTGGGCTGCAATGTATTCTTTGGCGACCAAGTTCATTCCGTCACGGAGCGGTGTCACCAGCCCAATCCGGCTGCCACGAAAGAGCGCCGCCAACGTGGACCGCGGAATGGACCGGTGAATATAGCGAATAGGCGTCCAATCGAAATCGGCAAACCGGCCGTTGATCGCACCGGATAACCGTTCAAGCTCCTCGCGAATATCTGCATAAGCATCGACATTCTCGCGCGTCGGTGGCGCGATTTGCATCAAGGTCAGGCGCTTGCGATTTTCCGGATAATTCTCGAGGAGCTTTTCGAAGGCCACAAATCGCTCGGAAAGCCCCTTCGAGTAATCGAGCCGGTCCACGCCAATGATCTGCCCGGTCTCGTCCTCGGTCCGCCGTTGTAGGCGGTCGATGACGCCGCGCGCCTCGGTCGTCCGCGACATCGCGCGAAACGCGTCGGTGTCAATGCCGATCGGATAGCTCCGGGCCAGGATCGTACGGCCATAGGCAGTCACGCGACCGTCGTCATGGATTTCGGCGGCTTCGCTTTCCTGCACATAGCGGCGAAAGTTGCCGAGGTCGCCCTCCGTTTGAAAACCAATGACGTCATAGGAAAACATTGACCGAACGATATAGTCGCAATCCGGCATGGCCTTCAGTACATCGGGTGGCG
>JBCBWG010000009.1:0-28859 GCA_039817205.1 Pseudomonadota bacterium
GCGTGCTTGGTCACCAGCTCAAGGATGCGACAGATCTGTTGCGGTGTCGCTGTCAACGCGAACAGCTCGTGAGATCCAAGTGAGCACGTCGGTTTACGTTCTTGTCTCGCCGCTTGGTCGCGACATTGGCCTATGCGACGCTCTGCACGATAACCACCGCAGGAGGCACCCCCATGGACTGGTCGATCCACCACGTGAACATTCAAGCCATCGACGTCAAAGCAACAGCATCTTTTCTGCGCGATGTCATAGGCCTGCCGGAGGGGCAGTGGACGTATCCGGATCGGCCGGGCGAACTGCACCACCGTGATGACACTATCGCCTATTTCGGGACCGAAAACCGCGGCATCCACGTTGTCAAACCGATCCCGACGTTCGCGCGCGACAACAACTTTATCCATAACCCGACCGTTGGCGGGCATCCGGCGATCACAGTGCCGGACTTAAAAGCGGTAATGGTGCGGCTTGAGGCGGCGGGCATCCCTTATTCGGATGCCGGGACCTACGCGATGAAGGGCGTGCATCAGATCTACGTCTACGACCCCTCCATGAATGTCATCGAGATCAATCAGGTGCTTTGATGGGTGATATGGCTCCAAGCATTCGTCGCGCGACGGCAGCCGATATTCCTGCTGTCATCGCGCTACTAGAGACCGTCTGGCACGAGACCTACGACGGCATCTATGGGGTCGAGCGCGTTGATGAAATTCTCTCGAGTTGGTCACAGTTGTGGGCCGACGAAGCCATATCGACCCACCCGAACTTCTGTCGGCTCGTCGCAGAAGATGTGGATCAACAATTGGTCGCAACAAGCTCCGCAACCCGAGATGAAGATGGGTGGTTGAAGCTCCACCAACTCTATATTCAACCGCAGCAGCAAGGGCAGGGGCTCGGCCGGCGGCTCCTTGGTGTTATTTCTGCTGAGTTTAATAACGTGGTTGGCGTTCGGCTCGAAGTCGAGCCTGAGAACGCGAATGCGATCGCCTTTTACACGCGAAACGGTTTTGTTCGTGCTGGCGAAATTGCGGACTGCGGACGTGAAGGATCAGGTATCCGCGCGCTCCTTTTCGAACGACACCTTATCTAATTAACGTCGCTCGTTATTCATTTTCGGCGTTTCCCTTCCCAATCAAAAGCGAAATCTGTCAACGTTTCGCATAGAAGCGGAGGATCGCATGTTTCAGCTGTCGATTACGGATGAGGCGTTTGGGGCATCCGTTCAACGTTCGGGTGAGCCCTTAAAGCAGCGGGAGACACTGAAGCTTTCCCGCCGGAAGCTGACATTGCGCGACGTCATTCGGCTTCGGGTCGAAGACGCGATGATGAATTGTCACGATGCCGATACGCAAGCTTGTTTGGGCGTATCTGCTTCGCAGACCAGCCAAGCCATGGCTCGGCAGCGGTCGCACTGGTTGCTGCCGGAACAGCGCAAAACAGAGCTGGCTGTACAAAAAGCTATCGCTGCTTTTGAGGATCACGCCTATTTCGTTTTGGCTGACTATCTGCCGGTCGCGACCCTCGATCACGAACTCGATCTGAGTGCCGTCGAGACGCTGACGTTCGTGCGCGTGACGCCAATCTGAGACGGCTGCTGGCGCAAAGGCCGTGAGAAAATCCAAGTGATCGAATGTAAAAAAGGCCAGGGCGGCATTGGCCACCCTGGCCGAGACTGTTTGGTCTATGCGCCTGCTTATTCGTACGTTTTGCCGACGGTTTTGAAAACGAGGTCGACGAGGCCTTTGGCGTCGAACTTACCTTGGTTTTCTTTGATCCACTCGTCGATGACCGGTTTGCCGGCGGCTTTGCGGAAAGCAGCCAGTTCTTCGTCCGAGTAGGTGACCTTCTTGAGCTTCGCCTCGAGCATCGGGACATTCTTTTTGTCGATGTCGATGTAAGCCTGGATTTGCGCCTTGATGACATCTTCTTTGATGTCAGCCAGGAGTTTCTTGTACTGATCAGGCAGCGCCTGGTGCGCTGAAATTGAGAATGCAAGCGGGCAGTCGGTCGTGCCGGGCGCCAGGTTGGCCGTGTACCAATCCGCTATCTCGTGGATTTTGTAGGCGACGTGCGCATAGGTCATTGGGAAGGACGCCGCGTCCATCGTGCCTTGCTGCACGCCCGTGTAGACTTCTGTTGCTGTCGCGGAAGCTGGCGTTGCGCCAAGCTTTTTCATGGCGCGACCAAGACCGCCACCCGCGCGGATCGTTTTGCCTTTCCAGTCGTCGAGAGCCTTCGGCGGCGCACCTTTGCCCATAAATTCGTACTGAGGCAGATAGGACGACGCGTAGAGCATCGTATTCCAGCGTGCGAGTTCCTTCTTGATCGCTGGGTGCGCGTAAACTGCGTCACGAATCTTGCGGTTATCTTCCCAGGCCGACATCGGCAGGAACGGCATTGTGAGCACCATCAGCGCTGGGTTTTTCTGCGGATGGTAGAAGTTGCAGAACATGGCCGCTTCAAACGCGCCGATCGAGAGACCGTCGAGGTTTTCGCGCGACTTAGAAAGGGCGCCGCCGTAATGCAAAACGACGTTCCATTTACCGCCGGTCTTTTCTTTCACGATCTTCGCAAGCGTTTCAGCGCCCGCTGTGAACGCGCGCTTCTTTCCCCAGAGCGAGATATTCCAAGTCAGTGCGGGACCGTCGACTTCGGCGGCGCGTGCTGAGCTGGTACCGGCGACGTTCAAGGTCAGGCCAGTTGCAACGGCAAGGCCGAGGCAGGCGGCTGTGGTGGCGGCACGATTGAGTGCTCTCATGGTGTCCTCCCAGTGAAACTTCGGACGTTCGCTGCAGGCTGAGTTGGTGCATGCTTTGACGGTTGGCGCGCTCGGCCCCCGCAGCGCGCGGACAGTGCCCAATCCTAGACTTTTTGGCAACGGCTTGCAGCCAAGCGCGCCTGTTGCGGGGATCGCGGTCTCATCTGAGCCAATCCACTTTTAGGTTCGGTGCAGAGGATCTGCATTTCCGCCGCCTCAAATGCGCCGTCGCGATCTTGCCGCATCGCGCCGCTTCTGGCGTTCCTTGCGGGCTGTCACGCGGCGCACATGCTCGGCAACGGCCCGCGGCCGCGCGTTGGGCGCGAGGCGGTTGCCGGCATCGTCCAAAATGCCGTCGAAGTTGCCGCGCTCGTACGTTTTGCGGAAGGCCGTCTGTGTCCGATCCTCAACCCAGTCGTCATCCACACTGATTGTGCGCGCTGCGAGCCAGTGGATGACAAGCGCTGTGGCGGTTGTGATGAGTGTCCACGCGGGCAGGCTTGAGGACGCCATTGCAAATCCGGCGAACAGAGCGATGGCGTTGGCAACCCCAAATGCCAAAAGATGCGGCTTGAACCAGACAACCAATGGATGTGGAGGCGGCTCATTCGCTTGGCTGCTGACACGAAACTGTTTTTCCATTGTCTGCTCAGCCGCGTGTGATTGCCAGAGAAGAGGCCCGAAAGCCTGTGCGTTCGCCGCTATCATCGACGGCATCCTAATCAGACCCGTGAGCGAACGGATCCGTGGGCAACTGTTTATTTACCAGAACCCCGCCAACACTTTGTCACGAGTTCGCCCCAACGCCCGCTCAGGTGATGTGGCATAGCAGCCCTTGCGTCGAGAACCGCCGAACTGGCGCGAACGGATGCGTCGGCAACTCCCATTGGTTTGTAACAGCGCGTGCACGAGAAACAAAAACGTCGGTTCCCGCGCGTGCGGGACAACGCCATGGCTCGCATCTCTGCGACCGTGGCGTTGGCGTGTGTGGTCGCTGGCCTCTTCGCGGTTCCGCTCGCCGCAAACCCGGGCCCCTCGGGACAGATGCCGGCGATCCTGACGAGTGCGCCTGGCAATGCCATGCCCGCTTGCGTCACGCCCGATCGGCTGACAGCGTTTCTGCTTGCGAGAAACCCAAGCGTCGCGTCACGGCACAGAAACATCGCTGAGATTTATCGCGTGACCGGCGAGGCCTATGGTCTCCGCTGGGATTACGCATTTTTCCAAATGCTGGTCGAGACCAACAATCTGTCGTTTGTTCATGCGGATGGAACGCCGCGGCCGGTGCGACCTGAGCAGAACAATTTTGCAGGGATCGGTGCGGTTGGTGCTGGTAACAGTGGCTCCGTGTTTGCCGATGTCGCGACAGGTGTTCAGGCGCACATCGAGCATGTGATGATTTACGCTGGCGAGACCATCGCGCGACCGGTGGCAGACCGCACGCGCAAGGTTCAGTCGTGGGGCGTGCTCAAACCCTGGCTCGCCGAGTTCAATCGCCCGATCACGTTTTACGACCTCGGGCTCCGCTGGTTTCCGTTCAACAATGCCTACGCCAACAACCTGAGTGCGGTCGCCAATAAATTTTTTGCCGCGCACTGCCCAGGTCTCAGAACAGGACGCGGCGGCATTTCTCAATCAGCACGTCCGAGGACCGCAGCGCTCTCAAGCGGATGGGTCTCGGCCGTTGGCGACGACGGTCCAGCGTCCAAGACCAACGCTGCGCTCCCACTCACACCGCCCGTTCCGCAATTGGCAGCACAGCCCGCGCCGACATCGGCGCGAACGCGTCCCGCAATACCGAAACAGAGACCCCGTGCAGCGCTGCTGCAACGCCGCGTCGCAGCACTCGATCGGGGTGCGCCAGCAACCAGACAAACACCGGTGGCGCGCGCCAAGCCACAGCCAAGCGTGCGCAAACACCAGGCCCCGCGACCGAAGGCCAGAGTGCGGAAAAAGCCGTCGCCGAACGATCAGGTTCGCGCGTTGGTCGCCGGTCGCACGGTCCACTTAAAAACCGACATGGGCGCCGTCATCCCGGTGCGATTTGACAAGACGGGCCGGATGCGGGGACAGGCGGGCAACCTCGCCTTCTTCTTGGGCGCAGCCAAGGACAGTGGCCGCTGGTGGGTCAAGAACGCCAAGCTTTGCAAGCAGTGGCGTGTTTGGCTGTCGGCGAAGAAGATGTGCCTGAAACTAGAGAAGCGCGGCCGAATTGTGCATTGGCGCTCTGAAGATGGTCGCAGCGGTACGGCAAAAATCGTCCGATAAGCCCGGTCGGCCGACGCATCCAAGTCGAAGACCACTTGCTCAAATGTGCGCGTAGATCCGTTGTGGCGGACAGTGGAGCTGGCAGGTCTCGCCCAGCGCAATTGTCCCTTCGCGTTCCACCCAGGCGGTCACGCCGCGCCTCTTGGCGGCAACCTTTGGAAAAGCAGCGCCGTGCCCAGCGTAATGGCGATCAATCACTTCGCCTGGAAAACGGCACGGGGCGTTCTCCATATCGACCGTGAGCGTCACGCCGCCGGAGAAGAGCAACCGAGATGATGGCGGGATCAGTGTGAAATCCGGAATTCCGGAAATCAGAATATTGGCCCCAATCCATTCTGGTGGGAGCTGCGGGATGTCTAAAGCGCTTGCGATCACCGCAAGATCTTCGACTGAGACAATCGTCACCTGACGCGTGTTCCGGATCTCGGTGCCCCGCTTGGGATATTGCTTCAGAACACGCGAACAGGATGGCCGCGTGAGACCGGCGTGTGTCTCGCCATCGAGGCCCGCATACGTCGCAACCAATTCGCGGCGATCGAAACTCTCAAGCTGGTCGTCGCGGCTTGGGTTGAGCAGGAGTGCCTCGACACGGCCCGTCAGTTGGGTTGGCTTGAGGATCGACATGGGTTCGGTTCTTAAGTTTTTGGGTCCGTCCGGGCTGAGCCAGACGGCCCATCAGGTCTCTTGGAGGACAGATCGAAGCGTTGTGCCGCGGTACTCGGTGCGGAACCGGCCGCGGCGTTGAAGTTCTGGGACAACGGCGTCGACAAACGTTTCAAGCGCGCCCGGACAATGCGTCATCGACAGCATAAAACCGTCGCCTCCGACCTTGTCAAAGAATGTTTCCATCTGATCGGCCACGTCCGACGCGGTGCCAACAAACTGGGGCAACGAGACGGACTGGCCATGCCGTTTTGCGACCTCGCGAACACTCATTGGTGTGCCGTCTGGATGCACGGCGCGGGATCGCATACGGGCCAGCTTCGGCTCGTCGTAGTCGATAAGCGGTTTGTCGAGGTCGAGCGTTGAGAGATCGAAATCGAGGTGCGCTGACATGATGGTGAGGCCCGCGTCGTCGGGCACAAGCTGATTGTGCTCGTCCTGAAGTTCACGGGCATGCGCTTCGCTCTCGCCAACGATCGGCTGCATACCAAACAGCATGCGACACGTATCTGGATCGCGACCAAGCTCGCTCATCCGGTCCTTGATGTCTTTGAAGTAGAGCGCGGCCTGATCGGCGTTTGGCTGGATTGCAAAGATGCCGTCCGCATACTTTGCTGCGAAGTCGCGGCCTTTGGCCGAAACGCCCGCTTGGAGGATCGCCGGTCCGTTTTGCGGAGACCGAATAACGTTGAGCGGCCCGCGCGATTTGAAGAACTCACCCTCGAAGTCGATGCGGCGTACTTTCTCTGGGTCCGCCATCATGGGCCGATCAGGATCGTCGACGAGGGCATCGGCGTCCCAGCTTTCCCAAAGCGCACGGCACACTTCGATAAACTCGTGGGCCCGGTCGTAGCGGCGCTCGGTGTCGGCGCGCATTTCGCCAAAGTTCGCCGCCTGATTGGAGTTGAGCGACGTCACCACGTTCCAACCCGCACGGCCCTCTGTCAGGTGGTCTAGCGTTGCCCAGAGCCGTGCCGCGTAGAACGGCTGGTGGTGGCTGACTGAGAGTGTGGATGCAACGCCGATGCGTTTGGTCGCTGCTGCCATGAACGAGAGGAGCGGCACGGGGTCGTGTTCCGGGACCTGCGTTGCGTAGGTCAGCGCCGGTGCGAGGGTGCCGTTAAACGTGTCGGCGATGTAGTTGAGGTCAGCGAAGAACACCATGTCGAACAAGCCCCGCTCGCAGGTCTGTGCGATGTGCTGATAGAGCGCCGGACGAGCCCAATGGAAACCGGCTGCGCGGGTCTTCGGGTGCCGCCACATGGCGAGGCTGTGGTGCGTCGGCCCATGCACGAGAAACTGCGCTAAGTGCATACGCTTTCGGTTCGTCATTGGCTTCCGTTTCCCAATTCACGCGGACACCTTGGCCCAAACGTAATTCGAAATGAGCCGGCCACGAAAGGTCTCATGCGCGCGCGTGCCATGCAGAAGTGTCAGGGCCATTCCTGGCAAGCCTCCGTCACGCAAGCGCATTATTTGAAGAGCGTGACGACGCCGTACCCGGGGGCCAAAAAGGCACCGGCCCACAGGAACGATGACACAATGCTTGCGGGTATGAAGACACGCCACGGCATGCGTAATGCACCTGCCACGATGGGGAGGAACGGTCGAAAATTGCCGAGAAACTTGC
This sequence comes from Pseudomonadota bacterium, assembly GCA_039817205.1. Taxonomy (GTDB): domain Bacteria; phylum Pseudomonadota; class Alphaproteobacteria; order Rhizobiales; family Hyphomicrobiaceae; genus JBCBWG01. The sequence continues at coordinate 7,317 of JBCBWG010000009.1, forward strand.
CTACAACGATGGCAAGGTATCCATAGCGCGCAAACATCAAGCGACTTCGCGCTAAGAGGCGCGGCATTGTGCTGAACGGCCAAAGCCGCATCACGTCACGCTTAAAATACCAGCCAAACGCAAACGAGACGACGTCGCCGAGCACAGCACCGGTCGATCCCGCGAGCCATGTGGTCACGAATGAGCCGTCGGCGGCGCTGTGGGCGGCACCAATGCCGAGAAAAAGCAGCGTCGATGGCACAAAGAGCGACACAACGACCAAGCTTTCGGCGAAGGCCAGAAGAAAGACAATTGGCGCGACCCACTCCTCATTATTTTCTACAAAATCAATGAGTTGAGAAACGGGGCCTGCGGCCTCAGTTGGCGGCATTTTGGCAGTCCTTTGGGCCACAGGTGCGGTCGGGGCGCGCGATCAAACGTTGCAAACACGGGGTGGTCTGTCCCATATGCGTCGGGCTCGGGGGATCGTCAGCGGCATGTCGTATCCTTAGCACTTAGGCGAACATGGTGTCCGTTACGACGCGATCGCGTTCTGCTTGCCGCAAATGACAAAAGCACGCGCCGTTTGATGACACGTTGCAGGAGGGCAGAGAGACGATGAGCGCTGGTCCAGAGCCGGTGACAAAATCCGGAACACCGAAGGCAATGCCGGTTCCGGGTGTCACAACAATGCTCCCAGGCGAACGCAGTGAACGGACGCGACGACTGAAACAAGCCGTCCATCGTCACAAGGCGACCTCGAAACGTGGCGTTCAAGAGCGCCTCTTCACGCTTGCGTTTTCAGGCTTGGTGTACCCGCAGATTTGGGAAGATCCTGTCGTCGATATGGAAGCGTTGGCTCTTGAAGACGGCGACAAGCTTGTCGCGATCGCATCGGGTGGATGCAATATTCTGAGCTATCTGACGGCGGCCGAGATCCAGGTCACCGCCATCGACCTCAACCCGGCTCACGTTGCGCTCAACAGGCTGAAGCGCGCCGCGGTCAAGCATCTGCCGACCTATGAAGCGTTCCACCGGTTCTTTGCTGAAGCCGATGCCAACCAGAACGTTCACGCCTATTACGACCATATCCGCGTGCAGTTAGACGACGATACGCGCGCCTATTGGGAGCAGCGCAATCTCATCGGTCGTCGCCGGATCGGATATTTCGGTCGCAACCTCTATCGCCATGGCCTTCTCGGCGCATTCATTGGCGCAAGCCACTTGCTCGCCCGCGCCCACGGCCGCAACCCGCGCAAGCTTTTGACGGCACGGACCATCGAAGAGCAGCGCGCAATCTTCGATAGCGAATTGGCGCCGCTCTTTGATAAGCGCCACATCCGGTGGCTACTCAACAAGCCGTCGGCTTTGTTTGGGCTTGGCATTCCGCCATCACAGTTCGAAGCCTTGAAGGGCGACGAGCAATACATGTCCAAGGTCCTGCGGGAACGGCTTGAACGCCTCGCCTGTGACTTTGACCTCCAGGACAACTACTTCGCCTGGCAGGCCTTTGGGCGCCGCTATCGCTCGGGTGGGGCCGGACCTTTGCCGCCATATCTGCAGCGCGAACACTTCGACAATTTACGCGCGCGGATCGACAACGTTGATGTCCAGCACCGGTCGTACACCGAGTACCTGAAGGCGCAGCCAGACAAGAGCCTGGATTGCTATGTGCTGCTTGATGCACAGGACTGGATGACCGATGACGTCCTGACTGATTTGTGGACCGAGATCGACCGGACCGCATCGGTCGGTGCCCGCGTGATCTTCCGGACCGCAGGCGAGGAGACGATCCTTCCTGGGCGGATCCCAGCTGAGATCCTTGCGCACTTCAACTACGACGTTGAGCGATGCAAGGCCTGGACGAAGACCGACCGATCCTCAATCTACGGCGGGTTCCACTTGTACGTGAGGGCCGCTTAAGATCGCAGCTCCGTTGCGCGCTCAATGCGATTGCTGACCCGGCACACGTACCGTTCTCGTGTGCTGGCTCAACCGCGCGCAATGCGGGTTTTAATACCCACAACCGGACATCGTTGACTCAGGGCGAGGGAACTCGTGGCTTCAACCGACGGTAATGCCGCCGCGCACATGGACGGCATCTACAAATATCAGCGCTATATCTATGACGTGTCGCGGAAGTACTTTCTTCTTGGGCGCGATCATCTGGTGAGTGAGCTAAAGCCGCCGCCAGGGGCGACCGTCCTTGAGATCGGCTGTGGCACCGGACGGAATCTGATTCTTGCGGCCCGGAAGTACCCCGAGTGCCGGTTCTTCGGCTTCGACATTTCCGAAGAGATGTTGAAAACGGCGCGCGCTTCAATCGACAAAGCAGGCCTGAGCGAGCGCATCAAAGTCGCGCAAGGCGATGCCACAAACTTCGATGTCGAAGCCATGTTCGGCATTCGACACGTTGACCGCGCGTTTTGCTCCTACACGCTATCGATGATCCCGCCTTGGAAGGCAGTCTTGCCCGAGGCGCTTAAGGCAATCGGCAGTACGGGCGAATTCCACGTTGTTGATTTTGGTCAGCAGGCGGGATGGCCAAGGTGGTTTCGCTCGATGCTGACCACTTGGCTCAGGAAGTTCACCGTTTATCCGCGAGCCGAACTCGAAGAGGCGTTACGTGCTGCAGCCGATGATGCCGGCGTCCCAATGATGTTTCGTCACCTGACGCGTGATTATGCGCAATACGCGGTGTTAGGCCGACGCTAAGGTCGGGGGCTGCTATCTTATCGCTGCGTTCGGGCCGAAGTGCGGCTCACCACCCAAGCACTTCGCGACCGTAGGCGAGCAACCGTCCGATCCCGTCGCCGAACAACAAAAGAACACCGGCCCAGAGCACGGCCGAGAGCCAGTTTGCGATTTGGAATTTGAGGCGAGGCATTTCGACGATGCCGGCGATCACGGGCACGGTTGCACGTAGCGGGCCCGAAAAGCGTCCGATCACGATGGCCCAAACGCCGTACTTTTCAAAGAACGCTTCGCCTTTTGGCATCATCTCCGGGTATTTCCGGAACGGCCACGCGCTGCGAATGCTGTCTTTGAATGTAAACCCCAGCCAGTACGACACCCAATCGCCGAGAGCTGCGCCAACGCTGGCTGCGGCCAGGGCCAGAAAGAATTCCGGCCCGCCCGTCCCAACAAGGGCGCCGAGCGCGATCAGCATCCACCAGAAGGGCAGGACGATCGAAACGAAGGCGATGCTTTCTCCGAACGCCAGGACCAAGAGGATCGGCGCAAGCCACTCAGGATGATCGCGTGCGAAAGCAACGATCGCGTTGCCGATTTCCTGAAAATCCATCGGAGCCTTCTGCGTATTTCGGGGGGCTGTCCGACGACGGACCGTTCCACCGTGACAGGTCTAGATCATTTCCGACCGAGCTGGAAACACTCTCGTTTTTGACCCGACACCGCGCAGCGGCCAGGCAGCGGCCAGGCATTAGCGAGGCAGCGGCCAGACAGCGATCAGGCAGCACCTCGGTGTCAGCGGCAGCGTTTGCGGCGTTCCCGGCGAAGATCGCGAGCGGTCTCGGTGCCGAGCATCGCCCCGCGTGAGACCTGCGCCGGTGTCAGGCCGCGACCCGCACCGCTGCGCAGAACTCGGGGCGCACTTTTGGCTTCGGCAGCCGCGGCCTTGAGTTCATCACACGTCAGTGCGCCCTTCGTTTTGCGGAATGCAAAAAGACGAACGCCGGCTGCATATTGCGCGGCTGTCGGGCGCTCGGACAACCATGACCGGTTCTGATCGGCGAGCAGTGCGGACAGACCACGCTTTCGGGCGGCGATACAGCGCTGGCTATCATCCACACATGAGAGATCGGCTTGAGAGAACCGGACCTGGGCGGGCGATGAAACGGCACATGCACCAAGCACTGACACCCCGGCAATCACACTCATACGACGCACGTAACCGGCCAGGCGGTGCCGTAACGGCCGGGCTGTGTGGCAGGTTTTACAGTCGCCAGTTTTGCAAACGGAGCGCAACTCAACCTCTTTTGTTTCAACCGCATCTGCGCGATAGAAGCGATGACGTCCAGCCTCTCTCGGGAGCAACTTGGGCCGTTTCTAGTCCATCCCTGGACAATCCCATTCGTCTGTCGCATTCCGGCCACCCGCTGAACGGCAGTCCCGTCCAACACGACACTTGGAGCATGACCATGGTGCACGCGATCCGCATCCACGAAACCGGCGGCCCGGATAAGATGAAGTGGGAGGCGGTCGACGCTGGTGCACCGGGCAAGGGGCAGATCCGCGTGAAGCACCACGCGGTTGGGATCAATTATATCGACACCTATCAGCGGTCGGGTCTCTATCCAATTGAGCTTCCAGCAGTCCTCGGCATGGAGGGCGCTGGTGAGGTCGTGGCGGTCGGCACCGATGCGTACGATTTCAAGGTCGGTGACCGAGTGGCTTACGCCAACCCCATGGGAAGTTACTCGGAAGAGCGGGTCATGCCAGCCGAGCGGGCGGTGAAGGTTCCCGAGGGCGTATCTTACGACCAGGCCGCCGCGATGATGCTTCAAGGCATGACCACGCGGTATCTTTTGCGCCAGACCTACATTGTTGGCCCTGAGACAACGCTGCTCTTTCACGCAGCGGCCGGCGGTGTCGGACTGATTGCGTGTCAGTGGGCCAAGCACCTCGGCGCAACCGTGATCGGCACAGCTGGGTCCGATGAGAAATGCAAGCTCGCGAAGGATCATGGTGCGACGCACATGATCAATTATCGCTCGGAAGACTTCGTCAAACGGGTGAAAGAGCTGACAGACGGGAAGGGCGTCGACGTCGTCTACGATTCGATCGGAGCCGATACGTATCCGAAGTCGCTCGACTGTTTGAAGCCGCTCGGGCTTTTCGTGACGTTCGGCAACGCCTCAGGCCCGATCAAAGATTTTGACGTCGGCGGGCTGGCGGCGAAGGGATCGCTCTACGTCACCCGACCAACGCTTTTCACCTACACCTCGAGCCGGGACGATCTTGTCGCAAACGCCAACGATCTTTTCAGCGTGGTCAAGTCCGGCGCCGTAAAGATCAAAGTCAATCAGACTTATCCTCTTGCAGACGCCGCTCAGGCCCATCGCGATTTAGAAGCGCGGAAAACGACCGGTTCGACAGTTCTGAAACCCTAAGGGCATTCTGCTCTGAAACCCTAAGGGCATTCTGCGTTTTACCAGACCCGGTCGGCGCGTCCCGTCTCTTTTGCGCCGACCACGCGGCGGATCGCTCGGTCAGCCAACACGAAGCTCGCAGTCGATCGGTTTTGCGATGGGTGCGATTGGGCCACGCGTGTCGGTCCATTGATCGATGCGGTGCGAATGGCGCCCGGTTGGCTCAGTGAGCTCGTCTGCTGGAGCCCGAGCTCGCCGATCGACTGTCCAGCGCATCCGCCGACCAGGACCGCCGTGCCGAGCATCAGGACAGGGATCGTTCGCCGCGGGATCCAAAAGATCGCCTCATACTCTACAGACACCGTTTCCCCCATGTCGCGCGACGCTCAGAGCTGGCGTCATACGGCGAGCGGACGTGCCGCGCCAACGGACCGGTGATCAAGCGACCGTCACAGCAGGTGAGCCGTTGCCCGCGTGCAGCAGGTGATGTGAACACGGTGGAACTCCGGGTGCGGTCGCTCGTCCATGAGCGCGCATTGGTCGCTCGTCCATGAGCGCGCTTTGGTCGCTTGCCCACGAGCGCGCTTTGAAGGTGTTACCGCATTCCAAACATGCGTCAGAGGATCGGTCGTTTGTGCCGTTTTCAGACGCTGCGAAAACGCTTCTGAACGATAAAGTTGGCCGTCATGGCTGCGGGATGAAATGCGTTAACCCTATCCCGTCGTGTGCCACTTCTACTGGTCCCCAAGCTCGGTCGTGACGCTGACCGGCTCCAACCAACACGACGCCTTGGGGGAAAAACATGGCACGTCTGGATTATGATTTCGAAGGTGTGGAAGGGCAGGCAGGATCGCTGATTACCGGCGACATCCTGTTCGAACTCGGCCTGAAGTACAGCATTGGTCGGGACGTGGAAATTTGCCTGGTCTCCGCGCACAAGTGGTTCAACCTGGCGGCATCGAAAGGGCACGAAGGCGCGAGAGGGCATCGGGCTGACATTGCCCGCGAGCTGTCACGTGCGGACGTGTCAAAAGCACAGCGCTTGGCACGGGCTTGGCTGCGCGGAGAATAACCCGCTTGCGGTCGCCCAGAGCGATTTCAGCACTTTGAGAAAAGCGACGTCACGCAAGTCCAGCTTTTCTTGATGGCGCCGGTCACGGCTTCTCCAGCACCTGAGACCTGCTCGCCGGTCTTCTTGATCTGGCGGTCGGTCGCATCGACCGTGCGCTTTGCCAGCTCAACCATCGTCTTTGGGGCACCAGCCTCTGGTTTGCGCGTCTGCGCAGTCTCCGGCTTTGGCGCCGGCTCGGTCGTGTCAGCATTCTCCGGCGTTGGCGGCCTGGTTTGAACGTCAGGCGCTGTCTGCCGTGCGGCCTGCGTTTCTGACCGCGTTTCTGACCGGGTTTCTGATTGCGGTTCTGGGCCACCGGGACGGCTTGATGGCCGAGCCACAGAAGGACCCGGACGGACGGCCGCAGTGGCCGGCGCTTCGGCAGCCGATTGGGTCTCACGCGCCAAATCAAAGATTTCGCCGGTGCAGATGCCTTTGATACCGCGACGCACCGAGCAGCTCGCGTGCCCGCGCCGCTCAGCGATTGCTTTCATACAAACGAGCTTTTCGGCCGATCGCAGGATCCGGCTTTGCCTTGTGGCACTCTCCGACGGCAGGACGCACTCATAGGTTGCGCTCTTGCCATCGCAAACCACGCATACGCTCGCAGCATGCGCCGACCCAGCGATCGCGCTGGCGGCCAAGCCGAGCGCCACCGCAGCTCGCGTACGCAACGATGCCAATGGCTTGCTCGTTAATTTCCGTTCGATTGGTTTAAGGCAGACCATTCGCCCCATGCTCCAGAAACGCCGGACGCTCTTTGAGGCGATCGTAATAGGCCGAAATTTGGGCGAAGCTCGGCTTGTTGTCGAATGGCGTCATGAACCAGCGATTGACGTTGAGGCCGACAACCACGTCGGCTGCCGTGAACGTCTGACCGGTCAAAAACGGCTGACCCGATGCAAAATGATCTTCGAGCCGCTGCATCTGTCGGGTCCAGCCTCTAATGCCGGCGGCGATGATATTCGGATCGGTAAATTGTGGGAGCTTGAAGACAAGTCCTTGAAAAACCGGACGAACCTCCTGGTAGAGGTCGGTCGACGACCAATCCATCCAAGCCTCAACTTCGAAGCGTGACCGCATGTCTGTCGGCAGAAGATCCGTCCGTCCCTGTTTGGTCGCCAGATAACGAACAATGGCGTTGCTTTCCCTCAGGATGAAGCCGTCATCGTCAAGAACCGGAATGACGCCCCACGCGCTGACGGAGCGAAATGGTTCTTCATCCGTGCTCCTGAAGCCACGCCCCCAGTCTTCGCGCTCAAACGTCAGATCGAGTTCAGCTGCCATCCAGAGGACTTTGCGGACGTTGATCGAGTTTGCGCGACCGTAGATCTTCAGCATGCGTTCTTTGCCCCTTTCGTCCGCGTGACTTCCAATGTGGCGTCTCGCTCGGCGTCTCGCTCGGCTTCTTGCTTCTGGGCCCCGCGTCACCAGATAACACGCGGCGACTAAGCGGTGAATTGACAGCATTTTTGTGTGCGTGTCACATCCGCCTACACTTCGCACCCCTCTGGTGACCCGCGACCGGCTTTGGGCGTTTTCGCTCGGCCCCCATCTGCGTTTGCCGCGATGCCGCGAAGAGAACAAAATATGATCGGTCGGGAGACGCTAATGAAAATGACAACTGAAGAAGCCTTCGTGAAGGTCCTTCAGATGCACGGCATCGAGCACGCATTTGGAATTATTGGATCGGCAATGATGCCGATTTCTGACCTGTTTCCGGAAGCCGGCATCAAATTCTGGGACTGCGCTCACGAGTGTAATGCCGGCATGATGGCCGACGGCTATACGCGCGCGACCGGCAACATGTCGATGATGATCGCTCAGAACGGCCCGGGCATCACCAATTTCGTGACGCCCGTTAAGACAGCCTATTGGAACCATACACCGCTGCTTCTGGTGACGCCACAGGCGGCGAACAAGACGATCGGTCAGGGCGGGTTTCAGGAAATCGAACAGATGAAGCTGTTCGAGGACATGGTTTGCTACCAGGAAGAAGTGCGCGATCCGGCTCGTATGGCGGAAGTTTTGAACCGCGTCATCACCAATGCATGGCGGCTCAGCGCACCGGCGCAGATAAACGTTCCGCGCGATTACTGGACCCAGGTGATTGATATCGCCCTGCCACAGGTCGTCCGTCTTGAGCGCTCGCCAGGCGGTCAGTCGGCAATTGAGGACGCAGCAAAGCTTCTCACCGAGGCCAAATTCCCGGTCATCTTGAATGGCGCGGGCGTGGTTCTCGCTGGCGCCATTCCAGCAACTGCCAAGCTTGCCGAACGGCTCGCAGCACCAGTTTGCTGTAACTATCAGCACAACGATGCGTTCCCAGGGTCTCACCCGCTGTCCGTTGGCCCGCTCGGCTACAACGGGTCAAAGGCTGCGATGGAACTCATCTCGAAAGCCGATGTTGTGCTGGCGCTCGGTACGCGCCTCAATCCGTTTTCGACCCTGCCAGGCTACGGGATCGATTACTGGCCAAACGATGCCAAACTCATCCAGGTCGACATCAATGCGGACCGCATCGGTCTGACCAAACCGGTTGCGGTTGGTATTCAGGGTGATGCCAAAATGGTGGCCGAGCAGCTGCTCGAGAAGCTCGGGCCCGGTGCCGGTAAAGCCGGTCGCGACGAGCGCGAGGCGCTGATCCATCAGACCAAGTCTGCATGGTTGCAAACGCTGTCAGGCCTTGACCACGAAGACGACGATCCAGGCACAAACTGGAACGAGCGCGCCCGTGGCCGCGAGCCGGAGCGCATGAGCCCACGCATGGCATGGCGCGCGATCCAGTCGTCACTTCCGAAAGAGGCCATCATCTCTTCCGATATCGGAAACAACTGCGCCATCGGCAACGCCTATCCGACATTCGAAGAGGGCCGCAAATATCTCGCACCCGGTCTGTTCGGTCCGTGCGGCTATGGCTTCCCAGCGATTTGCGGCGCGAAAATCGGCTGCCCTGACGTGCCGGTTGTGGGCTTTGCAGGTGATGGCGCGTTCGGCATCTCGATGAACGAGATGACGGCGGTCGGTCGCAACGATTGGCCTCCAATCACGATGGTGATTTTCCGAAATTACCAATGGGGTGCCGAAAAAAGGAACACAACTCTGTGGTTTGAAGACAACTTCGTCGGCACCGAGCTCAACCTCGGCGTCGAGTACGCGAAGATTGCCGATGCCTGCGCACTGAAAGGCGTGCAGGTCACAACGATGGAGCAGTTGAGCGAAGCGCTGAGCGTTGCAATTGACGAGCAAATGAACAGCGGCGTCACAACCTTCATCGAAGTGGTGCTGAACCAAGAGCTGGGCGAGCCCTTCCGTCGCGATGCGATGAAGAAGCCGGTTCGTGTTGCAGGTATCAGCCGTGACGACATGCGACCGCAGCAGATGGCAAGCTAGGCGGCCGCAAACGAGACTGAAACGAGACGACCAGCAGAACCGGCGGACCATGCCGGTTCTGTTTTTGTGAAAGCTGGTGGATGCCGGTGCGGGGCTGGCATTCGTCCTTGATGGGTAAATGGGGCAAGCGCGATGGCGCGACGACTGACGACGCTGATTATTCGGCCGTCTGTTCTTGAAACGGGTGACGAAGTTGTCCGCGTTGGTTCGATCACGAGAGCTGCGATCGGGTATGACCCCGGGCAAACGGGTAAGGCGCAAGTTGCGTTCGTGCTCTTTCTGATCGCAGCCGGTGTCGCAGGCGCAGCTGGCGTCGCCTATGCCCAACCACTCGGCGCAGCCATCTTTGGCGCATTGAGCGTTGTCGCCCTCATCCGCGCGCTCTGGCTTATCCGCAAACGCTCGCTTTACGTCATCACGGGCGACGGTCGCGCATCCGTCCTGATGCGAAGCGATCTCGATTTCATGCGCGATGTGCTTGGTATCATCAATCAGGCGATGGTTGCCGGGGGCGCTGAGAGTTACGGCACGTTCGAGATTGACCTCCAGAGCCAGCAGATCTTGCGACACACACCAACAGCGAGCACGGCCGCAGCAGTGGCCGCCGAGCATGGTGACGTCCAACGGCTGAGCACAACATTCAACAACGCCCCACAGCTCCACACGGAGCCGTCGGCCCATCCCGCGATCGCGAGCAATGTCGTGGGCGACGTCGGCTCGCTAAATGGCGCGGTCAATGGTGCTACCGGCGGTCATGGTCTGGCAGGCGCTGGCCACGCGAGCCATGCGCATCATGCGGGCCTGAACGACACTTCCGCAGCAGGCACCGCCACCCAGGGCGCCGGTTCGTTGAGGGATCAGTTGAGCGCCGTCAACGGCGGTGCGACTGGCAGCGGCGGCCCGCAGCCGTTCGCAAACGGACATCTTAATGGCGCGGGCGCACCACCGCAGACGTCCGCCGCATTGGCGCGCTTTGACGCTATGATCGATCGGATCGGGCCCCAGTACGGCGATCGCTTCGACGACGTGCGCGCCTGGCTCGCACCGGTTCGCGATTATCTCTCGAGCGGGACCGGCGATCGCGCCGAAGCGCAAGCGCGATGGTCCATTTTCGCCAAAGAGCATGTGCCAGCCTTGAAGGCGATCCCAACGGTCGCTGACAACGCCCGCGCCGTCGGCGAGGCGGTTGGTGGGTAATTGCGGACCCTAACAATCGTCTCAACCAATTGTTGTAATTGGTATTGAATAAGTGGCTCTGGCTTTCGCATTACAACGCGCAGTACCGAATTTTCGCAGCGTATTATTCAGGTCTCGAACATTGCTCAGGTTGCGATCGATCGCGCTCTCTTTTCCCGCAGACGTTGTGGGGGAGGTGGCCTCTCGCCCCGGAGGGGCATCTGAGCTGGGTGCGTTGGTCGTGTGAGGCACTTGAGACCCGGCGACGACGCGGGTCGCTTGGTGACTACATCAAGCGTTCGCCGTTCGGGACGGCTTGGTCCGGCGCGATCAAGACGATGCCACCGTCGGCGTCGGCGAAGCCAAGCGTTAGGACCTCGGACATGAACTTACCGATCTGCCTCGGAGGGAAGTTCACGACCGCTGCAATCTGACGGCCGACCAGCGCCTCCGGGGTATAGTGGGCCGTAATCTGAGCCGACGTTTTTTTGACGCCGATCTCCGCGCCAAAGTCGATCCGCAGCTTAATTGCTGGTTTGCGTGCCTCGGGGTAGGGCTCCGCCTCGATCACTGTTCCAACGCGTATGTCGACGGCCAGAAAATCGTCGAACGTGATCTCGGGCGCACGCTCTGAAGTCGCCATGGTTGAACCCCTACCGTTTCGTCCCAATCAAGTGCCGGCCGATGGGGCCGGATCATCGAAAGCGCCCGAACCACCCGGCGTCTCAGGCTCATCGTTGGTCGCCCGAGCCGATGAGCGGCGATTGCGAAATCCACTCGTCGCATTCTGGAGACCACCTGTCACCATTTCGCGAATGCGGCTCATGCCATCGCAGGCCTGATCGATTGAGGCCATCGTGTCGCCCGCGCGTCGCAGACGTCGATCGAGAGAGGCCATCGTTTTCGCGAGCCCCGGGTCATCGTCTTCGAGCCAGGTCTTGAAAATGGCACCGCTTAGGGAGGCCAGTCCGCTCGACCGAAGCACGCCCCGCGGCCCATCACCGTCGAGGCCTGCTGCGAGCAGCATCCAGCGTTGCGAGTTCAAGTGCGCCTGAAACAGCGTCGTGTCGAAGCTGACGTCCCGATCGATGGATCTGAGCCCCTCTTTGTAGGGTGCCATGGCATCGAACCGCGCCATTAAAAGTTCGAACAGCGTATCGCGCGGTGACTGGCCCGGGTCGCGCTCGGGAACGTTTTTCAGAACTTCTGTGTCTACGGCCCGAATGAACCCAGACACAATCTGGGTCTTTGACGCGATTGTCCCGCGCAAGTTGCCGAATGGAAGACCCGCTCGTTCCGCGATATCGCGCAAACTCACATGGGCCCAGGGTCGCTCGGCGGCAAGTGCCATGGCAGCGTCGATGAGCTTGCCCTTGTCTGTTTCAAGATCCAGCATTGCGATCTCCTACGTGCGGCGTCCGCACCAACAATCAACGAGTTATCGCGACCGACATCGGCGATACACGCCGATCGCGGCACGCAAAACGCATGACTCGGCGTATGATCGTCGGAACTCGTTATCTCTGAGTGCCTTTGAACGGTCAGCTGGCTGCGTTGGTTCGGTCTTCTTTGACAAAATTGGCCAGTGCGCCATCGGGTAGCAGAGCACCAACTGTCTCTGACGGGCGGCAGAGTTTGGTGCCTTTGGGCGTGACGACGATCGGGCGGTTGATGAGGATTGGATGGGTCATCATCGCGTCAATGAGCTGCTCATCTGTCAGTGCCGGATCGCCGAGACCCAGGTCTGCGAAAGGTGTTCCCTTCTCGCGTAGCAACGCGCGAGGCGTGACGCCCATTTCAGCGATCGGTTCGACCAAACGATCGCGGCTCGGTGGTGTTTCCAGATAAAGGATCAGCTGAGGCGTGATGCCCGCACACTTAAGCATGGCAAGCGTGTTCCGCGAGGTGCCGCAATCTGGATTGTGGTAAATCGTGAAGCTCATGACGCTCGCTCTCGATCGTCGGTGCCATCGCTCAATCGTTCTTCGTCAGCGCCGTCCTCGTCGGACGCGAGAAGCCGGGCGCAGGCGATCGCCAATGCCGCACCGACGAGTTGCATCACGACAAACATCGGCACGTGCAGTGGATTGATCGCTGTAAACGTGTCCGAGAGCGCCCTTGCGACCGAAACGGCTGGGTTGGCAAAGGACGTCGACGAGGTAAACCAAATGGCCGAAGTGATGTAGAGCGCGACCGATGTCGGCACCGCTTCGACCCGCGCGCGGATCGTCAACAGGATCACGAGCATCAGCCCGAACGTCGCGACCAGCTCACCGAGCCATTGACCCGGCCCCGTCCGCGCCTTTTCAGCGAAATCGACCGGCGCCAAATCGTACATGATCCGCGTGATCACAACGCCGACGATGGCACCTGCGACTTGGACGGCAACGTAAGGTAATACCGACGCTGTCTCGTGCTCGCCCCGCAACCAGAATGCAAACGTGACAGCGGGATTAAAATGCGCGCCGGAAATCGGGCCGAGCATCGTGATGAGCACATAGAGCATCGCGCCGATGGCGATCGCATGGGCGAGGAGCGCAACGCCGACATTGTTCGGCGATAGGGTCTCGGCCATGATCCCGGAGCCGACGATCGCCGACAGCAAAAACGCTGTCCCGATGAATTCAGACAAGAGACGGGCCATGCGACCTCCCGCAAATCTTTGTCGCGGCGCCCTGACCTTCAAGCGCGCCCGCCTCGCGTACTACAACAAGTCTTGAAATGTAATATTGTTTGCGCTCAACCCGCTCAAAACCTTTCAACGCGCGAGATCACGGCTCCGAGCTTCTGCGGCTTTGACGGCGCGCGACATGAGCGGTCGAAGACCATCGTCGGCCATCAGAACGTTGAGCGCCGCTTCTGTGGTCCCATTCGGCGACGTTACGTTGCGGCGGAGCTGATCTGGTTGGTCTGAACTCTCCAGCATCAGGTCACCGGCCCCAGCGATGGTGACTGCGGCGAGTTCACGGGCGAGCCGCTCCGGAAGCCCGACTTCGACGCCGGCGGCTGCGAGCGTTTCGGCGAGGAAAAAGACGTAGGCCGGACCGGAGCCGGACACAGCGGTTGCCGCATCAATCAGATGCTCGGCGTCGACCCACCCAACGCGACCGATCGCGGCCAGCAATCTCGTTGCAAGCGCATGCTGCGCGTCCGTTGTGTGGTCATTGGCAAAGCAGACCGTCATGCCCTGCCCAATGGCCGACGGCGTGTTCGGGATCGAGCGGATGATTGCGGCACCTTCGGGCGCGTCAGCTTCGAACCCGGCGATCGTCCGTCCTGCGGCCACAGAGATCACCAGCGTCGTCGGATCGAATGTTTTTGCGACCGTCGGATAGACCGTATCCATGACCTGCGGTTTGACGGCCAGCAATGCCACGGACGGGGGCGGGCCATCATAGGCCTCGGTCACCGGAATACCTGCCTCTGACAACATATCAGCAATGTCCGGCAAAGGCCCAGGATCCTGGACGACAACGCGTTGCGCCGGGAGCCCTTGCGCCAACCAACCGGCCAGCATCGCGCCGCCCATCTTGCCACAGCCAACCAGCAGCAACGGTCCGTCACCGGGCAACTCAAAAGCCTGAGCACTTTCGTTCGTCATCACGTCGTCCTCGCATACCGTCTGCGTCGCGCTCGGATCTTCGGGCGTCGCGATGACCGTGCTGGCATGGGTTCAAAAAAGCAAACCCGCCGGCTGGAGAGCGGGCGGGTTTCGCGAGGGGTCTCGCAGGGTTGCCGCGTCGCGCAGCGATTGCGGTTCCGGCGTTGTCGCTCAGGCCAAATGAATCAAGCCTGTCCCTCGGTATTGAACATCGTCGAGACGAGCGCTTCTCGGCTTCCCTTGCCGGCCCAGACGACGAACTGAAATGCCTGATAGTATCGCTCACAGCTTTCGAGCGCGCCGCTCAACAGCGCCTCGCATTGCTGGACCGACAAATCCGAGCCCGCAAGCGGCATCCCGTGGCGGTACATGAGGAGCCCATCGTCGGCCCAAAAATCAAAATGGCCGAGCCAAAGCTGTTCGTTAATTTGCGCCAACAGACGGTAGATCTCTGCTTGTCGAAACTCCGGCACCTTGAAGTCGAATGCGCTGGCCACGTGCACCGTCTCGATATCACCGCGCCAGTTGACCGACACGTGATAGTCGGTCCACTCGCCAGCGATCAGCAGCGTGAGTTCATCCTCGCTGGCGCGTTCGACCGACCAATCGTGCTGGTGGGCCAAGTGCTCAACCAAATCGACTGGGTTGGCGGTGCGGCGGTTTTCTGCTGCGGCGAAAGCCATGCACGATCCTCGTTTCGTTCAGTGACGTGCAAGCGATCGTCGCTGCACCTCTGGCACCCAAACGTTCGACCGCGTCGAGTCGCAAGCGCCGGTGGAGGATTCGTCACCGCGAAAATCGCGTGCATCATGGCGGCGCCCGAAATTCGTGCTCTTGGGCGCACAACCTGTGGATGCCGCGCGGCCTACCATGGGATAACCTGCGGATAAGCGACGAGCCGCTTCCGCGACGGCTACTCCAACATGTTTGATAGACTTCGGCTGCATTCGTTCGGACGGGCTCGCACGCAACCCGGGTGACAAGGACTGGTGACAAGGGTGGGGCCGCGCGGGTTGTCATTTCAGATTGTGAAAGTAATTCTCAGGACAGAGGCGCTGCTTGTGCGCGTCGAACGAATTCCAGAATTGCCCCAATGCTCGGATTGCGCGCGCCAAGGGAGCTCGCGAACGTTGGGCCAATACGCGCCAACGGAGCTTGCGAACGTTGGGCCAATACGCGCCAACGGAGCTTGCGAACGTTGGGCCAACAAAAAAGACTTATCAGAGCGCGCCAGCGTCATTGCTGAGAGCCACCGTTCGAGCGTGTCGTCTCCCGATCGGTTCAAGCGGGGAGGTGGATGGAGGCCTTGAGGCCGCCCAGGGTGCTCGCACCGAGCGTGATGTCGCCGCCGTGGCTTCGCGCGACATCACGGGCAATCGCGAGGCCGAGACCGCTGTTGCCCTTCGCCTGGTTGCGCGCGTGGTCGACACGGTAGAACGGCTTGAAAACGTTTTCGCGCTCATCGACTGGCACGCCCGGCCCGTTGTCTTCGACGTCGATGCGAAGGCCGTTGCGGTCGCGGGTGGCCCGGATCACGATGGTCGTGCCGAAGCGCATGGCATTGCTGACCAAGTTCATGAGCGCACGCTTGAGCGCACGCCGCTTGATAAGCGCTGGGAGCGTTCGACGGCGCTTGGAAACCCGGAGTTCGACCTCGCGACCGAGGGTCGCCGCGTCATCCCGGATTTCGCCGAGAAGATCGATCAGATCCGCTTCCGCTGGCTCCTCGCCCTCGTCCCCCCGCGTAAAGGCGAGATAGTCTTCGAGCATGTGCTCCATGTCGCGAACATCGGAGCGCATGCCCTGGACCTCGGGCGTCTCCTCAAGGAATGCGAGCTGCAACTTGAACCGGGTGAGGACCGTTCGTAGGTCATGGCTGACGCCGGCAAGCATCGTGGTTCTCTGATCGACGTGCTGTGTAATCCGCTCCTGCATCTCCTGGAACGCTTCTGTTGCGCGCCGCACTTCGCGCGCGCCCCGAGGGCGGAGTTGGTCGAGCGGTGTTGCGCGTCCGCGGCCAAAGTCGTCGGCCGCCTTCGCAAGCGAAAGAATGGGCCGGATCTGGTTCCGCAGAAACAGGATTGATGCGGTCAGGACGATGATCGACGTGACAACCATCCACACGAGAAAAATGTGAGAGTTGGACGCGTAGGTCTGACTGCGCCGGGTAATGAAATGCAGGTTGCCGGTCGGTGTCTGCACCTTGATCTCAACGTGCTTCGATCGCCCGACGGTATCAATCCAAAACGGACGGTCGCCGAGCTTGGTGCGAATTTCGCCAGAGAGGGTGCGATCCAACAGCGAGAAAAACGGCCGTTGCGTTGCCGGTGGCAGTTCGCCCGGGGGCAAGACCTGCATGAGCACATTGAGGCGGTCGCGGGCCAAGGTGGTCAGTTGGCGATGGTCATCGGCTTTATCGTAATCCTCATAAAGTTCGACCAGCGCTGCCACATTGCGGGCGGTGGCTTCGGACAACCGGCGCGTCACAGCCTGCCAGTGGCTCTCCATGAAGACGTACGCGAGAATGCCCTCGAAAAGTACGATCGGCGTGATGATGATGAGCAAGGTGCGGGCGTAGAGACCGGTCGGGATCAGCTCGCTGATCGTTCCTAAAAACAGCTCGGGGATGGCCTTCAGCCGCTCGAGGACGAGCGAGACAAGCCCACTGCCCGGCTGATTGTTTCTTTGGTCCGGCGTCGTGGTGGCCATCGTTGGCGCTCCAGCCGTCTGCGTGATCTGCCGCCGCCTGACGGACAAGCGGCAATCCGCGTCGTCAGGCGAAAGTTGACTGACACAAGCTCAGAAGACTGCCAACCTTCTGGCGCCACCAGGCTCTGAGTACCGACTAGTCGGTATAAAGAACATATCCTTTGCCACGGACCGTCTGCAGATAGACAGGGTTTGAAGGATCTTCTTCAATTTTACGGCGCAAGCGGTTGATTTGCACGTCGATTGCGCGCTCTGACCCGGAGATCTCGTCTTGAAAAAGCTCGTGACGCGCGATTGAACTTCCTGGCCGTTGCGCAAATTGGCGCAGGAGTTCGCGTTCGCGTTCCGTCAGCCGGATTTGCTCGTCGCCGCGGCGTAGCTCGCCGCGTGTGACCGAGAACGTCAGATCGCCGAAGCGCACATCTTCCTGGCCGCGATCGACGCGGTTCCGACGCAGGATATTCTGAATTCGGAGGAGCAGTTCACGGGGCTCGAACGGTTTCGAGACGTAATCGTCGACGCCCGTTTCCAAGCCTTCAATGCGCTGGTTCGGCTCGGAATTCGCCGTCAGCATACAAATCGGCACGTCGTTGCTGGATCGGAGATCCTTTGCCAGTGATAGGCCGCTCTCACCGGGCATCATCACATCGAGCAAGATGAGATCGAACGCCATCCCCTTGAGTGCAGAGCGGGCACTCGCGACGTCGGACTTTGGCGTCACGCGAAATCCATTGCTGTGGAGGAAGCGGCTCAGGAGATCCCGAATGCGCTCGTCATCATCGACCACCAGAATGTGAGGCGCGTCGTCGGGGAGGGCTTCGGGGGGCTGGGCGCCCAGCGCGCGACCGGTCGATGGAACTCCGCGGGCCGCCTCGAAATTGCTCATCGTGAGAGATCCTCGGTCACAGTTTGTCTGCCCCACAGGCGGCCGCTTCAACGATACGACCAACGCGATCGCGGTATCACACTCAGCGAGCCTTCGTGCGCCCCGTCGACGAGATCAGCTGTTCAACCGCGCACCGATCGCCGTCGGACACCATACCGGAAAGGAACGCCGTGACCACCGGCACCGCATCCGGGCCCGCTTCTGATAGGGCACTCGCAACTTTTCGGGTCTGGGTTTCCGTCAGGGATCGCGCGAGATCGATGCCAGCCTGGGTAGGATAGAGGCGACGTTCGCGGCGGTCGGTATGGCCTTTGCGCTGCTCGATATACCCCTCTTTTACCAGTTGGCGCAGGACGCGCGCCAACGACTGCTTTGTTATCCGTAGGATGTCCAAAAGGTCATGCACGGCAAGACCCGGATGGCGCGTCACGAAATAAATCACACGGTGATGAGCGCGCCCGAAGCCTTGACCTTGAAGACGCGCGTCGGCCTCGCTGGTGAAATCCCGGTAGGCAAAGAACAGCCGCTCGATCATCGCTGTCAGAAGTGCTGCGTCATCTGCGGCTGATGTTGCCTCATTTCCAGCCATTGACGGAGGGTCTGCTGCGGCTGGTTCAGCCGTGGACTGAGGATCGATTGGACCGTGCGCCCCATCGGTCGCAACGCCGTATCCATGCTTGGCTTCGTGCTCGGCCCCATGCTCGGCCCCGTGTTTGGCCCGACGATCCATTGATTAGCCCCATTGCCTGTCTTGCACGCACCTGCGACCAAAAATAGGTCAGCCTTGTTGACTTATTTAGGTGCGCTGGCTAACGCTGGCAAGCTCGTCGCGCGCGCCCTCACGGGCCACACACGCGGCGTTGGTTCCGACCTTTGGCAGCGTTGTCATCCGCACGCTCCATTGCGAACCATTCCAATTTTCTTGAGCCTGCTGGCCGGCTTTGATCGGCAAGCACATCTGCGCCGTGGAGTTCAAATGGCCGACCTCATTCCATATAGCGATCGCGACGGGTTTATCTGGTGGAACGGGGAGATGGTACCGTGGCGTGATGCGACCCTGCATATGCTGAGCCACGGACTGCATTATGCGAGTGCGGTATTTGAGGGCGAGCGGGCATACGGCGGCCAGATTTTCAAGCTCACCGAGCATTCTCAGCGATTGGTTGACGGTGCGCGCGTCCTCGATTTCGAAATTCCCTATCAGGTCGAAGAGATTGATGCGGCCTGTAACGCGGTCGTTAAGGCCAACAACCTGAGCGACTGCTATGTGCGGCCGCTCGCGTGGCGCGGCAGCGAAATGATGGGCGTGTCGGCGCAACAAACGAAGATCAACCTCGCGATTGCCGCCTGGGATTGGGGATCGTACTTCCCGATTGAGCAGCGCCTCAAAGGCATTCGCGTGACGTTTGCGAAGTACCGTCGTCCTGACCCGATGACCGCGCCATCGTGCACGAAGGCGACCGGGCTCTATATGGTTGGCACGATTGAAAAGCACCGTGCGGAGCAGGGCGGTTTCGCCGAAGCGTTGATGCTGGATTGGCGGGGCCGCGTCGCCGAATGCACCAGCGGCAATATCTTCTTCGTCAAAGGCACAGAGCTCCATTCGCCGACGCCCGATTGTTTCCTCGACGGGATCACACGCCGCACCGTGATCGAGCTCGCAAAGAAGCGGGGCTACACCTGCACGGATCGCATCATCATGCCGGAGGAGCTCGGTTCGTTTGATGAGTGCTTCATGGTTGGCACCGCAGCCGAAGTCACGCCGATTGCCGAGATCGACGCCTACACCTTCACGCCGGGTGAGGTCTGCAAGGCACTGATTGAGGATTACACCGCAGCTGTTCAACCGGGCCAGGGTGGTCAGGCTGGCCAGAGTGGCCAAGGTGGCCAGGGTGAAGCGGCCGTCGCCGCCGAGTAAGTGCGGCGTTGGGCGGCTGACGCTCAGGTCAAAACCAAAAAAGATGCCCGCCCCGAAGTGGTGTGGCTCGAGTGTTGCCACTCGAATGGTGCCACTTGAATTTTGCCACTCGGAGCGGGCTTTTCGTTTACGCGTCCGGCTGAACTGCGCTGTCGTCGAGCGCATCGCCGCCGCTTTCGCGCCGATCGTCGTCATCCTCGTCCATGGCGTCCGGATCGAACGTCTCGAGCTCGAGGCCTTCGTCGCGGATCACGGTGACGTCCTCACCACGCGCCTGGCGCTCAGCTTCTTCTTCTGACCGCGCCACGTTGACGGTCACATCTGTCGTGACCTCGGGATGCAGCTGGACTTTAACGGGATGCAGGCCGAGCGCTTTGATCGGGCCTTCCAGTTCCACTTGGCGGCGCTCGATTTGAAATCCGGCTTCAACCGCAAGTTCGGAAATGTCGCGTGAGGACACCGAGCCGTAAAGCTGGCCGGTGTCGCCGGCCTGCCGGATGGCGACGAACGTTTGACCGCCAAGCTTTTCGGCGACCTGTTCGGCCTCGCTTTTGAGCTCCAGGTTGCGGGCTTCAAGCGTCGAGCGGCGCGCCTCAAACTCTTTGCGGTTGTCGTCCGTTGCCCGGAGCGCTTTCTGCTGTGGCAGCAGGCAATTGCGGGCGTAACCGTCTTTGACTTTCACGACATCGCCCATCTGGCCGAGCTTTGCGATGCGCTCGAGGAGAATGACATCCATTCGACTGGTCCTTTCGTTCGGCGCTTGGCCGGTTGTTTTTAAGTTGAATTTCTGTGCCCCGCATGTGCGGGCCAGCGTCCTATGTGTTGCCGGATGACGGTCCTGATGGTGGTGGCCCGCGACCGCCCGGACCAACGGGTCCGCCACCTCCGCTCCCGCCGGGTCCGCCGGGGCCTCCTGGCGTATTCGGCGGAAGGGGATTGGCTTCCGTAATGGTCTCAATCGATGAGCGGCGGATCGGCGAGACGGGCTCGGCGATGCCAATGAGCGCCAGCACCATGTTGGAATAGAGCGGTACGAAGAATAGGGCGAGGTAGGCGCCGAAGAGCGCGAGCCCGCGGAACGCGCTGCCGCGCAGCGTTTGGTGCAAAATCGCAAGGCCCTGCAACACGTAAGCTGTCGCGATGGACCAGATGAAGCACTTTGCTGTGATCCCGATCGGGCCCTCAATGAATGAGCCGACGGCTGCGGCGATGAACACCAGATTGAGTTCGCGCGGGATCAGAAGCGCCGACAAATCCGGCCAGGCGCGACCGAGACGGTCCGACCGGAAGACAGCAACGGCTGCGAAATAGAGAGCAACCACGCCGACAAGCATCCAAGTCGAGGCCAACGCAAACGGGAAATACTGCTCGACCATGCCCGCCACTTCATTGCGACGGGCGTCCGTCATCTGCACGGCGAGATCCGGCGGCAGCTTGAAGACTTCATCGAACAGCCGGTCCACGAGCTGTCGCGCAGCTTTTCTGAGTGCACCTTGTTCGAAGGCTTCGACGGACGCGAGAATGAGCGCCGAGAGACCACCGGCCCAGAGTGCCACAGCACCGACCACCCGGCCGATTGGATACCATTCGGCGCTTCGCTGACCGTCGGACAGCTGGATGTCGCGATTGAGCGTCGCGAGGTAGCAAAAGACAACGAAT